>CAYWTI010000055.1:0-13056 GCA_964461175.1 uncultured Actinomycetes bacterium | reverse complement strand
ACCAGTCAAGCGTCGACGCCACGGGGGCGCTCAGGGTCAGCCTCCTGTTCGATGTCGTTGCCTCGAAGCCGGCCGCCGGCCAGCGCCAGAACGCTCCGCTGACGATCTCGCACAGCTGACGTCACACTCTTGTCCCGGCCGTCCGGGATAACCGCCCCGCCGAGCCCACGAACGCCCATTCAACCGTCGCCCTCAGCCGCCGAAGATGGCGAGTTGGACCGCCATGCCCAGGACCACATCGCGTTGCTCGAAGAGCTAGGGCCGCAGCCATCCGCCGCCCAGGGCGCGGCCGAGCACCCGCTCCCGCTCGTCAACCTCCTCCACGACCTTGACGGCCTGGTCGGCCTCATGGCGGCGGAGGTCGACCGCGAAGCGTGGCTGAACGCATTCTTGCTTGCCGCCGGCGCAAACCAGGTCGCCGAGGACCACCTCCACGACGAGCCGGTGTCCCTGCCCCGTGTCGAACGCCACGTCCGCCGCGTGCTGCGCGGACCGGCGGGCGCGGTCGCGGGCGCCGCCGTCCGCGCCGGTGCCACTGCAAGCTGGTGGGTGCGTGACGCGCCCGGCTCCGACCATGAGCTGGCGCCCTGGCAGCGCCGGCTGGCCGGCCTTGTCGAGCAGCTGGCGTCGTTCACCATCGAACCGCCAGGCGGTGCCGCCGCCCGGCGCGCCGCCGAGGATGCCGCCCATCTCCAGGCGGCGCTGCGGAACCTGCCTTCGGCCGCCAGGCGAGCCGTCCTCCGGCTGCCCAGCTGCTTCCGCAGCTTCGACGAGCACCCGGACGACGTCGCACGCATGACGTCGGAGTTCAGCAGGAGGTGGCCCGACCGCCAAAGGCCGCTTGCCGTCATCGGCGTGCGCACCTCAGGCAGCTACACCGCGCCGCTGCACGCTGCGTGGCTGCGCTCGCTTGGCTACCGCGACGTCCGCGTCGTCACGTGGCGTCCTGATCGCCGCTGGCGCCGGTGGGAGCGCGCGGCCCTCGACCACGTGCGGCCTGCCGGCCTCGCCATCGTCACAGACGACCCGCCGAAGTCCGGCGGCTCGCTGGGCAAGGCGCTCGCCGAGCTGCGCAAGATTGGATTCGCGACCGACGCCGTCATCCCGGTCGTGCCGATGATGGACGGCGGGGTGCTGCCGGCCGCGCTCGCGGAGCACCCGCGCGTGGTCATCGACTGGCGCGACTGGGCGGTGCAGGCCAGGCTCCATCCGGCCGCCGTCCGGGACGCGCTGGCACCGATGATGCCCGACGCCACCGTCCTGTCCGTGCAGCGGTGCCCGCTGCCGGCTCGGCCGACCGCGCGCCGGCACGTCGAGGGGAGGTACTCGGTGCGTCTGCAGGACCGCCACACCCGCGAAACGCGCGCCCTCGACGTGTATGTGAAGGGGGTCGGCCTCGGCTACTTCGGCGAGCATTCGGTCGCGGTCGCCGCCGCGCTCGGCGAGCTCCTCCCCGAGGTGTTCGGGCTGCACGACGGACTTCTCTACCGCCGGTGGCTGCCCGACGCGCAGCGCCTGAGCGATGTTCCGGACGAGCGTCGCGACGCCCTCGCCGCGGCGATGGCGACGTACGTGGTCGAGCGGTCGGCGCGGCTTCGGGTCGATGACGACCTCGGCCTGCGCCTCGTCGATCGTGGCGCGGTCTGGCAGCGGGCCGCCGACCAGCTCGGCCGCTCGTTCGGCCGGTGGGACCAGTTCGTGCGTCCTCTATCCCACCGCGTCGCGAGGGCGGTGCTGAGAACCGACGAGCCGTCGGTCATCGACGGCAGCATGGGACTCGACCGCTGGTTCGAGACCGGCCCGGGCGGAGCCCTGCTGAAGACCGACTTCGACGAGCGCGCGTTCTCGAGCCTCGACCTGCACTGTTTCGACGCCGCCTTCGACGTCGCCGGGGTGGATGCCCGTAGCGGTCTGGCGCCCGCGGTGAGAACCGCCCACCAACGGCTGACCGGCCGCGCGATCGACGCCGAGCGATGGCTCCTCTACCGCCTCGTCCAGATCGCCGAACGCGAGCGCGACACCGTGCACCGCAGCCTCGAGGCGGAGCGGATGATGGCCTCCGAGCTCCAGGGCTACCTCGCGGAGACGGTGTTCGCGGACGTCGAGGTCGCCACAGGCGGCCCGACCTGCGTCCTGGACCTCGACTGGACCCTCGAAACCCGCAAGCTCGGCTTCCCGGCGATGACGCCGGCCGCGGCCTTCGCCGTGCGCGCGCTCGCGAAGCACGGCTTCAGCGTCGTGCTGTGCAGTGGCCGGTCGCTGCCCGAGGTCCGTCAGCGCTGCGCCGCCTACCGAACGGCTGGCGGCGTCGCCGAATACGGGGCCGCGCTCTATGACGCCCGCACCGGAGAAGAACGGTCGCTGCTCGGTGCCGCGGAACGAGACGCCCTGGCGCGCCTTCGCGCCGTCCTGCGGGATATGCCCGGCACGGGCGTCGACGGCCTCTACGACCACTCGGTCCGCGCGTTCACGGTCGGTCGCGACGGGCGCCGCAGCTCCCTCGCCGCGGAGGTCGCCGACCGGGCGATCGAGGCCGCCGGCGTGGCCGGCGTGGTGCGCTGCGTGCCCGGTCGCCATCAGACGGACTTCAGAGTCGCGTCGGTGGACAAGGCGGCTGGTCTCGACGCGCTGCTCGGCAACGACCGCGCGATCGCGCTCGCGGTCGGCGACGGCGTCGAGGACCTTGCCTTCCTGCGTGGCGCGAGGATCGCCGTCGCGCCGCGCGGAAGCGAGCTTGCGCGCATGCCGGCGACACACATCAGGGTCGCCCGCGCCCGCGGCCCCATGGCGGTCGCGAGCGCGGTGCGCGACCTCCTCGGCCACCGGCCCGGTGGCTGCCCCACGTGCAAGGCCCCTGCGATGGCAGCCCGGACGTCGCTTGTGTTCGCGATGCTCGCCGCGCAGGACGCGGAAGGACCCGGCCGGGTGCACCAGGCCGCGCGGGTCGCGTCCGCGCTTCGCCGCCTGAAGGTCTGAACCCCGCCGGGACACCGGGACGTGACGCTGGGCGCTGTCCTGGGTGTCCTGTGTAATCCAGCCCAGGACCCCTGACGCATTCCTTTCGGGGGGCCGCGTGCGACTCAGGCCGCTGTCCTTCGCGCTTCGGCATCGCCCATTGTTCGCGCGCCGCACCGCCGCAAGACTTCTTGCATCCCTCAACCGTCGGCTTAACGAAGCCTTTGCATGGAGTTATTCATGGCAGTCGCGATTCGCCGCAGCAACCTATCGACAAGAAACGGCCACAACGGCCATGACGATCACAACGGACACCGCGATGCCCGGATCAAGGTCGGCGTCATCGGCTGCGGCTATTGGGGCCCGCAGCTGGTCCGCAACCTCCACGAGATGCCTAACGTCGAGCTGGTCGGCGTCGCGGACAACAAGCCGGAGAGGCTTGACTTCGTCCGCCGGCACTATCCGACCGTCAGAGCCTTCGCGACTCACACCGAGCTGCTCGAATCCGACGTGCAGGCCGTCGTCATCTCGACGCCGATCCACACACATCACCGAATCGCCATGGAGGCGCTCGCCGCAGGCAAGCACATCCTGGTCGAGAAGCCGCTCGCGGCCAGCGTCGCCGAGGCGGTGGAGCTCATCCGGCTGGCGCGCACGCGCAACCGCGTGGTGATGGTCGGACACACGTTCCTGTACAACCCGGCGGTGCAGGAGCTGCGGCGCCTCGTGGGCGACGGTGAGCTCGGGCGGATCTACTACGTCGACGCCGCCCGGCTGAATCTCGGCCTGTTCCAGCGGCGCGCCGACGTCATCTGGGACCTCGCGCCGCACGACATCTCGATCCTGATGTACATCCTGGGCACCAACCCCGTGGCGGTGAGCGCCCGGGGCAGCAGATGCGTCCAGGACGACGTGCACGACGTCGCCTACGTCGAGCTGCTGTTCGAGACCGGCGTGAGCGCCCACGTCCACGTCAGCTGGCTCGACCCGGCCAAGGTGCGGAGGATCACCGTCGTCGGCGACCAGAAGATGGCCGTCTACAACGACGTCTCGCTGGTCGAGAAGATCCGCGTCTACGACACCGGCGTCGGCACGCCGATCACCAACAGCTTCGGCGAGTTCCAGATGTCGTACCGCCATGGGCAGGTGACGATCCCCTACATCACGTGGCAGGAGCCTCTGCGGCTCGAGTGCGAGCACTTCGTCGACTGCGTCCGCACGGGTGCGGACCCCCGCACCGACTCGATGCAGGGCCTGATGGTGGTGTCGGTGCTCGAGGCGGCAAGCGAGTCTCTTCGCCGCCACGGTGAGCGGGTCTCCGTCCAGGCGCCGTCGTTGGTGCCGCAGCCGGTGATGCCCGAGGTGAAGCTCGTGTCGCCTCAGGGCCTGGGATTGGCGTCGGCCTCTTAACCGAGGTAGGGGTGGTGCGGGGCCCCCGCCCCGCCCACCTCTTTTCTTTTGTCTGGAGGCCTTGACTTAGCGGCCTAGACGCCCAGCGCGTTCAGGGCGGCCGCGATGAGCTCCCGGTCCTCGTCCGATACCGCCGGGTGAACCGGGATGGAGAGCATGTCCGCCGCCGCGGCCTCGGCGTTCGGGCAGGACGCGTTCGCCCGGCCGCCGTACGCCGGCTGCAGGTGGACCGGAACCGGGTAGTGCACGCCGGTGCCGATCCCATGGTCCTCGAGCCGGGCGCGCACATCGTCGCGGCTGAAAGGCGCCGTCTCGCGCACCCTCAGGACGTACTGGTGGTACACGTGACCGTTGCCCTTGACCGTGCGCGGCCGCGTGAAGTGCGGCGACGTGATCCGGCTGTCGAAGAACGCGGCGTTGCTCCGCCGCCGCTCGTTGATCGCGTCGAGCCGGCCCAGCTGGACCAGGCCGATGGCGGCCGCGATCTCTGTAAGCCGGTAGTTGTAACCGATCCTCTCGTGCACGTACGCCCGGTCGGAGTAGGCCTGGTGGCGGAGGCTCGCGACGGTCTGCGCGACCGCGGGGTCGTTGGTGACGACCATGCCTCCCTCGCCGGTCGTGATGTTCTTGGTCGCGTACAGGGAGTACGCAGCGGTGCCGAACGCGCCCAGCGGCGTGCCGGCGATCGTGGCGCCAACGGCCTGGCAGGCGTCCTGCAGTAGCGCGAGCCCTCGCGCTTCGGCGAGCTCGACGAACGCGGCCATATCGGCGGGGTTGCCGTGCAGGTGCACCGGCATGATCGCCTTCGTGCGTGGCGTGATCATGCGCGCGGCGGCTTTCGGGTCGAGGTTCAGCGAATCGTCGACGTCGGCCAGGACCGGGGTTGCGCCGGTCTGGGCGATCGCGTTCGCCGAGGCGATGAAGGTCAGAGGGCTCGTGATCACCTCGTCCCCGGCCCCGATGCCGTGCGCGACGAGGGCGAGGAACAGCGCCGTCGTGCCGTTTGACGTGGCGATCGCAAAGCGAGCACCCACGGCCGCGGCGAAGGCTTCCTCAAAGGCCTTGACGCGCGCTCCCTGGGCGAGGGCGCCGGAGCGCATGACCTGGAGAACGGCCTCCTCTTCCTCGGGTCCGAGCTGCGGCCTGGCGATCGGAATCGTGCGCCTGGGCGTCGTGATCATGCGTTCACCCCGACCAGGGACGGCGCACCGATCCGGTGGCTGCGCCCGCACTCCTTGCAGGTGCCCTCGGCGTCGAGGCGGCCACCGCACTCGCAGACGTGGCCCACGAGCCGCGCGGGGTTGCCGAACACGAGGCCGTGCTCGGGCACGTCGCGCGTGACAACGGATCCGGCGCCTACCATCGCGAACCGGCCGATCGACACCCCAGGGAGGACGGTGCAGCCGCCACCGATGGCGGCGCCCTCGCCGACCGAGACACCGCTGACGACCCAGTCGTCGAGCCCCTTGAGGCTCCCGTCGGGGTTGACCGCACGCGGACGCTTGTCGTTGAGCAAGCACGTGTGCGGGCCGATGAAGACGCCGTCGGCGAGCCGCGCGCCGCGGAACACCGAAACCCGGTTCTCAAGCTTCACACGGTTGCCGACGACGACGTCGATATCTACGTAGACGCCCTTGCCCAGGATCGCCTCGGAGCCGATCTTCGCCCCGGGCCGGACCTGCGCCTCGTTCCAGATCTGCGTTGAGTGACCGACGCTCGCCTCAGGCGAAACGTCGGCGGTCGGGTGGATTCGTGGTGGTTTGGACATGCGGCCAAGCTAGCAACACGAAGAAAGCCGGGACAATGGTTGACTTGCGCTGCGCTACGCGGATTGAGCGCCGCGCGTGGGCGTTTGTCCCGGCTCGAACCGGCACGCGGTACCGGCCTGCAGCGTCCGCGCTCCGGGCGCGGTGAGGCGGACGACGCGGCTGCCGCCGGGCGGCACCGTCACGATCGGAGAGTCGAGAACGAACCCGTGCGGCGCGTGCGGCCGCTCCACCTGGAACGAGCGCGGGACCTGGCTCGCGTTGTGGACGCAGATCTCGTTCGAGAGCATCAGCACCTTCCAACCCCCGCCGTCCGGGCTCGGGTCGAAGCGCTCGAGATACGAGTGGCGGGCGATGTCCTCGAGGCTCGTCCAGCGGACGTCGCCTACGCGCCGAAGCTCGGCGGCCCGGTCGACGAACGGCGCGAGGTCCGGCCCGAGGGCACGGGGATGGCCGAAGGTGATCGCCGGCCGGCCGAGGAACAGGTCGAGCGGGAAGAGGTGGTCGGGCAGGCCCCGCCGCCAGATCAGCGGGAAACCATTCCAGCCAAGGTCCGCGGCGCGGAGCCCGAGGTCATAGTCCGCAGGGACCTCTGAGCCGAGCGGATAGCGGTCGTCGTAGTTGCACGCCGCCACGAAGCCGAGGTTGTGCAGCGCGGGCAGCAGACCCGCCGTGGCCACGCCATGGGGAAAGACCATCACCCGGTCGAGCGCGAGCCCTCTGTCGCGCGCGAACGCCTCCCCGCGCTCGACCGCGCGCTGCAGGGACGCCGCCTGGTCGGCGATCGGCCGCGTGCGGTACCGCATCCTGCCGCCCTCGGCGAGGAAGAACTCGTAGCCGCTGTGATCGCTGCCGTGGTAGCACGCTGAAAGCCACTCGCCGCTCGCGCGCAGAAGCTCGACAACCCGAGCGTCGGCGACCTCGAGCTCGCGCGGGATCGTCGCCACCGAGACATGGAAGCCGTGCTCCCGAGCCTGCCCGAGCGCCCTGTCGTAGTCGAGGCCAAGGCGTCCGCCGCGGAGCGCGGGGTCGTCGATCACGAACGTCGCCATCGACCGCGGCGCCCGCCACCCAAGCTCCGCGTACGCGTCCCTGAGCACCATCATCAGCGGGAGGGCGGCGAGCGGACGCGGTGGGACGAGCGCCTCGGCGAGGCTCGTCTTCCTCTTCGCACCGACCGAGAGCACGATGCGTCCGTCTCCGTGGCGCAGCTGGGAGACGGCGAGATAGCGCGCATCGCCGCTGCGCAACCACGCGACCGGCTCGCCGCCCTTGTCGCCGGCAAGGCCCACCCCGCCGTCATGCCCACGCATCGCGACGCCCGCCAGGGGCCCCGCCAAGAGAGTCCGCGCAGACTCGAAGAGCACGTGCGACGGCTCCTCGCCGAGCTCGACGGGCCGCGGAACGTCTTTACCCGTGGCGGTGGCCAGCTCCTCCAGCGCCACATCGCCGGGCGCCGCCCGATCGAGGAACAGCGTCCCTCCCGACTCCACGTACGCGGCGGCTGCGCGGCCCCAGCGGGACGCGGAGCCGTCGGCGGAGCGCAGATCGGCGGCCACCACCGGCCAGCCCTCTCGCCGTGCCTGCTCGAGCATCGGCGCAAGGGCGCCGTCGCCGCCCGAGTGGACCTGGAGCCCGTAGAACCGCGCGGCCTCAGCCATCACCCCCGTGGCATCCACGACGCCGATCTTGTCCGTCGTCGGTGTGGGCGCGCGCCAAGGGGAGACGAGCCCTCTGATCTCCGCACCGCCGTCAGGCAGCTCTGCCGCACCGTTGGCGCGTGGCCTGAGGTCGAATCCCCGGCGGTCGTTCCACAGCGCCGCCCGGATCACATCGTCGGCCTTCCAGAGCCCCCGCCACGCATAGGCCGCCGCAAGCTTGCGGCTGCGGGTCAACACGCCCATCGGTTCGGGCTCAGCCACGGGCGGCGGCAACGCGGTCTGCGACGGCATCCCATGTGAAACCCCCCGCCAGCGCGCGGGTGTCGAACGGGCGGTCGAGCGCCCGGTCGACCGCGTCGGCGAGGCCGGCCGGATCGTCGACGAGGATGACACCCTCGGCGGCGGAGAAGCGCTCGGCGAGCGCACCGAAGCGCGTGGCCACGACAGGGAGGCCGGTCGCCATCGCCTCCAGGACCGAAAGCGGCATCGCGATCGCGTGGTCGGTCGAGCACGTCGGGAACACGTAGCAGTCCGCGAGCCGGTACACCTCCTCGACGTGCGGAAGGTAGCCGCGGAAGACGGACACGCCGGCGCCCTCGAGCATGCGCTGCAGGCCCGGCGATTCGGGATCCCACTGGCTGCTCGCGACCATGACGACGTGGGTGCCGGGCCGCCGGGCGAGCGGCACCAGGGACTCGAGGTTGCGGCCCGAGGTCAGGTGCCCCACGTGCAGGACGACCCGGGCGGCTTCCGGAAGCCCCCACTGCCTTCGCAGTGTCGCCTTCTCCCCTTCGCGCGCCGGCCGGTAGCGATCGAGGTCGACGCCGGTGGCGATGAGGTCGACATGCGCGCCGAGCGACCTGGCGCGCTGGGCCTCCTTCTGCGTGGTGACCAGCAGCAGGTCGGGCCAGAGCGCGCGAGCCACCACGGAGGCGCCGCGACCGAGAGCCCGCGGCTGGAGGCCGATCATGACCATGGACGCGCGCCGTGCCATTGACTGCAGGATCCGCGAGCGGACAAGGCCTGCCAGCGTGGTCGAGCTGCGCGAAACGTAAACGACGGTCTCCGGATGCGCGCGGCGGATGTCCCGCCACAGCGCCCGGCTAGCGATGGCGCGCATGCGCGAGACGCCCCGCGTGGCCCCCTGCGCGGCCGTCGCGCCCGAAGGACCCGGACGCGTCAGGTGTACCTGGAGCGAGGATCGCGACCGCAGCGCGCGGCTGAGCTCGTCCACGAGCTTGGCGTACGCCTCGTCCGGTGCGGAGCCGATCTCCTCGGCAACGAGGTAGATGCTCGGCAGACGGGCTCCCGTCGTCGAGGGCGCGCTGCTACCCATGGCCGCGCCTAGCGTTGTGGCGATAAGCCGCGGCGTCAATGGGCTTGTCACGCGTGGGCACGGCTCCGCGTCGCAGCGCCCGGGACGGATGCCCATGTCCGCACGGGACACCCGCGGTGGGAATCCCGACCGGCCGATTCCTTTCCTGGCGCGGCGCGTCGAAACTTCGATCCCGATGACCATCGACGAAGCCCTCGACCGGCTGCTCGACTACGGTGGGTCGGACCTGCTGCTCAGCTGCGGCAGCAAGCCGCGTGTGCGCAAGGACGGCAACCTGGAGACGCTCGACGACAGCGCGCCGGCGCTCCAACCCGACGACACCACCAGGATGCTCAAAGAGGTCCTGGACCCCAAGCAGTTCAAGGAGCTCGAGAAGCGGCGCCAGGTCGACTTCTCGTTCACGTGGCGGGAGCGGGCGCGCATCCGCGGCAACGCCTACTACCAGCGCGGCTCTCTCGCGGCCTCGTTCCGTCTCCTGCCGCTGACCATCCCGAGCTTCGACATGCTGGGCATTCCCGAGTCCGTGCACCGCCTGCTGGAAAGGCAGCACGGGCTCATCCTTGTCACCGGGCCGACTGGGTCGGGAAAGTCGACCACGCAGGCGGCGATCATCGACCACATCAACGCGACGCGGCCGTACCACATCATCACGATCGAGGACCCGATCGAGTACGTGCACCAGCACAAGCTCGGCTTGGTCGATCAGCGGCAGGTCGGCGAGGACACGCCGTCGTTCGCCGAAGGCGTGAAGTCCGCGTTCCGCGAGGACCCTGACGTCCTGCTGATCGGCGAGATGCGTGACCTGGAGACGATCAGCGCCGCCGTGTCGATCGCCGAAGCCGGCCACCTCGTGCTGGCGACGCTGCACACCAACGATGCCCCGCAGGCGCTCGACCGCATCATCGACAGCTACCTCGGCGCCCAGCAGCAGCAGGTCCGCATCCAGCTCGCCGGGTGCCTGGCGGGCGTGATGTACCAGCAGCTCGTGCCCGCGGTGGGCGGCGGCAGGGTGGCGGCGTTCGAGATCCTGATCGCCAACACCGCCGTGCGGGCGATGATCAAGGAGGGGCGTACGGATCAGATCCGCTCGATCCTGCAGACGGGCGCGCGCGAGGGCTCCCAAACGATCGAGCGGTCGCTGAACCAGCTGCTGCGCGCCGGCCTCATCGACGAGCGCGACGCCCGGAACCACTCCTTCTACCCGGCCGCGATCCGCCGTTAGACGGTTCGCCGCGCCCGGGCGCAGGAGGCTCCGACCACCGTCAGGCCGACCGCAGCCGTGAGCGCGACACCTGCGACCGCGCCGGGGATGGCGCCCAGGACGGCCAGGGGGACCAGCATCGCCAGGCCCGACAGCACCTCGACCGCGAGCGCGGAGGCGCCGATCGAGGAGCCACACGTCGCGCATCGACCACGGCGCAGCAGGTAGCCGCCCACCGGCAGCAGGTCGATCGCGTTGAGCGTCCGGCCGCACGCCCGGCAGTGCGAGCGAGGGCGCACCAGCGACTCTCCGCGAGGCAACCGGTCGGCCGCCAGGTTGACGAAGCTGCCGACGAGCAGGGCGATCATCACGAGGTAGGCCGACCAGATCAACGTCATGACATCTCGCGGCAAAGAAAAAGGCGCCGCCGAAGCGGCGCCTTTCTCGCTGCCCTCTTCGCTATCCGCCCGAGACCGTGCACGCAGTCGGCACGCTCGGCCCTCCGCTCGCTTGCAGGATCGCCGTGATCCGTCCGGTCCCGTCCCACTTGTACGCCCACTGGGTCGGCGTGTTGCGCACGTACGTCGGGCTGGCGGCCGTCGGCGCCGAGTTGTAAAGCAGCACCGGAGACGTCATGTCGTTGGTGCCGGCCAGGCCCGTCGCGGTGACGGTATCGAGGTTGTTGTTGGCCATGTACGCGTCGAGCCCTGCCTGGACCGTCTTGTACTCCTGCTCGCAGGCCTTCGCCTGGGCGTTGGTCGTCAGGCCGACCAGGCTCAGGGTCACGATCGCGGCGAGCACGCCAAGGATCGTGACGACGACCAACAGCTCGATGAGAGTGAAACCGGATTGCCCCTTCTTGCCCCGCATGTTGCGGGCGAAGTACGCATAGAGACCCTGCCGCATAAACGTCCTCCTTACCTAACCCCAAGCCTGGCGCCACGACGCAAAGCGCTGGTTTTGTGTTCGACTGTGCGAGGGGCAGGTTAGGCGCGCCGCCCGGAAAGCTGAATAGAGGATTTGGCCCAAGGGTCTGGGCGGCAGTCCGTGCCCCTCTGGGCGCCCAGCCTTGCGGCCGCCTCAGCCTGCGGCCAGCCGCACCGCTTCGCAGACGAGGATCAGGACGGAGCCGCCTAAGAACGGCAGGGTGCAGCCGCCACGACGGCGCCCGGCCAGGGGTCCCCGGGTTCCGGGTTCGTCTTCGCCGATCAGGTTGATCTCGACCTGGCTGCGCCGGCGATCGTCCTGCCGCGACGGCTGGCGCTTCTTCACGAGGCGCGACGCATGACGAGGCCGATGCAGGTCAGGTAGGCACTGTAGCGGAGCGCCGGGTCCACCCTTGGCGGCTGGGGCACCGGCTCCACCGGCCGGCCGGTGAGCTGGCGAAGACGAGTGGCCACCGATGCCGGCAGCATCTGCTCCGCCCTGACAAGGATCGGGGCATCCGGTGGAAACTGGTCGGCGCGGGTGCGATAGAAGGCGAAAACCGGCTTCAAGCCGGCCGCGATCGACATCGCCAGGTCGCCGTCCGCGCCGAGCTTGAACGCGTGCCAGGCGCGCGGTACGTGGGCATCGATCAGGATCGCCTCGACCGGCTGCCCTGACATGTCCAGGATCACGCATGCGGGCGCCGTCACCGCCCGCGCGAGGCAGAGCGACTTCAAGTCCACGACCGCGGGTTCGAGGCCGGCGGTGCGGACCGCATCGGTGATCGCGCGCACGCTGTCCCGATCCCACGCGGTGGCGTAGATCGTGCGGCCGGGGACGCCGTCCAGCACCTCGCGCCGGCGGATGGAGAGGCGGTCGTGCGCCGGAAGCTGTGCCCGGACCTCGGCATCGACCTCGTCGTCGGAGGTTCCTGGGGCGAAGGTCATGACCCGAAAGCTGGCGATCGCGTCGCTCGCGGCGACCATCGCCCGGCCCGTATTGATCTCGGCCCGCGCGAGGAGCTGGCGAATGGCGGTTCCGACCACGGCCGGATCGCGGATGTGGCCGCCTTCCATCGCCTGCTCGGCAACCCCGATCTCACCGCTGCGCATCGGTCCGCCGGGAACGCCGTCGAGGGCGCGGATGGTTCCGCCGGAAAGGTCGATGGCGAGCCGGGAGGCGGGCACTCGTTACGGAGAGTAATACGACCAGCCCTGGACCGAGATGCCCGTTCCGCCGACTACCGCAACGGGGCCGACCATGACGCGCGCCCAAAGGCGCGGGTTGGCGGCGCAAGCGGTCGATGCCGGCGCGGTCGTCACACAGGCGCGGAGCTCGATCACGCGGGTGCTGGCCAGCCTGGCGAAGTACGGCCCAGACGTCGTCGAAGCCACGTAGACGCAGGTCGCAGATCCGCACGCGCCCGCGACGGGCGAGCTACGGAGCGCCCCGCCCGGCCCGAACCGGGCGGCCTTGAACATCTGCAGACCGCTCGCCGGGATCTCCACGTCGTAGACGAAGCCGTCATCGGCGCCGAAGTACCAGTCGCCGGCGGAGTCCGCCACCGGCGTGCTGTTGATCGCCGGCCGGCCGTCGGCCTGGCCGTCGTACTGGCGCACGATGTTCAGGCTCGTGTCCAGGAGGTAGAGAAAACCGTTAGCGCCGCCGACGCCGATGAGGTCGCCGCCGGGGCAGTGACACCAGTAAGGGTCGTGCGTGACCTGGCCGGCCAGCGCGACCGCCGCGCTCGCTGACATCGTGTACGTGAAGCCCGCATTCGTCAGCGTCGCGGTGATGCGC
>CAYWTI010000054.1:0-7987 GCA_964461175.1 uncultured Actinomycetes bacterium | reverse complement strand
ACGACGTCCTGGTCGGCGAGGTAGTCCGAGCCCTTGATGGTGTCGAAGGCGTGGGTCTCGTACGAGTCGCCGGCGGCCATCACGGCCGCGGCGCCGCCCTCGGCGGAGACGGTGTGACTCCGCATCGGGTAGACCTTGGAGACCATTCCGACCCTGACCCTCGGATTGGCCTCCACCGCAGCTATCGCTGCCCTGATGCCGGCGAGCCCCCCGCCGACGACCAGGACGTCATAGCTTTCAAAGTCCACTTCCGACGATTCTATTGGGGCCATGAGCACGCCGTTCTGGCCGGTCCCGCCCGAGAAGTACCCCGGCTCGCTGCCCGAGAAGGCCGATGTCCTGATCGTCGGCGGCGGCATCGCGGGCAACAGCCTGCTCTGGCACCTCGCGCGGCGCCGCATCGACGCCGTGCTCGTCGAGCGCGAGCACATCGCGTGGGGCGCGAGCGGCCGCAACGCCGGTTTCCTGCTGGCCGGCGTCGCGTCGAGCTACGCCGAGGCGGTCCGCACGTACGGCCGGGAGAAGGCGCGCGAGGTGTGGGAGATCACCAACGAGAACCACGACCGCATGATCGAAGCCGCGCGCGGCCAGGACGTCGGTCATCGCCGGCTCGGCAGCGCCATCCTGCCCGCGTCGGACGACGAGCGCGCGCTGCTCGTCGAGTCGGCGCAGCTCCTGTCCGAGGACGGCTTCCAGTCGCGGTGGGACGGCACGCGGCTCGTCAACCCGCGCGACGGGGAGATCAACCCCGCGGCCATGGTGGCCGCGCTCGCAAGGCAGGCGGCCGGCGGCGCGATACGTGAAGGCGTGGCAGTCGAGTCGCTGACACCCCGGGCGCACGACGTCGTCGTGACCGCGGGCGAAGCCGAATGCGAGGCGGGCGTCGTCATCCTTGCCACCAACGGCTACACGTCGCAGCTGGTGCCTGAGGTCAAGATTCAGCCCACCCGCGCGCAGATGCTCGCGACGGCGCCCGACCGGCGCGAGCTCGTCGACATGCCGGTGTATTCGCACTTCGGCTACCACTACTGGCGCCAGCTGCGCACCGGCGAGGTCCTGCTCGGCGGCTGGCGCGACACCACGCTCGAGACGGAGAAGACCTTCGACGCCGAGCCTACGCGCGAGGTCCAGGAGCACCTCGACCGCACGGTGCGCGAGCTGGGGGCGAGCGGAGAGGTCACCCACCGCTGGGCCGGCACGATGGGCTTCACCGAGTCGGGCTTGCCCATGGCGGGACCGCTCGAGGGGATGAACAACGTCTATCTCTGCGCGGGGTTCACAGGGCACGGCATGGGTTTCGCCTTCATGACGGCGAAGAAAGTCGCGGAGATGCTCTAGTCGTCGCCGCCCTCGAGCGCCTCACGCGCCTCTGGGATCAGCCAGCGCAGGAGGGCGAGCGCCGCGAGGTACTCGACCCACCACAGGCCGGTGACCGCGTCGACGGCGATCCCGACCAGCGTCGTCGCCGCCAGGTAGGCGCACGTCACGGACTCGGCGATGTCAGCGCGCAGCGCCGGGCTCTGCAGCGCGCGGTTGACCAACCGCTTCCGGCGCGCGAGCCACGGCATCAGGATGACCGCCGAAGCCGCGACGACGATTCCGAGCCACGAGCGGGACGGCTCGATCCGCAGCAGCAAGCCGGCAAGCGAGCTGAGCGCCACGTAGACGCACAGCAGGACGAGCAGCACGCCGGCGATGCGCGTCGCCCTGGCCTCGACGCCGTCGATCGCCGTCTCGTCACCGCCGCGGAATTCCACGCGCAGCCGCCACCAGAGGGTCGCACCGCTCAGCAGCTCGATCAGGCTGTCCGCGCCGAAGGCGGTCAGAAGCACGCTTCGCGCCGCGATGCCGGCGCCGAGCGCGAGCAGGGCCTCCGCGGCCATCCACACCACGGTCACGGCTTCGAGCCGGACTCCGCGATCCAGCGCTGATCGCCGCGCCGCGTCGATCACGCCGCCGGCAGCGACCGCTCCAGGAAGCTCACCCAGTTCCCGCCCATGATCCCGTCCACCTGCGTCTGGTTGAAGTGCAGCCGCAGCCTTGCCTTCAGCTCGCGGAGCTGGAGCAGGTTCTCGATCGGCGCGTGACGGGCGTCGAACCCGCCGTCGAGGTCGGTGCCCAGGCCGACGTGCTCGGGCGACCCGGCGGCGCGTGCGTGGTGGACGATGTGCTCGACCACGTCCTCGATGCCCGCTCGCGACCGCTCGCCACGCGCGCGCAGGTGGCCCTTGTAGAAGCTCACGCCGACGACGCCGCCGCGCCGCCCGATCTCGGCAACCGTCTCATCGGTGACCTGGCGGTCGCCCGCGGCGAGCGCCCGCGCGTTGCTGTGCGAGGCCATGATCGGCCCGCGCCACATGTCGAACGCGTCGGCGACGGCCTGGTCGGCCATGTGGCTGAGATCGAGGATGACCTTCTTCCGCGCCATCGCCTTCAAGAGCCGCCGGCCCAGCGGGGTCAGCCCTCCCGGCGCCCCGGTGCCGCCGCTGTAGCGGGTTCTCCCCCACGCCGGTCCGATGATCCGGACGCCGCGATCGAACCAGGCGCCGAGCTGGGACGGGTCCTCGATGGGGTCGGCGCTCTCCATGAGCAGCACGCCGGCGAGGCGGCCCTTGCGCCAGCCGCGGACGTAGTCGCCCACCTGGCCCGCGGTCCGCAGCAGCTCCAGGCCCGACGCCCGGTAGTAGTTGACCTGCGCCTCGGCCATGAGGAAGGCCTCGTGCGGCGTCGAGTAGACGAAGCGGGTGCGCATCGAACGGGTCGCGGTGGCCGGCGCGGAGTAGATCGTCGGGAAGATCAGCCCGACCTCCGCGGCCAGGAGCGACTGCCGGCTTATGAGGTAGCCCTCGGCCGGCGGCACAAGGAACCCCCGGCCGGCCGAGATCGCGTTCCAGGCGATGTCGAGGTGCGCGTCGACGATCACTAGCTCGGGAGAATAAACCGGTCGGGGATCCTGTATCAGGTGATAGTGAAGCACTTCACTATGAACGACCCCGAGCTCAAGCAGTTCAAGCTGGGCGGCTCCGAGCTCGCCCGGGGCGACGATGGCAAGCTCTACGACAAGACCTTCCGGGCCCTCATGGGGCCGCTGAAGGTCGACACCGCCGCCATCGAGGCGCTCAGCGCCCTCCGCATTGCGGGGCGCTCCCTGGCGCAGCTCCAGGAGCGGTGGGCGGAGCAGCACCACCTGAGCTCCGGCCGCCTGGGGGTCATGTTCCGGCTCATGCGCTGCGGCGACACGGCCCTCGGCGACCTCGCCGAAGGCCTGGACTCCACGCCCCGTAACATCACCGGGCTCGTCGACCACCTCGAGCGCGACGGCCTGGTGGAGCGCATCCCCGACCCCGACGACCGGCGGTCGGTGCGCGCCCGCCTGACCGAGAAGGGACGAACGACGATCAGCGGCATCTGGCAGGAAGGCATGGCACACCAGTACGCGCTGGCCGGGGGCCTGAGCGAGGAGGACCTGGCGCAGCTGCGGCACCTGTGCCTGACCCTGGTCGAGGCCGCGAGAAAGGAGATGGGTAAGTGATCGAAGCGACGGAGACCGAGGCCAGGCACATCACGCACGGGCTTTCGCGAGGGAGAGTCATCCTCGCGACCGCGGGCACCATGCTCGCCCTGCTGTTGGCGGCGCTCGACCAGACGATCGTGGGCACCGCCATCCCGCGCATCGTCGCGGACCTCAACGGTCTCGACCGCCTCGCGTGGGTGACGACGGCCTACCTCGTGACTTCGACGACCATGACCCCGATCGCGGGCAAGCTGGGCGACCTGTTCGGACGCAAGCCGTTCCTGCTCGCGGGAATGATCGGCTTCGTCGCGGCGTCGGCGCTCTGCGGCCTATCCCAGGACATGACGCAGCTCATCGTGTTCCGCGGCATCCAGGGCCTCTTCGGCGGAGTGCTGTTCGCGACCGTCTTCACGGTCATCGGCGACCTGTTCCCGCCGAGCCAGCGCGCCCGCCTGCAGGGCATGTTCGGCGCGGTCTTCGGCCTCAGCTCTGTCGTCGGGCCGACGGCCGGTGGCTTCATCACCGACCACTGGAGCTGGCGCTGGGTGTTCGAGGTGAACATCCCGGTCGGCATCATCGCCGTGCTCGTCGTCACCGCGGGACTGCCGTACGTGCGGTCCAAGGCTTCGTGGCGCGACATCGACTTCTGGGGCGCCTTCACGCTCGCGGCCGGCATCGTGCCGATGCTGATCGCGCTGTCGATCACGCGCGACCACTCCTGGACATCGCCGCAGGTGTCGGGCCTCCTCGCCTTCGCCGCGGTCATGCTTGCGCTCTTCGTCTTCGTCGAGTCTCGGGTCGCGCAGCCGATCGTGCCCCTGCACCTGTTCAAGAACTCCGTGTTCACCGTGAGCATGATCGTCGGCTTCATCACGGCCTTCGGCATGTTCGGCTCGATCCTCTTCACGCCGCTGCTGTTCCAGGGCGTGCTCGGCATCACGGCCACGAACTCGGGTGCGCTGATCACGCCGATGTCGTTCGGCTTGCTCGGCGCGAGCACCATCACCGGCTTCGTGATGCGCCGGATCAAGTACTACCGCTTCCTCGGCACGCTCGGCACGGCCGTGATGATCGTCGGCATGTACCTTCTCGCCCAGGTCGGCCCCTCCACCCCCCAGTGGCACGTGGTCGTCGATTTGGTGGTCGTCGGCGCCGGCATCGGGGTGACGTTCCCGCTCTACCTCACGGCGGTGCAGGTCGCGCTTCCCCGCCAGTTCATGGGCGTGGCTTCGAGCCAGATCCAGTTCTGGCGCAACCTGGGCGGCACGGTCGGCAGCGCCATCCTCGGCGCGGTCCTGTCCAACCGGCTGCCCGGCTACATGAGCACGCGGCTCTCCGAGTCCGGCGTCCCGCCGCAGGTGATTCGCAACGTGCCCAACACCGGCAACGCGAACGCGATCCTGGACCCGACGCTGCTCGCCAAGCTGCCGCCGGCCATCGTCCACGCCATCCGGGCCGCGCTGGCGGACTCCCTCCACGACATCTACGTGTTCGCCGGCGCCATACTCGTGCTGGCGCTGATCGCCACGATCTTCATGAAGGAGGTGTCGCTCCAGACCACCAAACCGGCGGCCGGGTTCGAGGCGCCGCCCGTGGAGGACGAAGAAGAGGAGCGCGAGGGCAGGGTCGCCGCCGGCTGAACCCGGTTAAGGCATGTAAGGAGATGCCGCCAAATGTTCGGCATCCGCGCTAGAATCGCCCCCGCACGCTGGAGGGTAGTCCGGCTATCTCGTCCGGGCCTCAGCGCGATTTACTAGGGGAGGCCTGGATCGGTGACCGTTACCTTCGCGGATCGGACGTTGACGTGTCGTGATTGTGGTCGGGAGTTTCTCTTCACGGCGGGCGAGCAGGAGTTCTACCAGTCGCGCGGGCTCCAGAACGAGCCGCGGCGATGCCCGGAGTGCCGGGCGGCGCGGCGGCAGGCGGACGGCAACGGCGGCCGCGCGCGGGTGATGCACGACGTCGTGTGCTCCAACTGCGGCAAGCCGACGCAGGTGCCGTTCGTGCCGACGGGCGCCCGGCCCGTCTACTGCCTGGACTGCTTCCAGACGGTCGGCAGGCGCTAGACAGAGCATCTACGGAGCGGCCGGGTTTGCGCCCGGCCGCTTTTTCTTTTGGGCCGAGCGCCTTTCCGGGCTAGGCGACGGCGATCGGCCTGACCGGCGAGCCCGTCGCGCCCCGCATCTTGAGCGGCAGGCAGACGAAGAGGAACTCGTAGACATTCGCCGCAGCGAGCTCTTCGAGGTTCAGGTTCTCGATGATCGGGATGCCCGCGCGGACGAGCAGGAGCACGTGGCCGGGCAGCGTCACCTTCAGCTCCGGGTCGGGAGGCGCGTTCATGACGTCGAACGCGATGTTGTCCGCGCCGACCGCGCTCACGCCGCGGTCGATGAGCCACCGAGATGCGGCGGCGCCGACACCCGCCGCGCGCAGGTACTCCTCGGGCCTGGCCCACAGCGCGCCGAAGCCGGTGCGCACGAGCACGATGTCCCCCGGCTTGAGCTCGACGCGCGCCGACCTCTCAAGGTCCGCGGGTGTGATCGCGTAGTCGGGATCCAGCCGCCGGCCGCCGGCGACGTCGAGCAGCACGCCTCGTCCGACGAGCGGCGCCATCGTCTCGATGCCGAGCTTGCGGAACCCGACCGAGGTCTGCACGCCTTCGTCGACGTGGATCCCACCGTGGAGGGTCAGGTTCTCGGCCTGGTGGGCCAGGGCGTCGATGTGCGTGCCCGAGTGCTCCGGCGTGACGATGATCCCCGAGGCGCCGGTACGTGCCTCGGGCGCCCCGCGTGCGTGGTGGCGGTGCAGGAAGTAGTTGAACCCCGGCGCGTGCGCCGGGTGCGAGGGTGCGCCGGCGTAACGCGGCTGCTCGAGGTCGAAGACACGAGCGTTGGCGATCGCGTCGAGAAGCGACGCCAAGGTCAGTCTCGGTAGCGGTAGACGATGCGTCCGCGCGTGAGGTCGTACGGCGAGAGCTCGACCCGGATGCGGTCACCGGGCGTGATGCGGATGAAGTAGCGGCGCATGCGGCCGGCCGCGTACGCGATCAGCTTGTGCCCGCCCTCGACCTCGACCTCGAACATCGCGTTCGGCAGCGCCTGCGAGACGACGGCGTCCATCACGACCGCGGCCTCTTTCTGGTCGCCGTCGTCGCGCTCGGCCTTGCTCTTCGGCGGCCGTCGAGGCCCGCGCCGGCCTTTGTATTTGCCCAAAACTCGATGAAGTCTACTGGCTGGCCGGAACGCCCGATGTGAGGCGCTCGCGGATCCGTTTCGCGAGGTCGGCGTCGAGACGTCCCGACTGGACGAGCCGGTCGAGCGCGTCGACCCAACGCCGGTCCTTGTGCACCGCGGTCATCATCAGCTCGCAGCCCTGGTCGAACATCTGCTGTTGCGCCATGCCGAGGCCGCCCCAGAACGAGATCTCGACCATCTCGGGCGCGAGGCTCAGCGCCTTCTGCAGCTTGGCCGCCGCATTCGCCTGGTCCCCGGCCTGGGAGGCGATCTCCCCGTCGTTGAGCGCCATGTACGCGCGCTTCACGCGCAGCAGCCGCCGAAGCTCGGCGTTGGGGTCCGGCGCGTCCTCGACGCGCAGGTCGATCACGCGGTCCTCCCACGAGCGGCCGGTCGCCGTGCCGCTGACGACCAGCATCGCCGCCGACTGGCGGCCGCGGATGTCTCCGCCCTCCGCCTCCGCCGCCTCGAGGGCGGCCATCATGCGCTCGGCGAGCGGTGCGCGGGTGCTCGTGTAAGCGTCGAACATCGCGTCCCAGACGGTGTCCTTCTCCATCAGGTTTGCCTGCACGGAGAAGCCGTCGCCCTTGCGGTGCCCGGCGGCCGGGATCGACTTCGGTCCCGTGTATGTCGCGACGTTGCCCGCAGCGTCGACGATCGCCACCTGGCGTCCCTCGGGCTCGGGGTCGCCGGCGAGGAGAGCCTTCAGCGCCTGCTCGGCGGTGTAGCCCGCCTTGAGGTAGTCGAGCGCCAGAGGCCCGTAGCTGATGTTGACCTGCGACTGCGTCGCCACCGCGCCGACGCCCGCGATCGCCCAGGGCACGACGGGTCCGACCTGAAAGTAGTGCGACTGGACCGCGACGCCCATCTCACCGGTCTCCGTGTCGCGCGCAACTATCGAGTACGTCACCCTGGCTATCGTATCTACGCCGATGGCGTACTACCAGAAGCCCGACTGGTTCACGAAGAACGTCTTCAACAAGGCGGTGCAGGGCCTGACGAGGATCGGCGTGAGCGTGTGGGGCTCGCGCATCCTGCGCGTCAAAGGCCGCAAGACCGGCGAATGGCGCAGCCATCCGGTCAACCTGCTGACGTATCAGAAGCAGCAGTACCTCGTGGCCCCGCGCGGCCTGACGCAGTGGGTGCGCAACATCCGCGCCGCCGGCGAGGGTGAGCTGGTGCTCGGCGGCCGCGTGCAGCCTTTCAGGGCGGTGGAGATCCCCGACGCCGAGAAGGTGCC
>CAYWTI010000053.1:0-12992 GCA_964461175.1 uncultured Actinomycetes bacterium | reverse complement strand
GCCCAGAGCCTCGGCTTTGCCTGCAAGTCGGGGCTTTTCCAGAGGCCCGAACGAGTCGTGGCGACGTTGATCGGCCTCCTGTTCGGAGGGTGGATCCTCTACGGCATCGTCTTCCTGCTCGCTGTGGTGACGAATATCACGGCGCTGCAGCGCATCCGCGAGGTCTGGCTCCAGGGGCGCGCGCAGCGGCTCGAGCGCGAGGCGGCGGCGGCCAGGGAATCGTCCGCGAAACCAGCGCGGCCCGCCGCCCCGAACCCGCAGGCGCGATGACCGATCCGTTCGCGGGCGTGGTCGGCCACGCCCAGGCGCTGCGCCAGCTTCGGTCCCAGCTCGAAACCGACCGCCTCGCGCACGCGTACATGTTCGTCGGCGAGTCCGGCCTCGGCAAGTCGACTGCCGCGCGCGCGCTCGCGGCCGCGCTTCTGCCCGAGGCGCCGCTCGCGCGGCACCCGGACTACTGGGAGGACGACCGCCAGAAGCTCATCCACACCAATGAGATGCGGCTCATCCCCGACAAGCCGCCGGAGTTCCACGAGCTCAGCCTCCAGCAGTTCCTCAACCTCAAGCCCGGGGTGGCGCGCTGCCGCGTGGCGCTGGTCGTCAACATCGGGCGCCTTCGCGACGAATCGCAGGGCGTGCTGCTGAAGACGCTCGAAGAGCCGCACCCCCACCGCGTGATCATCCTGACCACGCCGTCGCTCAACCCGTTCGTGGTCCTTCCCACCGTCGTGTCGCGCTGCCAGCGCGTGTTCTTCCATCCGGTGCCGGCGACGGAGATCGAGAAGCTGCTTGCCGCGAACGGCGTCGAGCCGCAGCGCGCGAATCTCCTCGCCGACCTGTCGGGCGGCCGGCCGGGATGGGCGATGCGGCGCGCGGGTGACGACGCCGTCATCGAGCTCCACCACGCGTGGACGCGCCGGCTCGAGGAGATCTTCGGCGCGCCCGCGGATGTGCCGCTGCGCATCGCCGCCCAGCTCGATTCAGAGCAGATGGGCTGGCGGCGCAGCGAGGGCGACGTCGAGGACCCGGCGCTGTTCGCGATGGCAAGCTGGCAGCTCGACCTTCGGCGGCGGATGCTCGCGAGCACCGGGCGACAGCAAGGCCGTTGGGCGCGGCTGCTGGAGCTCTCCTACGACACGCTCGGCTACCTCGAGCAGAACGTGTCGCCCCGGCTCGCGCTCGAGACTTTTCTCCTCGAATGCCGAAAAGCGTCGTAAGGCGGGGCCTCGAAGGGTTCCACCCGTACGTGCCCGGCGAGCAGCCGCCGGACGGCGCGGGCTGGACCAAGCTCAACACCAACGAGTCGCCGCTGCCGCCGTCACCGAAGGTGCTGGCGGCGATCCGCGCGGCCGTCGACGATTCGCTGCGGCTGTACCCGAGCCCGACGGCGGCCCCGGCGCGCGAGGCCATCGCCCGGCACTTCGGAGTCGACGTCTCCCAGGTCGCGGTCGGCAACGGCGGCGACGAGATGATCGACATGTGCTTCAGCGCCTTCGCGGGCCCCGGCGACACGGTCGCGTTTCCCACCCCGACGTATCCGCTGTTCGAGCCGCTGTGCCGGATCCACGATGTCCGCCCGTCGGCGCACCCCACCGAGATTCCTTCGGAGCTGCCGCCGAGCCTCGCCGCCGATCCGTCGCGGCTGAAGCTCATCGTCAACCCCAACTCGCCGACCGGTGCGCTCTTCGACACGGAGGCGGTCGAGGCGGTGGTCGCCGGCTCGAGCGGGGTGGTCGCGATCGACGAGGCCTACGTCGACTTCGCGCCGCGCTCGTGCGTCGGGCTGCTGCGCGAGCACGGCAACGTGCTCATCCTGCGCACGTTCTCCAAGTCGTACGCGCTGGCGGGGATGCGCATCGGGTTCGCGCTCGGCGCGCCCGAGCTGATCGAGGCCCTGGACGCCGTGAAGGACTCGTACAACGTCGACCGCCTGGCCATCGTCGCGGCCGCGGCCGCGATCGAGGATGACGCCTACCACCGCACGCTGGTCGACGAGGTCGTCCGGAACCGGCACGAGCTGTCGGCCGCGCTGGGGGGCCTCGGCTTCGAGGTCGTGCCGTCGTCGACGAACTTCGTGTTCTGCAAGCCACCGCGGCCGGCGATCGAGGTGGTGACCGCCTTGCGCCAGCGCAAGATCCTCGTCCGCCATTACGATCGTGAGCCGATCGCCGGCTGGCTGCGCGTCACCGTCGGCACCGAAGACCAGCACGCGCGGCTGCTGGCCGCGCTGAAGGAGATTCTTTGAGCTCGATCACGCCGAAGCGCGAAGACGCGTGGGAGCTCGTCCTCGAGTCGACGAAGTCGGAGCAGCTGCGCCGGCACATGCGCAGCGTCTCGGCCGCGATGGAGGCCTACGCGCGGCGGTTCGGCGAGGACCCCGAGCGCTGGGCGGTGCTTGGCCTCATCCACGACTGGGACTACGAGTCCGGCCCGACGCTGGACCTCCACCCGATGCGCGGCATCGCGATGCTGCGCGAGAAGGGCTGGCCGGAAGACATCCTCGACGACATCGCCTCGCACGCCGACTACCTGGACGTGCCGCGGGACACGAACGCGCGCCGCGCGCTCTACGCCGTGGACGAGATGTGCGGCTTCATCATCGCGTGCGCGCTGGTCAAGCCGGATCGCTCGCTCAGCGCGGTCGAGCCGAGCACCGTGCGCAAGAAGATGAAGGACAAGGCCTTCGCGCGCGGCGTCCACCGCGAGGAGCTCGTCGCGGGCGCCGAGGCGCTCGGCGTACCCTTCGATGAGCACGTGGAGTTCGTCCGCGACGCCCTGAAACCGATCGCGTCTGATCTCGGCCTGAACCCGTGAGTCAATCCGGCAGGCCGAGGGTGCTGCTGATGCACCCCATCCTCGACCCTGGTCCGCAGATCCTGGCCGAGGCCGCGGAGGTCATCGCCTACCCCGCCGGCAGGCCGCTCGACGAGCCCAGCATCCGCCAGGCCGCCGAGGGCTGCGTCGGCATCGTGAGCCAGCTCATGGACCCGATCCGGGACACGGTGCTCTCCACGCCCGGCCTCAGGTGCGTCAGCAACGTCGCCGTCGGCTTCGACAACATCGACGTCCCGGCCGCGACCGCGCACAAGGTGATGGTCACGAACACGCCCGGCGTCCTGGACGATGCGACCGCCGACTTCGCCTTCACTCTCATCATGGCCACCGCGCGTCGGGTCGTCGAAGCCGACAACTTCACGCGCGCCGGCAAGTTCCACGGCTGGGCGATCGACATGATGCTCGGCCAGGACGTGTTCGGCGCGACCCTCGGCATCGTGGGCATCGGCCGCATCGGCCGCGGCGTGGCCCACCGCGCGAAGGGCTTCAACATGCGCGTCCTCTACTACGACCCCCAACCGCTGCCGCGCGAGGCGGAGGAGCAGCTTGGCGCGACGCGCGTGGACCTCAACCGGCTCGTCGCCGAGTCGGACTTCATCTCGGTCCACGTGCCGCTCACACAGGAGACGCACCACCTGTTCAGCACGGCTCAGTTCAACGCCATGAAGCGAAACGCCATCCTTGTCAACACCTCGCGCGGCCCGGTGGTCGACGAGGCGGCGCTGGTCGAGGCGCTGCGCGCCGGCAAGCTCGCCGGCGCGGGGCTCGACGTGTACGAGCGCGAGCCGGCCGTGCATCCGCACCTCATCCCCATGCCGAACGTCGTCCTCGCGCCGCACATCGCGAGCGCGACCGTGCGCACGCGCTCGGAGATGTCGGCCATGGCCGCGCGTAACATGGCGACGGCGGTTCGCGGCGGGCGGCCGCCGAACCTGCTCAACCCCGAGGTCAAGAAATAGCCGTCAGTCTCAAGTACAGACTGCTTGCGCTCGACCTCGACGGCACCATCCTCGGTCTCGACCTGAGCCTCGACCCCGCAGACGTCGACGCGGTCGGCCGCATGGTCGCCGCGGGCATCCAGGTGATCGCCTGCACCGGGCGCCCGTACCCCGGCGCTGTGCCGTGGGTGAAGCGGCTCGGTCTAAAGGGCCCGATCGTCTGCTACCAGGGCGCGCAGGTGCGCTCGCCCGCCGGCGACGTGCTGCTCGATCACGGCGTGCCCCACGACCTCGCCGTGGAGGTGATCCGCTACGCCAACGAGCGCGACCTCCACGTGCAGGCGTACCGCGACGACCAGCTGATCGTCGCCCGCGACCGGCCGGAGGCGCACGAGTACGCCGAGCACGCGAGCATGAAGATCCACGTCGTCGGCGACCTCGACAAAGCGATGGGCCCGACAACGCCGAAGCTGGTGATCGTCTCCACGCCGGACAAGCTCGAGCAGATCCTTCCCGACGCGCGGGCGCGCTGGAAGGGACGCTTGAACGTCGCCACGTCGACGCCCGACTACCTCGAGTTCACGACCCTGGAGAGCGACAAGGCGTCCGCGCTGCGGTTCCTGAGTGAACGCTTCGGCGTGCCGCGCTCCGAGGTGGTCGCCGTCGGCGACGGGCGCAACGACACGTCGATGATCGAGTGGGCCGGCCTGGGCGTCGCGGTCGAGGGCTCGCCGCCGGAGGTCGTCGCCGCCGCCGACCGCACGGTCCCCCGACCGGGTGGACGCGGAATCGTGGAACTCGCGAACATGTTGCTGAGCTAAGCGATGGCCACCCTCCTTCTCGTCCATGCCCATCCCGACGACGAGTCGATCTCGACCGGCGGCGTGATGATGAAAGCCAAGGCGCACGGCCACAGGGTCGTCCTCGTCACGGCGACGCGGGGCGAGGTCGGCGAGATCTACAACATGGACGAGGCATCGTCGCGGCCGCGCCTCGGCGAGATCCGCACCGAAGAGCTGCGCAACGCCTGCGAGATCCTCGGCGTCGACCGCCAGGAGTTTCTCGGCTACCGCGATTCGGGCATGGTCGACACGGACGACAACAAGGACCCGCGCTCGTTCCACCAGGCGAAGCTCGAGGAGGCGGCCGCGAAGCTCGCCGTCTTCATCCGCGAGGAGCGCCCGGCGGTGGTGGTGACCTACGCCGAGGACGGCGTCTACGGCCACCCCGACCACATCAAGGCGCACCACGTCACCAACGCGGCCCTCGATGCGCTCGAGAAGGAAGGTGTCCCGGTGCGGAAGCTCTACTACACGGCGATACCGCGCTCGATGATGGAGGCGTTCGCGCAGCAGATGCCCGAGGAGGCGCGGCAGGCGATGGGCGGCAACATGCGCATCGCCGGCACGCCGGACGAGCTCGTCACCACGCGCGTCGACGTGCACGATTACGTCGAGCGCAAGCGCGATGCCTTCCGCGCCCACGTCTCGCAGAACGACCCCAACTCCTGGTTCTCGACGATGCAGGACCAGATCTACGAGCTGGCGTTCGGGACCGAGTACTACCAGCTCGCGCGCGGCAAGCCGGGGTCCGAGCTTCCCGAACCGGACCTCTTCGCGGGGATCGGCTAGAGGCAGGAGAACGACATCGAAGACAGGTGCCAGGCGGTCAGCGACCAGGCAAGCGTGATCGTGCCGGCGCAGTTCGATCCCGCTTGGCGGATCGGGTAGGTCACCGTACCGACACCCCAGGACGGGCTGCCGAGCTCGTAGCCGCGAAGCGGGTGAAGCTGGCCCGACTTGGCGAGCCCGTCGATGACGAGAGGTGGGCGGCCGAAGTAGGCGAACAGCATGGTCACGAGCGCCGCGGCTGCGAGCACGGCGACGAGCGCGCGGACCGCCGCGCGGCCTGAGCTTCGGGTGTCGCCCGGGCGGTGCCGGTAGACGACTGTCGTGCTCGCGAGCCGGTCGCCCACCCGCTGCGCGTACGGGCTCGTGATCACCAGGACGCCGCCGACGAGGTACAGGAACGGAAGGAAGTCGAGCAGCCTCCCGACGTTGCGGACGGCGATGTCCCGGAACGTGGGGCGCACCCCGTCGATCCGCACGACCTTGAGCCTCACCCAAGCCTTGCCGAGCGTCGCGCCGAACATGGCCTCGAAGGCCGTGAAGTAGACGAGCGCCATCAGCGTGAGCCACGGCCACGCCACCGCAGTGGTCGTGGTGGTGACGCTTGTGTTCCCGGCGATGTAACCGGAGGCGATGTCGGTCACGCCGTACACGGCGTTGACGAGACCGGTGAGCACCGCGAGCACGATCGTGTCGACCATGAGAGCGGCAAGGCGGCCGGACCGCGCCTCACGGGCAAACGACGCCCGGTCGACGGCGCTGGCTCCTACGGCGGCAACCGCCATGGCGCGCGAAATCATCTCACGTAGACTCGAACCGGCCATGGAGGTGGTGAAAATCACGCCGCGCGGTTACTGCCACGGCGTGGTCGATGCGTTTCGCATCGCCAAGCGCGTGCGCGAGGAGAGCGAGGGGCCCGTGCACATGCTCGGCATGCTCGTCCACAACACCCACGCGACCGACGACCTCCAGGCGCAGGGCATCGCGCTGGTCGACCAGCCCGACCGCCTCGCCGGCCTCGAGCACATCAAGGACGGCACCGTCATCTTCACCGCGCATGGCGTATCGCCGCAGGTGAAGGAGCGCGCGGTCGAGCTGGGCCTGCGCCCGGTCGACGCCACGTGCTCCGACGTCGTGCGCACGCACGAGCTCGTCGCCGACCTCGCGCGCAAGGGCTACGACGTCGTCTACATCGGCCGCAAGGGCCATCCCGAGCCGGAGGGCGTGATGGGCGAGGCGCCGGGCAAGGTCCACCTCGTCCAGGACCCGGAGGACATCGACGCCCTCGATCTCCACGGCGAGCGGATCGCCGTGACGTGCCAGACGACGCTCTCGGTGTGGGACACCGAGGACCTGATCGGCCGCGTCAAGGCGCGTTACCCGGAGGCGGAGGTCTACAACGAGATCTGCCGCGCCACGCAGGAGCGGCAGGAGGCCGCGGTCGAGGCCGCCAAGGAGGTGGACGTCGTCATCGTCGTCGGCAGCCCTCGCTCGTCGAACTCGCTGCGCCTGGTCGAGGTGGTCAAGAAGCTCGGCCACAAGCCCGCCTACCTCGTCGACGACCTCGAGGAGATCGACGTCACCTGGCTCAAGGGCGCCAAGCGGGTCGGCGTGACGAGTGGAGCCTCGACCCCGACGCAGCTGACGCGCCGCGTGATCGAGTACCTGGAAGCGATGGAGCCGCCGGCCTAGCTTCCCCTGAGGCGGCGCAGCACGCCGCCGATTCCCCGCCGCGAGGTCCCGCCGCCCGCGCGCGGGGCCGCCGGGGCGGCTGCGGGCAGCGTCGCCGGGGGCGGCGCGGCAGTCTCCTGCACGTGCGCGGCTCGCGGCTCGTGCTCTTCGTCGCGGGCGGTGCCTGTGCCGGATCGCCTGCGCCGCCGGCGGCGCGACGAACCGGTCGACGTCCGCTCCGGCTTGGCCGCGGCGGCGGGAGGGGCGGCGACCGCCGGCGTTTCCGGTACCGCGGCGGGGGCACCGTTCCCCCGCGAGCGCCGGCCCCGCCGGCTGCGCCTCGCCGCCGGCGCCGCGGGCACCTCGCCCTCCGCCGGCTTGTGCGCGACGACGGCCCCGTTGCGCTTGACCTTGGCGCCGACCTCGCCCTCGGCGCACAACGCGCCGTCGGTCGTGTGGACGTCCACCCGCCACACGACGATCGCGGTGGGCGAGCCGCCCACCGGCGGCCGCTTCTGGGTCAGCGTCCACCGCGCGTACAGCGTGTCGCCGGCGTGGACCGGGCGCGGGAACTTCCAGTTCAGCCACTCCCACTCCGCGACCGAGGGAACGGGCATGTCGACCGAGCCCAGGCCGACGGCCATGGCGAGGACCAGGGCGGGAGGCGCGGCGCGTGGACCGCCCGAGCCGGCTTCGATCGTCAGCGGAGAGAGGTCGCCGGCGACGCCGGCAAACAGGGCTATCTCGGCTTCGGTGACGGTCCGGCGGCGCGTGGTCCACTCGCCGCCAAGGGGAAGCTCGTCGAAGGAAAGCGGCTCCAGATCGGGCCGAGTATAGATCGAACTCCGAGTTTGCCGCGTTAACCTATCCGACCTCAGATGGAACCGGCAGGCATTCTCCTCATCGTCTCCGTCCTTCTGGTCGCCGCTTTCATCCTCCTCACGCTATCGCTCATGCGCCTACGCCACACGACCCGTGAGCTCGAGGCGGCGCTGGCCGACGAGACCGGCGCGCGCGACCGGGCGGCGCTGCTGCTGGCCATCGCCTCGGCCGTGAACTCGTCGCTCGCCCTCGAAGAGGTGCTCAACGTCGCGCTCACGCACGCGGGCCGGATGATGGGCGCGGTCGCGGGCGCGATGTACCTCGTCCGGGCGCAGAAGGCGGAGCTCTCGCGGGAGGCGTCGTACAACCTGACGAACCGCGCCCGTGGCGGCGTGCGTAAACCGGACGAGGAGCCGCTGCGCAGCGCGGTGGCCGCGATGCGTCCCCTGGTCGTCAAGCTCGACGAGCGCAACGCGCCCGGCCTCGAGCAGGGCGGCCATCCGCAGCACGCGCTCGTCGTCCCGATCCAGCGCGCGGGCGAGCTGATGGGCGCGATGGAGCTCTACCTCAACGCCTGGCGCGAGATCAACGACGACCAGGCGGACCTCCTCAACGGAGTCGCCGCCCAGGCGGCCATCGCCATCCGGCACGCGCAGCTGTTCGAGGCGCAGGAGGAGAACGCGCTGACCGACGAGCTGACCAAGCTCCCGAACCGGCGCGCCCTCGCCCAGAGCTTTCTGCAGGAGACCCAGCGCGCGCGCCGTCACCGCAACCCGATCGCCTTCTTGATGATCGACCTCGACCATTTCAAGCAGGTCAACGACACCTACGGCCACCTGAACGGCGACGCCGTGCTCGCCGAGCTCGCGCAGATCCTCAAGACGAGCGCACGGGAGTCGGACGTCTGCGCGCGCTACGGGGGTGAGGAGTTCGCCTTGATCCTGCACGAGACGACCGAGCCGGGCGCGCGCGTGCTGGCCGAGCGCATCCGGGCGAAGGTGGCGGCGGCGACGTTCCCCGGGGGGCTGAAGCTGACGATCAGCGTGGGCGTGGCTGCGACCGAGGAGCCGAACCTCTTCACGCAGCTCATCGACCGCGCCGACCAGGCGCTGTACGCCGCCAAGCAGGGCGGCCGCAACCAGGTGCGGGTCGCCGAGATGACCGGTCCGGCCCCGAAAGCTCACGCCCCCAAGCCCGAACCGGAACACGTCTAAGCTCGACCCAGGTTGGGTCATTTCTGCCTCGAGTGCGGCGCGCCGCTCGTGCCGAAGGTCATTGAAGGTCACGAGGTCGAGGCGTGCGCGAACGATGGCTTCGTCCTCTGGCGCGACCCGAAGGTCGCGACCGCCGTCGTCGTCGAAGCCCCAGGCGGGATCGTGCTGGGGCGGCGCGCGATCGAGCCCGGCTATGGCGATTGGTGCCTGCCGGGCGGATTCGTCAACCACGACGAGCATCCGGCGGACGCCGCCGTGCGGGAGTGCCTGGAGGAGATCGGCGCCGAGGTCGAGCTAGGCGATCTGCTTGGCGTCTACCACGTCTCCAAGACGACCGCGTCGTCGATCGTCGGCGTCGCCTACGTGGGCCGCCTCGCTGCCGGGGCGACGATCGTGGCCGGCCCCGAGATGCTCGAGGCCGCGGTGTTCAGGCTCGACGCGCTGCCGCCGATCGCGTTTCCGAGTCACCGAGAGGTGCTGGCTCTCTACGCCGGCGGACGACGTTCGACTGCATCGCCGCCATCACCAGCACGAGCAAGACCGACACGATCGCGCAGGCCGTGAAGCCGGCGGCGTAGCCGCTCGACTGCACGAGCTGCCCGAAGACGAGCGGCCCGAGCGCGAGTCCCAGGAACAGCTCGGTGCCGTAGACGCCCATGGTCACGCCGCGGGTCGACGCGCCCGACAGGTCACCGAACACCACGCTGGCGGTGACGAACGCCATGGCGATGAACGGCGTGCCGGCGGCGATGACGGCGGCGGGGAGCCAGAAGCCGGTCATGTGGCTGACCACGACGGTCGACGCGCACCAGGCGATCACGCCGACGGTCACGATCGGCCAGCGCCGCCGCGCGCGGTCGACGATCTGGCCGGCAAACGGTCGTGAGCTCGCGTTGAAGATCGCCTGGATCGCGAGCAGGTAGCCGATCTGCGCGTTGGGCAGGCCGAGGGCCTCCTTCGCGAAGATCGGGACGAAGGCGCCGAACGTCCCCCACGTGAGCGTCATGGCCATCAGCCCGACGGTCACCGGGATGAAGGCCGGCTGCGTCATCAGCGCCCGCAGCGGCTCGCGCAGCGACAGCCCGCGGCCCGTGTGCTGGCGGGTGCGGCTGGTGAGCAGCGCGCCCGGGATGGCGAAGACCAGGAGGCCGGTCGTCAGCGCGATGTCGACTCGCACATCGACCCAGCGGAGTGCGAGCCCCGCCAGCGCGGGACCCAGCGTGAAGCCGAGCTGCATCGACAGCGTCAGCCAACCCATCGCGCGACCCAGGCGGCCGCGCGCCACCGATTCAGTCACGGCGCTGAAGACGGCTGACTGCTGGGTGCCCGCGGCCAGGCCGGCGACAACCTGCCAGAGGAACAGCGGCGCGACTGTGACCGTCAGCGCGGTGGCGACCTGCGCCGCCGCCGTCATCACCAGCGAGATCGCGAGCAGCGAGCGCGCGCCGAATCGATCGACGAGCACGCCCGCGGGCAGCGAGAGGACGGCCCCGGACAGCAGCGAAACAGAGAAGAGCGCGCCGACCTCGAACCGGCTTGCGCCCAGCTCCCGCGCGTACAGCGGAAGGGTCAGTCCCCGCGCGGCCAGCATGGCGAAGACGGCCCCGGCCAGGACGTAGAGAAAGACCATCCGGCGCGAGTCGGTTGCCGGCGCCCTCACCGTGCCTAACATACCGGCGACATGGTGCGGGAACGGGTCGGCGACTGGCGCCTGTCGTGGCGCTTCGCGCTCGCCGGGCTACTCGCCGGCCTTCTCGTCATCGCCCTCGCTCAAACCGCGGTCGTCGCGCCGTTGTTCTTCGCGCTGCAGGACCAGCTGTTCCCAGCGCCCCCGCCGTCACCGCAGGTCACGCTGGTCGCGCTCGACTCAGCGTCGGGCGGGCCGTTCGGACCCTACCCGTGGTCGAACGACATCCACGCCCGGGTCATCGACTACCTGTCGAGCCTCCACCCGAAGGTGATCCTCTTCGACGTCATGGTCGACCACAGCGACGCGGGCGATCGCCAGCTCGAGACCGCCATCGCCAACGCCGGCAACGTGATCCTGGTCTGCACGCCCGACGACAGCCCGCTGCCGCAGTTCATGAACGCGGCGGCGGCGGTGGCCGGCCGCGACCTGGGCGCTCCCGATCCGGCCAACGCCGTGCGCGGGGTGCCGGTGCGTCTCGCCAAGACGTGCACGCACAACACGAGCGGTGATCCCGCGTTCATCCAGGCCGTGAGGATGGCCGAAGGGCTCAGCGGGCCCGTGGCGATCGGCGCTCAGGAGGCGAGGCTCGGGAGGCACACGATCCCGCTCGTCGACGGGCAGATGCTCATCAATTTCACGAACGGACACAGCCCCACGTGCAGCTACGTGGCGGCGTACCAGAGGCACTGTCCCGACACGAAGGTGATCACCGATCATGTCGTGGTCGTCGGGATCAAGCTCGTCGACGCCGACGACATCTATTCCCAGGCGGTCAGCTTCTTCCACGACGCGTCCTTCTGCCCGCAGAGCCGGCCGCGCTGCATGGTCCCGAACCAGAACTACGGCTACCGCATCATGGGCGACGCGATCTCGACCGTGCTCAACGATCGTTACGTCCGGCCGCAGCCTGATTCCTCGGACCTCGTCGCCACGCTCCTGATCGCCACGCTCGTCGGCACGGCCGTCTACGTGCTCTCGTTCCGCCGCGCCGTGCTGGTGATCGCGATCGCGCTGGCGGCCTACGCGATGGTGACGATCGTGCTGGGTCGCGCGGGGTTTCTCGCCGACCCGATCTACACGCCGGTTGCGATCCTGCTCGCCGCAGGCTTCTCGCTGGCGGCGCGGTATGTGCTCGAGGAGCGAGAGCGCCGGAAGGTGGAGCGCATCTTCGGCCACTACATAGACCCGCGCGTCGCTCAGCAGCTCGCCGCGTCGCGCTCGGTTGAAGACCTGATGTCGCGCGGCGAACGGCGCGAGCTGACAGTGCTGTTCATGGACATCCGCGGCTTCACCGCCATGTCGGAGACGATGGATGCCGCCGATGTGCTGAAGATCGTCACGGAGTATCTCGACCGGATGAGCGCGCTCATCCTGAAGTGGGACGGCCTCATCGACAAGTACGTCGGCGATGAGGTCATGGCGCTGTGGAACGTCCCGCTCGCGCAGCCCGAGCACGCGCTGCTCGCCATCCGGTGCGCGTACGACCTGGTCCAGGCGGCGCCCGAGATGGAGGCGCGGCTGGCAGCGCGCGGTCTGCCGCCGATCAGCTACGGGATCGGCATCAACACCGGCCCTTCCGTGGTCGGCAACATGGGCAGCTCGGATCGCCTGCAGTACACCGCCCTCGGCGACACCGTCAACACGGCCGCGCGTTTCTGCAGCGTGGCGCCCGCGTTCGACATCATCGTCGGCTGGCCGACCTACCAGGCCTGCGCCGACTACATCGCGGTCGACGAGATGCCGGGGCTGCAGCTGAAGGGCAAGTCCGCTGAGACGTTCCGCCTGTTCAGGGTCACCGCAATCCGCGAGGACAGCTCCTCGCCGTGGGTGCCCATCCCATCCGAGGCCGCGAACGCCGCCTACGCCGCTGGCCGCAAGCCGCCGGCTGCCGAGGAAGTCTTTGCCTGACGCGGTCGACCGCGCCGCCGACCTGCTCGCCGGCGCGCGACGCGGCCTCGCGATGACCGGGGCGGGCGTGTCCGCCGAGAGCGGGATTCCGACCTTTCGCGGCGATGGCGGCCTGTGGACCAAGTACGACCCGGTGAAGGTGTCGTCGATCGACAGCTTCCTCGCCGACCCGGCGTCGTACTGGCGCGTTTCGAAGGAGCGCGGCCGCGCCGCCCTAGCCGCGAAACCGAATCCCGGCCACGTCGCCCTCGCGAGGCTGGAGGCGGCCGGCCACATCCAGGCGGTC
>CAYWTI010000052.1:0-2215 GCA_964461175.1 uncultured Actinomycetes bacterium | reverse complement strand
CGACCACGGCGAGAAGGTCGAGGTCCGGCAGGTCGGAGGCGATCGCATCAACGCCCTGCCGCGTCGCTTTCTCGCCGAGATCATCGGCCCGCGCATGGTCGAGATCTTCCAGATGGCGCGCGAGGAGGTGCGCAAGTCGGGCTTCGAGTCGCGCCTGCCCGCGGGCGTCGTCGTTGCGGGTGGCGGCTCAAGGTTGATGGGCACCATGGACTCCGCGCAGTCGGTGTTCAACACCGCGGCGCGGCTCGGCCAGCCCATCGGCCTCGCGGGTCTCGCCGACAAGGCGCACGGCCCGTCGTTCGCCGTCGCGGCCGGGCTGGTCAAGTGGGGGTCGCACGACCACGGTCATGCGTCGACACGTCAGCCGGCCTCGTTCGGGACCACGTACCAAAAAACAGTGAGGTGGCTGCGAGATTTTTTCTAGAGAACACACCAAGAACCAGCTCGAGCTCGCCATGGCACACCGAAATCCGAAGGAGGATCACCTGATCGAGATGAAAGAGAGCGAGTTGCACGAGGGGCGAGCACGGATCAAGGTCGTCGGCTGCGGAGGCGGCGGCGGCAACGCCGTGAACCGCATGATCTCGAAGGCGCTCAAGGTCCAGTTCATCGCCGTCAACACCGACAAGCAGGCGCTCGAGCGCTGCCAGGCGGACGTCAAGGTCCAGATCGGCAACAAGATCACCCGCGGCCTGGGCGCGGGCGGCGACTGGACGCGCGGCCGCGACGCCGCCGACGAGAGCCGCACCGAGCTTTCGGCGGTCGTCCAGGAGTCCGACATGGTCTTCATCACCGCCGGTATGGGCGGCGGCACGGGCACGGGCTCGGCCGCGATCGTCGCCGAGCTCGCCAAGGAGGCCGGCGCGCTCACGATCGGCGTGGTCACGCGGCCGTTCTCGTTCGAGGGCCGGATCCGCAACGACACCGCCGAGGAGGGCATCAAGGCCCTGCGCGGCCAGGTGGACGCGCTGATCGTCATCCCCAACGACCGGCTGGCGCAGGTCGCATCCTCGAAGACGACCCTCGAAGAGGCGTTCCGGATGGCGGACGATGTGCTCCGCCAGGGCGTCCAGGGCATCTCCGACCTGGTCACGCAGCCCGGCGTCATCAACCTCGACTTCGCCGATGTGAAGGCGATCATGCAGGACGCCGGCGAGGCCCTGATGGGCATCGGCCACGGCGCCGGCGACAGCCGCGCCGAGGACGCCGCCAAGCAGGCCGTCGCGAGCCCGCTGCTCGAGACCTCCATCGACGGGGCGAAGGGCATCCTGTTCAATATCACGGCGGGCAAGGACATCACCCTGCAGGAGGTCCAGAAGGCTGCCGAGATCGTGCGCTCCGCGGCCGATCCGGGCGCGAACATCATCTTCGGCGTCGTGCGCGACGACACGATGGGCGGCGAGATCAAGATCACCGTGATCGCCACCGGCTTTGGCGGCAAGACGCAGCAGGACGCCAAGCAGGAGGCCAGGCAGGAGACCGTGCGTCGTACGATCGACCGGCCCGAGTTCGGCCTCGGCGAGCTCGAGGACATCAACATCCCGGCGTTCCTGCGCAACAGGGTGTAGCCGGCAAGAGGTTTCCAATGCGCTGCCCGTACTGCGGTCACCACGACCTGAAGGTGGTCGACTCGCGCGACTCGGAGGTCGGCGAGGCGATCCGCCGGAGGCGCGAGTGCCTGCAGTGCGGGCAGCGCTTCACGACTTACGAGCGGATCGAGACCGTGCCGTTCTTCGTCACCAAGAAGGACGGCCGGCGCGAGGACTTCGATCCCCAGAAGCTCTTCAACGGCCTGAAGAAGGCGACCGACAAGCGCGACATCTCACCCGAGCGGCTGCGCGCCATCGTCGACGACATCGAGGCGGAGCTCCGGCGCTCGGGCCGGGTCGAGATTCCGAGCCAGGAGATCGGCGAGATGGTGATGGACCGGCTGCGCGACCTCGACGAGGTGGCCTACATCCGGTTCGCGTCGGTGTACCGCGAGTTCATGGACCTGCAGCAGGTCAAGCGGGAGATCGAACAGGTACTGAGCTCGCGTCGTTCATAAGGCGCGAGCGCCGGCATTCGCGCCTTTCGAAGCGCCCTCAAGGGCGCGAGCGCCGGCAGTCGCGGCGGTGCGTTCTACCCTTGGCGAAGTGAGGACGACCCCTGCCGCGCTGCACATCCCCGAGCTGGCTGACGAGCCGGGCTTCGTCCACGGCTTCTCCACGCTCGC
>CAYWTI010000051.1:0-20704 GCA_964461175.1 uncultured Actinomycetes bacterium | reverse complement strand
AGCGGACGCCTGGCCCGGACGTGGCGGGCCACCCGGCCGTACGCCCGATCCGGCCAGGCCCTAACCTTTGATAGCCGGGCGGCGGGTCCGGGCGGTCTGCCGGTGGCCTTGGTCGTGGAGGGGTGCATCGATGGCTGTTGTCTTCGACGAGACGGTGCTGCGACAGGTCGAGTCCGAGATCCGCACGATCAAAGCCGAATACCGCGACGTGATCCCCGAGGAATCCATCGACATGGCCGCCAGCGAGTCGATGGCGCGCCTGGTCGACTCCCGGGTGCCTCAGTTCGTGGCTCTCTTCGTGGGCCGCTTCACGCGCGAGCGCCTGCGCGAGATCGTGACCACGCGATAACCCGCTCTTAACCGCGGCGTGGCACGCTCGACCAGGGGTCGGGCATGCCAGACAGGTTGCTTCGCCGGTACGACGCGCTCAGCCGCCCCATGCGGCTGCTCCTCGCCGCGTCCTGGGCGGCGGTGCTCTTGATCGGTGTGGTGCTCGCCGTGATCCCCGTCGCCGAAGATCCCCTCGTCGCTCGCGCCGTCGGCCTAGCGATCGCGGTCGCGGCTGCATATTTCTTCGTCCGGTCCTGGCGGTGGGCGACGATCGACGTCCACTCGACTGCCGTCGTCGTGCGCGGCGCCGTCCGCACCGACAGGATCCCGCTCGCCGACATCGAGCGCTTCGACGTCGTGCCCGTCTTCAACGGCGCCGGCGACGAGTCGGAGGCACTCGGAGTGATCGTCCGCGGCCGCGGTGAAGTCGCTTTCGGCGACTTCTGGAACAGCGCCGACGGTGACCGCCGGCGAATCGAACGCTTCGTCACCAGGCTCAACGACGACCTACGCGAGGCTTCGCGAACGGACGCGGCCTGACCGTCAGGGGTGGGAGGGCGCCGGCGGCGCACCCTCCAGCTCGAACCCGACGTCGTCGACGTAGCAGTAGAACCACTCCTCGCCCGGCTCGTAGGACCTGATCACCGGATGGTCGACGGCGTGATAGTGCTTGGTCGCGTGCTTGCCGGGCGAGTTGTCGCAGCAGCCGACGTGCCCGCACTCCTGGCACACCCGCAGGTGCACCCAGTCGTGCCTGCCCGCGGCGACGCATTCGACACAGCCCGGTCCTGACGGCGTCACGTCCTTGATGTGGTCGAGGTGGGTGCACGCCTCGCTCATGTACTGACAAGTTTGCGATCTTTGCGTCCGGCGGTCTGCCGGTAGCCTGAGGACAGTGAGCTCGGGCGCACCCCTTCCCTGGAGCCCCGCGCTGGTCCGGATCATGGCCGGACTCATGCTGTCCCTCTTCGTCGCCGCCATGGACTCGACCGTCGTCGGCACCGCCCTGCCGACCATCGCTCGCGAGCTCGGCAGCTTTGCCCTCTACCCGTGGATCGTCGCCGGCTACCTCGTCACCGCGACGACGACCGTGCCGGTTTGGGGCCGGCTGGCCGATATCCGCGGGCGCCGCCCCGTGCTGCTCGCGGGCGTGGCGATCTTCGTCGGCGCGTCGGCGCTGTGCGCGGCGAGCCCGACGATGCTGTGGCTCATCGCGTTCCGCACGCTCCAGGGCGTCGGTGCGGGATGCATCCAGCCGCTGGTGTTCACGATCGTCAGCGACATCTTCCCGATGCGCCAGCGCGCGCGCCTGCAGGGCTTCTTCAGCAGCATGTGGGCGATCGCCGCGATCGTGGGTCCCGCGCTCGGGGCGCTGTTCGTCTCCACTGCCGGCTGGCGGTGGATCTTCACGATCAACGTTCCCATCGGTCTCGTCGCCGCCGCGCTCGTGTGGGGCTACGCCGAGCGAAGGCCGCAGACGGCGCAGCGCCAGTCGCTCGACTTCGTGAGCACGGCGACGCTGACGGTGGGGGTGACGCTGCTGCTCATCGGCCTCGGCACGGGCAGCCAGTCGGCGACCCCGTCGTGGCCGCTGGTCGCGATCGCCGCGTTCCTTCTCGCGTTTTTCGCCGCGAAGGAGTGGCGATCAGAGCACCCGACCGTGCCGCTCCAGCTCCTGCGCCACCCGGTCATAGGCCCGGCTATCTTCATCGCCGCGATCGCGGGAACCCTGATGTTCGGCGTCACCGCGTACGTGCCGCTGTGGGTGCAGTCCGTGCAGGGCGGCAGCGCGTACGCGGCCGGCGTCGCCGTCGGCGCGATGTCGATCGGCTGGCCGGTGGCGTCCTCGATCTCCGGCTTCATCATGGTCCGCGTCGGCTACCAGCGGCTGGTCGTCGCCGGCGCCCTCGCGCTCCTCGTCGGAACCGCCATGCTGGCGTTCGCGCCCGCGAGCTATGGCCCGGCCTGGACGGGCGCCGCCGCCCTTGTCGTCGGCGCCGGCATGGGCACCTTCACAGCACCTCTGCTGATCGTCGTCCAGTCGAACGTGGACTGGAGCCGGCGCGGCGCGGCGACGGCGCTCAACCAGTTCTCGCGCACGATCGGCGGAGCGGTCGGCGTCTCGCTGATGGGGGTGATCCTGCAGCGCTACGTCGCGGGCGCGCACGGTGCGCAGGTCCGCTCCGTGCTCGAAGCGGGCCTGCAGCTCGACTTCACGATCCTGGTCGGCCTCGCCGCCGCCGTGCTGCTCGCCGGCCTGGTCGTGCTGCTGGCGTCGCGCCGGACGGCGGCCGAGGCCCAGCCCGCAGCCCCTGCGCGTGCGACCGGGCTCTAGCCCGCGGGGCCCGCAAGCGGCGACTGCATCGGCGACTGAAGGACGACGAAGCTCCGCGCTCGCGTCAGGATGCGGCCGCTGATCGGCTGCGGCTCCGGCTCGGGCTGCAGCCGGTCCGTGTCGAGAACGAGGTTCCACGGACCCCCGAACTCCTCCGGCACCTGCCAGTAGACCGCGCGCCAAAGGCCGTTGAAGAGCAGAAGGAACGAGTCGTCGACGACCGGCTGGCCGCGGCTGTCGTGGCCGGGGATCGCGCTGCCGTTGACGAAGACGCCGAGCCAGCGCGCGTGGCGTGAGCGCCAGTCCTGGTCGGTCATCGCCTTGCCGTCGGGTTTGAACCAGACGATGTCAGGCACGCCGCGGATGGCCCGCCCCTGGAACCATCTGCGCCTGCGGAAGGTGGAGTGCTGGCGGCGGAACCACACGAGCCACCGCGTGTAGTCGAGGAGCGGGCCGTCGACCGCCGACCAGTTCACCCAGGACAGCTCGTTGTCCTGGCAGTAGCAGTTGTTGTTGCCGCGCTGCGTGCGCCCGAGCTCGTCGCCCATGAGGAGCATGGGCACGCCCTGGCTGAGGAACAGCGTCGCGAGCAGGTTGCGCTGCTGCTGCGCGCGGCGCTTGAGGATGGCAGGGTCGTCGGTGTCGCCCTCGGCGCCGCAGTTCCACGAGCGGTTGTGCGATTCCCCGTCGGCGTTGTTCTCGCCGTTGGCCTCGTTGTGCTTGCCGTTGTAGGACACGAGGTCGCGGAGCGTGAAACCGTCGTGCGCGGTGACGAAGTTCACGCTCGCAACCGGGCGGCGAGTATCGCTCTGGTAGAGGTCCGAGCTGCCGGTGAGACGTGACGCGAGCTCACCGACGGTCGACGGCTCGCCGCGCCAGAAGTCGCGCACCGTGTCGCGATAGCGGCCGTTCCACTCCGACCAGAGCGCCGGGAAGTTGCCGACCTGGTAACCACCCTCGCCGATGTCCCACGGCTCGGCGATGAGCTTCACCCGGCTCACCACGGGGTCCTGCTGGATGAGGTCGAAGAACGTCGACAGCCGGTCGACCTCGTGGAACTCGCGCGCGAGCGTGGCGGCGAGGTCGAACCGGAAGCCGTCGACGTGCATCTCCGTCACCCAGTAGCGGAGCGAGTCCATGATCAGCTGCAGCGTGTGCGCGTGGCGCACGTTGAGGCTGTTGCCTGTGCCGGTGGTGTCGTAGTAGTACTGCGGCTCGTCGCCGACGAGCCGGTAATACGCGCGGTTGTCGATGCCCCTGAAGCACAGCGTGGGGCCGAGGTGGTTGCCCTCGGCCGTGTGGTTGTAGACGACGTCGAGGATCACCTCGATGCCGGCCTCATGCAGCGAGCGGACCATCCACCTGAACTCGTTGACCTGGTCGAGGCGGTCGCGGCTCGCCGCGTACTCGTTGTGCGGCGCGAAAAAGCCGATGGTGTTGTAGCCCCAGTAGTTGCGCAGGCCCATCTCCTCGAGGCGGTGGTCCTGGACGAACTGGTGGACGGGCATGAGCTCGATCGCCGTGACGCCGAGCGAGCGCAGGTGCTCGATGATCGCCGGGTGCGCGACGCCGGCGTACGTGCCGCGCACGTCGTCGGGAATGTCGGGGTGGCACTTCGTGAGGCCCTTGACGTGCGCCTCGTAGATGACCGTCTCGTGGAGCGGCGTGTCGGGCGGGCGGTCGCCGCCCCAGTCGTAGTGGGGATGCTGGACCACCGACCGGAAGACGAAAGGCGCGCTGTCGGCGTCGTTCGTCGAGCCCGGATCGCCGAGGTTGTAGCCGTAGCAGGCGGGGTCCCATCGCACGCCGCCCTCGATCGCGCGCGCGTAGGGGTCCAGGAGGAGCTTGCTCGGGTTGCAGCGCAGGCCGTGCTCCGGCTCGTTGGGGCCGTGGACGCGATAGCCGTAGCGCTGGCCCGGCCCGACGTGCGGCAGGTAGGCGTGCCAGGCGAAGGCGTCGACCTCGTCGAGCGTGACGCGGTGCTCCTCGCCGCGCTCGTCGAACAGGCAGAGCTCGACCTTCTCCGCCACCTCGCTGAACAGCGCGAAGTTCGTGCCCTCGCCGTCGAACGTCGCCCCGAGCGGGTAGCCGCGGCCGGGCCAGCGCTCGATGTCAGACAACCTGCGTCCCAACCTCACGGACCGCGCATGATCCGTTGCGAACGTTCACCCTGACCTCGAGCCCCGGGCGCGTGAAGACGACCGTCCGGGTGCGCTGGTCGACCGCGACGCCGACGTCGGCGCGCGACGCAGGAGGCAGCCGGCGGCGCAGCGCGATCAGGTCTTGGTACCACCCGAGCATCTCGCGGTGAACGGGCTCGTCGATCTCGTGCCAGCGCAACTTGGACCGCTCGAATGTAGCTGGGTCCTGCGGGTCCGGGACCGCCTCGGGCCTCCAGCCGAAGGCGGCGAAGTCGCGCCGGCGACCCTCCGAGACGGCCCGCCCGAGGGCGGGGTCGCGATGGTCGGTGAAGTAGAGGAAGGGCGTGCTTGCCGACCACTCTTCGCCCTGGAACAGGAGCGGCGTGAACTGCGTGGCCAGCAGCAGCGCCGCCGCGCTGCGCGCCCGGGAACGGCCCGCGAGCATCTCCAGGCGTTCGCCCGTCGCTCGGTTGCCGACCTGGTCGTGGTTCTGCGCGGCAACGACCAGCGCCTCGGGCGCGATGTCGACTGGTGGCGTGGCGGTGGGGAGCCGGCGCCGCTCCGGCGACCAGTGGCCGTCGAAGATCCAGCCGTCGCGCAGCGCCAGCGCGAGGGCCTCGAGCGAGCCGAAGTCGGAGTAGTAGCCGGCCGTCTCGCCGGTCAGCGCCGCGTGAAGGGCGTGGTGCCAGTGGTCGGTCCACGCGCCGTCGAGGCCGTAGCCACCCGACGCGCGGTCTTCGACGAGGCGGGGATCCTTCCGGTCGGCCTCGGCGATGACGTACGCGGCGCGGCCGAGACCGGCCGCGGCGCTGTGCACCTCGGCCGCGATCTCCTCGAGTATGTGCACCGGCGATGCGTCGGCGATGGCGTGGATCGCGTCCAGCCGGAGCCCGTCCACGTGGTAGTCGCGGACCCACGCGATAGCGTTGTCGATGAAGAACCGCCGGACGTCGGCCGCGCTGTCACCGTCGAAGTTGATGCCTTCGCCCCACGCGGTTCGGCGCCGGGCGCTGAAGTATGGACCGAACTCGGCCAGGAAGTTGCCGGCGGGACCGAGGTGGTTGTAGACGACGTCGAGGATCACCGCGAGCCCGGCGGCGTGGCACGCGTCGATGAGACGTTTCAGGCCCGCGGGGCCGCCGTAGGCGTGGTGCGGGGCGTACAGGTCCACGCCGTCGTAGCCCCAGCCGCGGTCGCCGGAGAACTCCGCGACCGGCATCAGCTCGATGGCCGTGACGCCGAGCGCGTTGAGGTGGGCGAGATGCTCGATCGCGCCCTCGAACGTTCCGGCCTCGGAGAAGGTGCCTGTGTGCGCCTCATAGATGACCAGCTCGCGCATCGGCGGCGCGCTCCAGCCGCCGTCGCGCCAGCGGTAAGCGGAGTGGTCGACCACATCGGACAGCCCGAGCACGCCGTCCGGCTGCGAGAGCGAGCGGGGATCCGGACGCGGGTCGCCGCCGTCGAGCGAGAATCCGTACCTGCTCCCGGGGCCGGCGGCCTCGACCTCGGCCTCCCACCAGCCGCTTCCCGCCCGCGCCATGTCGACGCGCGAGCCGTCGACCACGAGCTCGACGCGACGGGGCACCGGCGCCCACACGCGGAACCGGTGCACTAGCGCGCGGCCGTCATGACCGCGATCGGAAAGCGGTCGAGCAGGGTGGCGACGCGAGCTTCGCGCCCGCCCGGTTCGGTCGCACCCGTGAGGATGTCCGTCCACGGACCGGCGGGCAGTTCGACCTCGGTGTCCGCCCAGCCGCCCCCGAGGCCCACGACCAGTCGTGGCACCAGGACGAGCAGCCGGCCACGCGAGAAGGCGACGAGGTGTCGGGCCTTCGCACCGGTGGCGGTAAGCGGCGCGTACTGGGCCGCCTCGAACACGTCGGGGCGCCGGGCGCGCTCGCCGAGCACGCGGGTGATGAGCCAGAGCTTGCGAGCGTCGTCGGGCAAATCGGCGGCATCAAGACCTCCGACCTGCTCGAGCAGCGCCGCGCGCGCCGCGAAGTCGACCGGCCGGCGGTTGTCCGGGTCGACGAGCAGCAACGCCCACAGCTCGGTGCCCTGGTACAGGTCGGGCACGCCCGGCGCGGTGAGCAGGAGCGCGGTCTGCGCCAGCGAGGTGAGGTGGCCGCGGGCCACGATCTCGTGCCGGCCGAGGAACGATTCGAGGTCGGTCGTGAACTCGGCGTCGGCCAGGATCGCGTGCGCAAAACGGTCGACGGCGTCCTCGTACGCGGCGAGGGGGTCCGTCCACGAAGTATGCGTCCCGGCCTCGCGTGCCGCCTTGCGCAGAAACTCGGCGAGGCGGCCCGCGTCGAGCGGCCAGGCGCCGGCGAGCGTCTGGTAGGCGAGGTACTCGAGGTTGCGGTCGGGAAACCCCTCGGCTCGGTGGCGGTCGTTGTGGTCGGCCCAGCGCCGGACGGCCGATTCCCACTCGGCGGGCAGCTCGGACAGCACGTCGACGCGCGCCCGGACGTCGGCGCTCCGCTTGGTGTCGTGTGTCGTCACGGTCAGCATCGTGTGCGGTGTCGCGCGAGCGATGCGCGCGCACCACTCGTGGAACGCGTCGACGGGCGTTCCGAACCGGCCGGGGTCGCCTCCAACCTCGTTGAGCGAGATGAGCCGGTGGTAGCGGTAGAACGCGGTGTCCTCGACACCCTTCGCCATCACCGCGGGGGTCAGCTGTTGGAAGCGCGCCGTGAGCTCCTCCTCGGCCGCGCCGCGGCGATCGAGCAGGAGGGCGTCGCGCACGAAGGCGAGGAGGTCGGGGTCGATGTCGGGCCGGCGGCGCGCGGCCTCGTCGATCGCGACCTGGATCTCGCGGCGGTCGGTCTCGGAGGCGGGCTCGCGCGACGTGACATACGTGCGGTACACCCGAAGTCCCGCGGCGACCTCGCGCAGGGCGGCCCGCACCTCGCGCCGCGTGCGGTCGCGCTGGTTGCGATCCGCGTCGCACATGGCGACGAGCTGGGCCGTCAGGCGGTCGAGATCCGGGCCCAGCTCGGCGTCGAGGACCTCGAGCTTGGCGGTGTGCGCGACCTCGCGAAAAGGCTGCGATTCGCCGGTGAACGCGTGGTAAAGCCCGGTCATGGCCTCCTCGTTCTCCGCCGCGACGAACAGTCCTTCGACCGCGGCGATGAAGTCGTAGCCGGTGGTGCCGGAGACGTCGAAGCCCGGTGGAAGTGCCTCCGCCGGGGCGAGGATCTTCTCGGCGACGATGTATGCGTCCGGCGCCGCCGCGCGCAGCTTCGCGAGGTAACCGGCGGGGTCGCGCAGGCCGTCGACGTGATCGACGCGAAGGCCGGCGATGGCGCCGGCTGCCACGCGGCGGAGGACGGCGCGATGGCTGTCCTCGAAGACGCGAGGATCCTCGACGCGCAGGCCGATGAGCGTGTCGATGGTGAAGAAGCGGCGGTAGTTCAGCTCGGTCTGGGCCGTGCGCCAGTACGACAGGCGGTAGTGCTGCCGCTCGAGGAGCGCGTCGAGCGCGTCGGGGTCGCGCTGGACCGCGACCGCGTCCACTACCTCGGCCGTTTCGGGCGCGATCGGAAAGTCGTGCTCGTGGTAGCGGACGACCAGCCCGTCGGCGGTTTGCGCGAGCGTCAACGCGCCGGACTCGAGCTCGCGGCCGTAGCGATCGCCCAGGACGCCGAGGACGATGCGGTCTTTCACCGCCGACGTCCACGGATCCCAATCCACGTCGAAGTAGCGCGCATAGCGGCTGGCCGGCCCGTGTTCGAGCACGTCCCACCACCACGGGTTTGCCCTGCCGGCGGTCGCCATGTGGTTCGGCACGATGTCGACGACAAGGCCGAGGCCGTTCGTGCGCGCCGCCTCGACCAGGCGGTCGAAGCCGTCCTCGCCGCCAAGCTCGGAGTCGATGCGCGTCGGGTCGACGACGTCGTACCCGTGGTCGCTACCGGGCGCCGACTGCAGGATCGGCGAGCAGTAGACGTGCGATACGCCAAGCGCCGCCAGGTACGGGGTCAGCTGCGCCGCGGCGTCGAAACCGAAGCCGGGCGTCAGCTGGAGCCGGTAGACGGCGCGAGGGATCAAGGCCACGACGGGCCATACTCTGCGCGCCGCGGGCCGGCCGGTGCTAGCGCTGCCGAGCCCCTCCCCGAGCCGACGCGGCGAGCACCTCGGCTCGCGTGGGCGGGTCGGCGCCCGCGCGGGCGCAGGTGAGCGACGCAGCCAGGCAGGCGTAGTCGAGCGCCGCTCGGAGGTCCTTCTCCGTGAGCGTGAAGCCGGTATGCAGAGCGTCGTGGTCGTGCATCCACGCCGCCAGCGCGGCGCCGAACGTGTCGCCCGCGCCAATCGTGTCGACGACCTCGACGGGCGGCGCCGCGAGGTGGACGCGCGAGGAGCCGTACCGGGCGTAGGCGCCGCGAGCACCCAGCGTGATCACGGCGAGCAGCGCACCGGCTTCGAGCATCGCGTCCGCCGCCGCCTCGTGGTCATCGGTGCCGAAGATCCACGCCGCGTCGCTGTCGCTGGCTTTGACGACGTCGCTCATCGCGATCGCACGCCGCAGGCGCTCGCGGTAGCCCGCGTCGTCGACCAGACCGGGCCGCACGTTCGGGTCGAGCATGACGACGCGGCGGCCGCGCTCGCGCTCGATCAGCCCCATGAGCGTCGACGCCATCGGTTCGAGCACGAGCCCCAGCGAGCCGGCGTGCACCGCCTCGACGACCCGCCCGAGGTCGGCCGGGATCGCCGCGGGGAGCAGGTTGGGCGCCGACGTCCCCGCGACGTCGAAGGTATACGCCGCCACGCCGCCGGCACCGATGCGGGCGCGGGCGACCGTCGTCGGCTCAGGGCCCGTGCTCGCGAGGTGGAGGCGCACGCCGTCGCGTTCGAGCAGCCCGGCGAGGCTCTGGCCGCGGGCGTCGGTCGACAGCCGGCCGAGAAACGCCACCGGCACGCTGAGGCGGGCCAGCGCCCGCGCCGTGTTGAAGGGGCCTCCGCCGGCCCTCTCCCTGCCGTCGACGACATCGATCAGCGCCTCGCCGGCGACGACGATCAAGGGCGGCTGCTCAGGCGAGCTCGGCGAGGTCGCTTTTCGTGAGCTCCAGGTCCTGGGCGGCGAGGTTCTCGCGCAGGTGCGCGAGCGACAGCGTGCCAGGGATGGGGAGCATGATGTCCGACCGCTGCAGGAGCCACGCCAGGATCACCTGCCGCGGCGTCGCGCGCCTGCGCCGCGCGACCTCGGCGACAGCGGGCCTGCCCTCAGCGCGCAGAGGAAAGAACGGCACGAAGACGATGCCTTCGCGCCCGCAGTGGTCGACGACGTCGTCGTACTTGCGCTCCTCGAAGTTGTAGTGGTTCTGCACCGCGGCTATGGGCAGCACCTTGCGCGCGCGCTCGAGCTGCTCGACCGTCACCTCGGAGACGCCGACGTGCAGGATCTTGCCCCGATCGACGTAGTCCTTGATCGCGGAAAGGCTGGTCTCGAGCGGCGTTTCGGGGTCGACACGGTGCAGGTAGTAGAGACGGATCGTGTCCGTCCGCAGCTTGCGCAGGCTGTCCTCGATCTCGGCGTGCAGGACGTCGGGCCGGCCGCGGCCCGCGCCGCCGAATCCCCCCTTGGTGGCGACGATGACGCCGTCGCGAACGGGCGAGGCCGCCTCGCCGATCGTCTCCTCGCTCTGACCACCGGTGTACAGGTGCGCGGTGTCGATCATCTGCACGCCCGCGTCGAGCGCCGCCTTGATGAACGCCACGTTGCCGGGTGTGTGCGTCAGGCGGTTCGTCCCCAGGCCGATCCGGCGCTCGATGCGCACGCCCGCGAGCTCCATCTGCCTCCATCATCGCGTGCGGCTAACGTTCACCGCCATGAAGGCGGTGGTCTACGACCGGTACGGACCACCCGAGGTGCTTCGCGTGGAGGAGGCCCCGAAACCTCGGCCGCAGGCAGGGGAGGTCCTGGTTCGCGTCCACGCGGTGGCGGTTACCCGCGCCGACTGCGCTACTCGCGACGCCAACCGGCACAGTGGCGCTGTCGCGATGGCGATCAGCCGTCTCGTCTACGGGGTGCGCGCGCCGAAGCGGGGGATCCTCGGCAGCGAGTTCGCGGGCGTGGTCGACGAGGCGGGCGACGGCGTGCACCGCCTGGCCGCCGGCGACAGGGTCTTCGGCACGACCGGTTTTCGGTTCGGCGCTTACGCGGAGTATGTGTGCGTCGCCGAGGACGGTCGGGTCGGGCCCATCCCCGCGGGTCTTGGGTTCACCGAGGCGGCGCCGATGTGCGACGGCGGCCAGTACGCGCTGTGGTGCCTGAGGCAGGCGGAGCTGACGCCGGGCCAGACTGTGCTCGTCTATGGCGCCTCGGGCGCGATCGGAACCGCCGGCGTGCAGCTCGCGCGGCATTTCGGAGCGCGTGTCACCGCGGTGAGCGGTGCAAAGAACCTGGACCTCGTGCGCTCCCTTGGCGCGGAGAGAGCGATCGACTACGAGCGCGAGGACTTCACCAAGAGCGGCGAGACGTATGACGTCGTCTTCGACGCCGTCGGCAAGATGAGCTTTCAGCGCTGCCTGCGGGCGCTGAAGCCACGCGGCCGGTACCTCGCCACCGACGGGCTGGGCAACTTCTTCCTCGGGATGTGGACGGCGAGGTTCGGCGCCAAGAAGGTGATGTTCAAGCTCCCTCCGCGCTTTACGCGGGCGGATGTGCTGTTCCTCGCCGGCCTGGTCGATGCCGGCGAGCTCAAAACGGTCGTCGACCGCACCTATCCGATGGAGCAGATCGTCGAGGCGACCAGGTACGTGGAGACCGAGCAGAAGACGGGCAACGTGGTCCTGACGATCGCGCCGTGACCACGGTCGAGGCGGAGGACTTCGGCACTGCGGATGCCCGGCGCCTGGTCGCGGCGCTCGACGCCGGGCTCGCCGAGGTCTACACCCCGGATCAGCGCTTTGGGCCGAACCTCAAGCCGGAGCAGCTGGCCGAGGGTCGGGGTGTGTTTCTCGTCGCCCGCGAAGGCGGGCGCGCGATCGGCTGCGGGGCGCTCAGGATGCTCGATGGCTCGACGGCGGAGGTCAAGCGGATGTACGTCGAGCCCGAGCGGCGCGGTCGCGGCGTGGGCAGGCTCGTGCTCGAGCGGCTCGAGTCGTTCGCGCGCGAGCAGGGGGTTCGGCGTCTCGTCCTCGAGACGGGCGTGCACCAGAAGCCGGCGATCGAGCTGTACCTGCGGGCCGGGTTCAAGGAGGTGCCGTGCTGGGGCGAGTACGCGACCTCGGAGACGAGCGTGTGCTACGAGAAGCGGCTGGGCGGCGGCTGAGCGCGTGTCGCTTCGTCCGTGAGCTGCCGGATCACCGCGCCCTTGGCCTCCGTATAGGCGATGCGGTCGTCTCGCCACCGTCTCGCCGCGTCCTGCTTCGCCTCGAGGTAGGCGGATCGCGCCTCCGGATTGCGGCGGAGGTAGTCGCGAAAAGCGACGTGGCGGCGTTCCCACTCGGAGCCCGCCGCGCAGACGTGGATGTGCACGCCACGCTCGAGGCCGCTGAACGGCCGGAAGTAGCGATGCTCGGAGTCGCGGTTGCGCAGCTGCACGCCCAGCGACTCGATCGCCGGCACGTACGCGGCCTCGTCCTCCGGGTCATCGACGCTCACCTGGATGTCGACCACCGGCTTGGCGGCGAGGCCTGGCACCGCGGTCGACCCGATGTGGTCTATGCGGCGAGGTGGGCGCGGCAGCGCCGCGAGAAGCTTCGCCTCCCACTCCTCGAACTGCCGCGGCCAGTCCTCGTCGTACGGCACGAGCTCGATGGGATCGGCTTCCGGCCGCCCGCTGCCGGGGATGATCTCCCAGGTCGGATCGACGAACAGGATCGCCCGGTGGGCGAGGGCGGTGCGCTCGCCGGCGTCGAGGTCTTCGGCGCGAAGGCCGCGAGATCGCGCGACGAGCTCGTACAGGTCGACAACGGTCACGGCGTCGCCCCGCTCCTCTCGCATGCGACACCATGTCTCAAAAGGCGTCAGACCAGGAATCGGCCGTTCTCCATGATCCGCCGGCCGTCGACGTCCACCGTCGCGTGCGAGGCGAGCGCGTCGACGTGCGAGGGCGCCTCCCAGTCGGCGCCGGTCTCGAACCCATAGGGATCGCCGAACGCGATGTGCACGCCCGGGAACTTCTCGTCCTGAAGGAAGTTGCCGACGATCTGCGTGAGCGCAACGTTCGTGCCGATGGCGAACTCGCCCACGCGGTTCGAGTTGGGATGCTGGCCCAGGTACTCGCGCACGTCGGCGCCGAGCTGGTCGTCTGGCGTCTCGACTGCGGCGACGCGGCCGCCGCGAATGACCAGGCGCAGCGGAGGCGAGAGCAGGCCGTACTTGTCGGTGAACCAGTCGCCGAGCTCCTCGGCGGCGAGCACGCCGTCGACCGAGGCCGGGCACGTGAAGGTCTCGCCTTCGGGCAGGTTGCCCCAGCGCCCCTGCTCCCAGTAGCGGCCGTCGCACGGCACCCAGCGCATGGTGGGGGAGAAGGTCGCGACCAGGTCGGTCCCGAGCGACGTGGTCACCGAGATCCTCGCCGCCTGGCGCACGATCTCGTACACCTTGCGCGTCATCGCGTAGACCTCGTCGTAGTCGGCGGCCATGCCGTCGGTCATCACCACATCGTTGATCCCGATCATGTGGCCGTGGCGCGCGCGGAGATCGTCGGCGAGCAGGTGCAGCATCGGCTGCCGGAAGGCGAGCTCGCCGCGCATGCCCGTGCCGATGTAGAACGACGCGGTCGGCCGGTAGCGCGTCAGCTCCTCGCCGAGCTCGCGCGGGAAGGAGCTCGCCGGACGCTGCAGGTGGTCTTCCATGGTCCACGCGCGCACGCTCGCTCCCGTCGCCCGCGCCTCCTCCTCGATCGCCTCGGCGATGTCCGCGCGCGCGCGGTCGCGGATGACGAAGACGCGGTCCTGCTCGCCGATGTTCAGACACGCGCGTACGGCGTTGCGAGCGCCGCGCGCGAACTCGGGCCGCGCCATGGGGACAGGTTGTCACAATGAGAAGAGCGACATGGCCGGTCTCGAAGACAGGGACCTTCGCAGCCTCGAGCGGCGAAGCTTGTACTCGATCTTCAAGCCGCTCGACGGTGACGATGGCTTATCGCGGGAGCTCGAGCTCGACGATATGGCCAACCCGACGCGCTCGGGTCAGCTCGCCGTGTGGGGGTTCCTCCGCCGTCGCGGTCGCAGCCGGCGCACGGTACCCGATGAGCAGTGGGTGCCCGCGATGTTCATGTTCGTGCGGCGGTTCTCGTAGCTCAGGCTCCGGGCCGCGCGCGGAGCGCCTCGCCCAGCTTGGCCGCGAGCTTGGACGGCGGGGTCTTGACTTTCTCCAGCCAGGCGACCGCCCCGGCGAGGAAGACGCGGTCGATCGCGCCGTCCTTCTGCGCGGGGTAGTTGCTGAGCATGAAGACGGTCAGCGCCCGGGTGCGAGGGTCGAGACGCACCCGCTCGAGGATCTCGTCCCCAAGCATCCCGGGCAGCTGCCAGTCGAGGATCAGGACATCGGGCACGTCGGCCTCGAGCGCCTGGAAGAGGCCGGGGCCGTCGTGCTCGACCCGAACCCGGTAGCCGAAGGCCTCGAGCCCCGCGCGGTACATCTCGGCGGTCGACGGGTCGTCGTCGACGAGGATGACCGACCGCGCCGGGGAGTCGCGGTGGCCGTCCTCGCCGACTGGACGAATGGTTTCCAACGCCATCACAGGACGGGGAGACCCCTTCCTTCCCTCACGCGACTCCCTCCCATTCCCGCGCAATCCCTCCGCAGTTGTTGGTAGGGAATGTAGCATGGTTCCTGAAGATGTGCAAGACCTCCTCAAGACCTAAGCTGGAATTTGACGCCAGCTACTGGATAGACTGACAGTATCGAGTTGGCCACCGAACACGATCCGCCGATCTACTCCATCGGGGCGGTCGCCCGAATGCTCGACATCCCGGCCTCCACGCTGCGCGCCTGGGAGGAGCGCTACTCGCTCGTCACCCCCAGCCGGAGCGAGGGCTCGCAGCGCCTCTACTCGCGGGGCCAGGTCGATCAGCTGCGCTTTCTGAAGGCCCAGATGGAGACGGGCATCAGCGCCGCCGATGCCCACCGCCTTCTCTCCGAGCAGCTGCGAGGCGGCCGGCTTGCGCACGCGCCCTCCGATGGATCGGCCGGGCGGCGGCCGCTGATCTTGATCGCCGAGCGTGACGCCTACGCAGCCGAGCTCGCCGAGTACTTCCTGCGCACCGAGCGGTGGGACGTGGTCATCGCCCTCGACGCCACGCAGGCCAAGCTCTCCTTCGAGGAGCGGTCGCCCGACGTCGTGGTCCTCGACCTCCTGATCTCGGGCGGGGCCGGGTTCCGGCTGCTCAAGGACTTCGCGAGCGCCGACAGCACCCAGGTCATCGCCGTCTCCGTGCTCGAGAGCGGCGACGAGGCCATCGCCGCCGGCGCGGCGGCGTTCTTGTCCAAGCCCGTCAAGCCTCTGAGCCTCGCGTCCACGGTCCGTGACCTTCTCGGCGCGACGCCGCTGAGCGATCCCCTCTCACGGCCCCTCGTCGACAGGTGACGACCGAGCACATCTCGACCGGGACGGAGCAGCTTGACGAGATCCTGAACGGCGGGCTGCTCAAGCACGCGATCAACCTCATCGTCGGCGTCCCGGGCAGCGGCAAGACCATCCTCAGCCAGCAGATCGCCTTCCACAACGCCACGCCGAGCGAGCCGGCGCTGTATCTGTCGACGCTGTCGGAGCCGCTGGACAAGATCCTGCGTTACGGGGAGGGCCTCGCGTTCTTCGACCTCGACGGCGTGCGCGACGGTCGCGTCGTATACGAGGACCTCGGCCAGTCGCTGGGCGAAGGCGGCCTGGACGAGGTGCTGTCCGCGGTCGACGGCCTGCTCCGCCGAGTGCAGCCCAGCATCGTCGTCGTCGACAGCTTTCGCGCGTTCCACGCCATCGCCCAGGACGTGCGCACGTTCCGCCTGTTCCTGTACGGCCTGCTCCGGCGCCTTACCGCGACGCCGACGACCTCGATCTGGAACGCGCCCTACGCCCGTGAGGGCGCGATCAACGAGGCCGAGTCGGCCGTGGCCGACGCGATCGTCGCCCTCGACGTCAAGCGGGTCGCGGAGCGCGAGGTGCGCATCCTGCAAGTGCTCAAGGTCAGGGGTAGCTCGTACCGTTCGGGCGAGCATAGCTACCGGATCACCGCGGACGGACTCAAGGTGTATCCGCGCCTGGCCGACGAGAGGATCGAGTCGCGCTACCAGCTGAGCCCCGAGCACGCGGAGACCGGAATCAAGGCGCTGGACGATCTGCTCGGCGCGGGCGGGTACTGGTCGGGCGCGACCACGCTCATCGCGGGGCCGTCCGGCATCGGCAAGACGCTGATGGGACTCCACTTCATCTACCACGGGGCTCGCATCGGCGAGCCTGGCATCCTGGCCACCTTTCACGAGAACGAGACGCAGCTCGCGCGCATCGTGGCGAGCTTCGGGTGGTCGATCGACGAGCCCGACGTGCACGTCATGGCGCGCGGCGTCGTCGGCATGGACATCGACGAGTGGGCGCATGAGCTCATCGAGCTCGCCGACCGGACGCGAGCGCGCCGCATCGTCGTCGACAGCCTTCCCGACCTCGAGATCGCGGCCGGCGACCCGATTCGCTTTCGGGAGTGGATGTTCTCCGTCATCCAGCGGTTCACCCGCGCCGGCGTGAGCCTGATGATGCTCGTCGAGGTCCCGGACCTCTTCGAGGTCGATCGCATCTCCGACCAGGGCATCTCGCACCTCGCCGACAACGTGATCCTGCTCCAGTACGTCAGGGAGGGCGCCGAGCTCGCGCGCGCGCTGACCGTGCTCAAGACGCGGGCCATGCGGCACCGGCCGATGGTCCACCGCTACGACATCACGGGTGAGGGCTTCGTCCTGGGCGACGTGCTGCTGACGCCCGGCTAGCGACCGCGATGGACGCGATCGACCGCGCGCTGATGAACGTCCGCCTGTTTCATCTCGGGATGGCGGCGAGGACGGCCGAGCCCGCGATGCGCCTGGTCGTGCTGACATGCATGGACGCGCGCATCGATCCCGCCGCGCTGCTCGGCCTGCGCCCTGGCGACGCGCACGTCATCCGCAACGCCGGCGGTCGCGCGACCCCCGACGCGATCGCCGCGGTTGCGATCTCGCAGGCCCTGCTCGGCACCCGCGAGGTGATGGTCCTGCACCACACCGATTGCGCGATGGGGCGCATGGGACCGAAGGAGCTGGCCGCGCGCATAGAGGCCGCGACCGGCCGTCCCTTCGATCAGACGCTGGACACTTTCGCCGCTGCCGACGCCGCGGTCCTCGAGGACATCGAGAGGCTGCGAGCTTCGACCGCGCTCGCGCACGCCGACCACATCCGCGGGTTCATCTACGACCTCACCGCCAACGCGGTCACCGAGGTGCGCTGAACCTCAGATCGCGCCGTGGAAGGTATCGCAGGCCGCCGGATCTCCACGCTGGTAGCCGGTCGAGAACCACTTCTGGCGCTGCGCCGAAGACCCGTGCGTCCAGGTCTCCGGGTTGACCGTGCCCTGGAACTCCTTTTGAATCCGGTCGTCGCCGACCGCGGCCGCGGCGTCGAGCGCCTCGTTGATGTCGGTCTGGGTCAGCGGCTCGAGAAATCCGGTCGCGGCGGCGTGACTCGCCCACACACCCGCGTAGCAGTCGGCCTGCAGCTCGGTGCGCACGGACTGTCCGGTCGCGCCCTGCTGTCCCGAGCTCGCGGAAAGCGTGCCCAGGAGGTCCTGGACGTGGTGCCCGTACTCGTGCGCGACGACGTAGCCCTCGGCCAGCGAACCACCCTTGGCGCCGAACTTCGTCTGCAGGTCGTTGAAGAACCCGAGGTCGAGGTACACATAACCGTCGTAAGGGCAGTAGAAGGGACCGACATCGGAGCTCGCGACGCCGCAGGCGGTGTCCACCTGTCCGGTGAAGAGCACTGTCTGCGCGCCCTGGTACGAGCGGCCCGACTTGGCGAAGTAATCGCCCCAGTATTTCTGCACGCTGTTCACGTAGCCGACGATGCGGCAGTCCTCGTACTTGTTCGCGTCCGCGCCGGTGCTGCACTGATGCTGCGGGTTGGCGACGCCAGGCTGGCTCCCGACACCAGAGCCGCCGCCGATATCGGAGAGGTTGCCTCCCAGCAGCATGTAGACGACGAGCACGACGAGGCCGAGGCCGCCACCTCCGAAGGCGATTCCCCGGCCGCCGAAGCCGAATCCGCCGCCCTGCCGCACCTGGCCGGGATCAAGGCGCGCGTTGGGGTCAAAAGACATTGCTCTCGTCTCGGCAACGCCGCCGGACGAGGATGTCCCTAGGTCTTGAGGCTCGGGTGCCGCGCCAGGATCTCGTCCCAGGTCAGCGTCGGGTACGCGCGTTCCAGGCGCTGGCGCAAACGGCACCGCCCGCAGATGGTCGAGGGTTTCTTGGCCCAGCGCCCGCAGCCGTTGGCGCATGGCTGGAGGTGGTGGTGGCACGCGATGCACAGCACCATGAGGTTTGCCTCCGAGTCGTCGCCGCCCTGAAGCAGGCCGACGCGATGGTGGACGTCGAGCTGGCGGTCCGAGCCCGGGACGCCGCAGATCTCGCACCGCGCTCCGCGTGCGGCCACCAGGCGCCGGCGGCGGGCCGCGGTAAGGGGCGGTGCCCCTGTCCGCCGGTTGTTCTTGGTCCGCATCCGTTCGCGCAGCGTCGGCTCGCCCAGGAGCGGCGCGAACGGGTCACCACGCCCGTCGGAGCACCGCGCGCACAGGGCGACGAGGTTCGCCGCCGCGCCCGAGCCAGCCACCGCGACCGGGAAGAGGTAGAGGGCCCACGGCCACTCGAGCCCGCATGACTCGCAGGCGCCGCCGCACCGGCGCAGCACCGCGGCTCGCGCGCCGCCGCCCACCTGCAGGCGATCCCCCACCGAACGCACGTTCGGTCCGCAGTCTAGCGCGCCGCGGGCTACTTGACCGCGGTCACCTTCCCGCCGCCGTCCAGGTAGAACGTGAACAGCTCGCTCTTGTCGCCCTGGGTCTTGCCCGTGAGCTCGTCCCAGGCCGCGCCGAAGTCGCGCCTCTGGTTCCACGCCCCGGCCAGGTCGCCGCGCTGGACGGCGCGGGACGTGCCGGGCAGGCCCAGGGCCAGCATCGCGCCCTGGATCTTGTCGTGCTTGCGCGTCTGGCGGTCGTACTCGTAGACGTAGCCGCCGTCGGCCGTCTTCTGGACGAAGCGGTAGTCGCCGCTCTGCCCGACGCGGGTCGCGAACGCGCTGTCCGAGTCGATGCCGAGCGTCAGCAGGCCGTTGCGCATGCTTTCGTCGAAGCACGCGTAGGTGCCGTGGACCGTCTGGTCGGTCGAGACCGCCCGCATCACCGTCTCGGCGCAGGCCGGGCGATCCCAGGAGGCCGAGACCTCCGGCCCGGCGCCCGCGAGAAGGGCTCCGAAGACGACTCCGGCGAAGACCGTGGCGACCGGCCGCTTGTCGCGGGGCATGTGTACCTGCATGGGGCTCCCCCCTTTGTATTGGCCGGCGAACGCGCGCGCGGTCATCCAAGAAACGGCTGAGGGGGCGAATCCGGCGGTGCCGGACGAGACCGCCGCGCGCCGCGGTAGCCTGAATCCGTGAGCCGTGGTTTTCGGAATGCGGACGACACGCAGGCGATGAGCGACCAGGCGCTCGCCCAGCAGATCGAGAAGATCATCGACGCCGGGCGCGACGACACGGGCGTCGTCGCCGGCGACGGACGCTGCCAGGACTGCGGGCGCGACATCGGCGCCGAGCGTCTCGCCGCCCTCCCGTCCGCGACGCGCTGCGTCAGCTGCCAGGCCGGGTGGGAGCAGGGTCCTGGGCGACGATGACGAACACGATCACGAGCACGAGCGCCACCACCGGCAGGCCGTAGTCGGCGACCGGCCCGGTCGGGAAGAGAAGCCGGACCGCGATCGAGGCGGCCACGTACACGCCGCCGAGCACGAGCGCGATTCTCAATCTTCGCGCCGCCATGCGCATCTGCTGCCGCAGGCCGCCGGGGCGCAGGGAAAGGAGCGTGAGCGCGAGGCCGACCGCGAAGAGAATGCCGATCACGAAGCCACGCACCGGCGCAGTGTGAAGGAAAGGAGCGAGGGGGCTCTTTACAGAACTTTTGAAGTTCGTTCGAACACGCGTTCCGGGTGACCCGCGTGCGCGGACGCGTTCTCCTCATTGTGAGAATCGAAGCCGGCCCCGACTTTGCGTGGGATGGGCGAGATAGCTCCGTCCGGTAAGCCGCCAGAGCAAGGCGCGCGTGCCGCCCAGCCGCGCAAGGTGACCGGATCCCGAGGCCAGCGCCGTGGCGGAGTCCTGTTCCGAATCGGTCTCTTGCTCGCGCTGGTGATCCCGGCGGTCTTCGCGTCGCCGTGGTACGTCGCGTACGCGGCGCCGCTGCCTGACGTCTCGGCGCTCGACAACGATGTGCCGGGCGACACGCTGCTGTACGCCGCGGACGGCAAGACGGTGATCGCCGACCTGCACGGCCCCGGCTACCAGCACTACCACGAACCGCTGTCCGCGATGGGCGGCTCGCTGCCGGAGGCGATCGTCGCGATCGAAGACCGCAACTTCTACTCCGAGCCGGGCATCGACCCCGCCGGCATCGCGCGCGCCGCGGTCGTCGACATCAAGGCCCGCAGCACCGTGCAGGGTGCGTCGACCATCACGCAGCAGCTGGCCAAAGTCCGGCTTCTCGGCGACCAGCCGACGATCCAGCGCAAGCTCACCGAGGCGCTGCTTGCCTTTGCGGTCGAGAGGCGCTACTCGAAGGACCGCATCCTCGAGATGTACCTGAACAGCGTTTCCTTCGGCAACAGCGCCGTCGGCACCGCTGCCGCTTCGCAGATCTACTTCCACAAGAAGAC
>CAYWTI010000050.1:0-52734 GCA_964461175.1 uncultured Actinomycetes bacterium | reverse complement strand
GATCGGCTGCGGCTGCGGGCGGTCCGCATCCTCGGCCCACTCCCCGGAATGGCCGGCCGACCGCTTGCCTTCGAAGGAGAGGTGGCGACGTTCTTGGCTGACACATCGAACGTGGACCGAAGCGACGGCTTCGGTTATTCGTGGACTGTGTCGGGTGCCGACGCCAGCGGCGCGGAGTCCGGGTCGTTAGCGTTCACGATCCCACAAGGAGCTGGGCCAATTACGGTAACCGTCACAGTAATGGACGGCGAGCGTCCCGTTGGCTTCGGCTCATGCACGTTCGAGGCCATGTCAAGGACCGAACGTCTACGGTTCGAAATCGTCACGCTCTTGCGGGAAATCGTTGGGCCTGGCGATCCGTCGGGCGCGTTCGCCATGCCCACGCTCGACCCCTTGCTTCTGTCGCGGGGCATCGCCACCGTGAACCTGCCATGGATGCGTGACCGCGCAACACGGCTTGCGGAGGCTTCTTCGGAGCTACTAGAAATCTGGTCGCAGGACGGCACAAGACCTGTGATCGACGATCCACGTGTTCCGTGGAAGGCGGTAACCGGCGCGGCCATCAAATGATTAGGGGCAGCGAACGGTTTTAGGAACCGAATTCTCCTCCCAAATCGGGGTGGGGTCGCCGGCCGCGACCCCACCCGCCGCACGAATGAAGACGGTGGTAGATGCTCACCCCGACGCTAAGCAACGGTTCGTAGACCGCGACCCGGTCCGGGTCATTCGGTTCATGCGTGTAGGTACCTATCTGTATCAGTAGTGAATGCTGACAGCAGCACCGTCAGCAGCCCAGCTGTACAGCGTTGCCATGACGCTATATGGCACGTGAACGCATCCGTGACTGGCATAGGGACCATCTTGTGAACCCGGACCGAATCCGCTCGCGGGCTCGTCGGGATCGGTGTGCAGGAAGAATCCTCCGTCGAGAAATTCCATTGCGTACGCGACGAACATCGGTGGGTAGTAGTTTGGATCGCCTTGCGGCCACGGACTATAGAAGTAGACGTTCTGCTCCTTGAGGAAGATCGTGAAGTTGCCCGTGGGCGTGCGCAGCCCTGGTCGCCCAGATGTGATCGGAGTCGCCAACACTTCATGAGTGCATTCGTAAGCGACCAACTGCTGGGTAGAAAGGTTGACTTCGATCAACTTGTTGCACGACGCCGCGGTCCCCGTTCCCGTCGCGGCTGATCGTGGCGCCGCGGACGACCGAGATGTAGCCGGCGTCGCATCGACACGAGGGGCCGCGGATTGTAACGACGCAGCGGCTGCGGCCGATGCGCCGATCGCCGTCCTTGTCGCAACTCCCTCGTCGGAGCCGACCAACGCAGTATTGAAACGGAGGACTTGATGTGTGGCCATCGCCCATGCTCCGCCTCCGACTGCAGTCACGTTCATGACTAGAACCGCTCCAGCTGCGATCGCCGAAACGGCAATCACTGGAATCGCGTGTTGGACTAATCGCTTTAGGTTCATACGAAGCCGCACCCCATCCAGGAATCCTCTCGTGGCCCGCAGCCACGCAGCGAATCGATGCTACGCACGGCTTGGCGACGAGACGCAAGCCATCGTGTTAACAAGCGTGAAAGCCTGCGTAAGGACCTGATCGCGCGGCTCCAAAACACTGCTCAGACCTTGACTCGAACCTCGCTCGATCATAGGAGGGGCCAACCGGACCGGCACGTCGCGGTCGCTAGAGCTTGGAAGTGCGAACCCAGGTCTCTCGTTCGAGAGCCCGCAACGTTCTCCAGGCACCAGGTCGGTCAGCTGCAGGCATCGAGTCAAAGAACTCCTTGACGCTTGGCGGTACCCCGTGGATCAGAACCCCGTGGTATTCGCTCCATATGTCAAGGAGGTCGAGCCATCGTTCCTCGGTCCATCCCATAACAAACGTAATGGCGTGGGCCGAGATCAATTCGCCGGCCTCGAGCGGTGCGCGACGGCTTGCAAACCTCGCGTTGATTTGGCCCGAAGGCCCAAACGCGCCACGCCGGGACTTCGGCCCGATCACGCCTTCGATCGAAACGAGGTCCTGGTTGACCTCGACCAGCACGTATATGGGGACGGCGCGGCGACCACTGAGGGCGACGGAACCTACCCGGCTGATCCATCCCTGCGTCGGCTGCCGTGGAGCCACCGCCTGCCGATCACCCGCGCCGAAACGACGTGCTGACGGCAGCCCTCAACGGCGCGCATCCGCCCTCCTGGCTGGGGTCTGTGACTTCAATAACGGTAATGGCCATATTGTAATTGCCGGATTTCCGGGCCGGTGAAGCTGACGGTCGCTTGACCGTGCAACGACGCTCAGCTCCGGCGAGCACTCCTTGCAGCAAACCCGTCGAGCACCTGGTCGACGATTGCCTGAGCCTCAGAGACGCGCGGCATGGGATGGGCGAAAAGCAGCTGCATCACGACCGGGCCCATCAACAGGTTGGCGAGGAAATGCGGGTCGGTGTCGCGAGCCAGCTCGCCGGCAGCGATGGCCTTTCGAATCCGCGGTTCGATGTTGATCGCCCGGTATGCGAGGAACAGGTCGCGGACCCGCTGGTTTGAGGCCGGATCATGCGACGCCTCCATGGCCATTGGGAGGATCACGCTGTGAAAGAGAGGAGACGAGTAGTCACGGATTCGCCGGCGGACAAACGCGGCGAGGTCGCGTCGGATCGAGCCGGTATCGGGAATCGCATCGGGTCGCGCTTGTTTGCTGACGACCGCGAATGCGATATCCAGCTTGGTTGGCCATCGACGGTAAATCGCAGGAATCCCGACGCCGACGCGCCGGGCGATTTCCGCGAAGCTGGCGCGATGGTAGCCACGTTCCAGGAGCACGTCGACTGCGGCCGCGAGCAGTGCGTCGTCTAGCTGGGGATCCCTGGGTCGCCCAGGACGGTGGACCGCTTTCTTCACGACATCTCGATCGGCTCAATGATGAGGCCGCGAAGAACACCTCAGCCCGAATCGCCCTCGATTTGTCTCCCACGAGTAGGAAAAGCAGCCGACCCGCTGCGTTTGCTAGCCCGACCGGGGTTTGACGCCCGAGGAGGCCGTGACTGCGCTGCAGAGGCGAAGCGCCATGAATCACATGTATCCGCTTCGGATGTGTTTGCGGCCTTCTTAACAGCGTCCTCCCCACATGCGTTGCCGGGCCGTTTCGTCAAGAAATCTGTCTTGGTCGCGGCCATTCGCCCGTTCCGCCGCGGGCCAAGTCAACCGATTCTGGCCTTGATGCGGCGACGAAGCTGGCGGCTGTGGGGTGGCTCGATCTTCGCAGCAGGCGCGATCGCATTCGGGGTGGGCGTGGCGACCGTCGTCGAAGCGAACACGCTGCATCAAACACCGCCAATCTCATGGAACGCATCGGGATTCGGGGGCGGCGATTGTCCTTCGCTCCGGCCGGGGGAGGTGCTCTGGCACTTCGTCCACACCGACGCCAAGGCAAGCAACCTGCCGTCGACTCTGACCGCTAGGTTTCAAAACGCCGGCGTCAAGACGGCCTCGGGGTTCGTCAACGGGAACTCAGTGGTCATGTACAACATCGTCACCGGCCGGGACACGTTGCTGTCGGCCTCGGACACCATCGTCAATGACGGCCTACTGAACCTCAGCTCGATCTGCGTCGGGCCGCCGATCACGCCGCCCACACCGAGCCCGTCGCCGAGCCCCACGCCGTCCCACTCGCCGAGCCCGACGCCCTCCCACTCGCCGAGCCCGACGCCCTCCCACTCGCCGAGCCCGACGCCCTCCCACTCGCCGAGCCCCACGCCGTCCCACTCGCCGAGCCCGACGCCGAGCGTCTCGCCTTCACCAAGCGCGTCCCCGACCGGGCCGGTGAGCCCAGGCGCATCGCCGACGCCGACCGGCGGAGTCTCCGCCGGCTCAGCTCCTGGCGTCACGCCCAGCCCATCGACTGAGGTTGGAACGGGCCTCGCCGAGACCGGCGCCACGTCGCCCGCGATCGGCTTCGGAGGCGCCCTGATGCTGGTCGGCCTGTTCTGCATGGCGGCCGGTATCGTGACCTGGACTCGCCGCGTGGCCTGATCGGTGCCTCGCCGGTCGATATCGTCGATAGCGCTGATCGCGTCGGGCCTGACGATGCTTCTCATCGGCGGATCACTCATCGGCGCAAGCCTGGCCCCGATGTGGGGCCGCGGACCCGACACGTCGACGCTTGCCTTCCAGCCTCCACCCACGTCAAGCGGCGTCTCCACCGTCTCACCACCGCAAGCCCAACCCACTGCTCAGCCGGCAGGCGCGGACCAGCCGGTGGACGGGGTCGCGTTCGACATGAACGTGCCCGCGATCGGCTACACCGCGACGGTGCGTGAAGGCGTCGACCTCGCCACTCTCGAGCACGGACCCGGCCACTACCCCACGACAACGTGGCCGGGGCAGAGCGGCATCGTCGGTGTCGCCGCCCACAACGTGTACTGGCTGCGATTTGCGCAGCTGAAGCGCGGCGACCTCGTCGAGCTCCGGTCGAGGCGCGGAACATTCGATTACCGCCTGACACGGTCAGAGGTGACCGATCCCAACGACCGCGGGATACTCGTGGCTACCGCCGAACACCGCCTGGTGATGACGACGTGTTACCCGTTGTGGGCCGGCGCGTTCGCGACGCAGCGTTTGATCTTCTTCGCCAACCAGGTAGGACCGGTCAGCCATCCGGCCTAAGGTGGCTCCACTGATATCCGCTGTGCTGAGGGTTTTGTCTTACGGCCGGATCCACCGGCGAATGAAGCGACGCATTGTGTGGTCGCCTTAGACCTGAGATAGGTATGGCAGGGCAGGAACGGAAAGGCAGGCACGGAAGGTTCGTCCGATTCCTCATCTCCGCCTTCGGCCGCGAACGATGGATGCCGTATGCCTACGACATCGAGCCCCCGACGCTCTACGAGCAGCTGGATGAGCTCCTTGCCGCCGTGGCGGATGAGGAGTCGCATTGGCGCCGGAAGCTTGGCCCTCGGCGCCGCTGACCGCCCGGACGTCCATCGCGGAGATCGTTCGCACAGTCGCCCGGCGACGAGCATGCGCTGGATCCCAACCGGCTCCTATCTCATGGGCTCCAACGACTTCGATCCCGAGGAACGTCCGTCGCATCCCGTCACCGTCTCCGGGTTCTGGATAGACCGACGCCCAGTCACGGTCCGGGACTTCCGCACGTTCGCGGAAACGACCGGTTACAGGACCGAAGCCGAGAAGGACGAGGCCATGCCCGGCCCACTCATCTTTCGGCCGGTCGGCCGCCGGCCGCGGGCTCTTGAGCTGCCTGATCTCTGGCGCACTGTGCGCGACGCTTCGTGGTCATCGCCTGCCGGTAAAGGCTCGACGGTAATCGGCTTTGAGGACGACCCGGTGGTCCACGTGTCATGGCGTGACGCTCAGGCGTATGCGGAGTGGGCGCACAAGTCGCTGCCGACCGAGGCCGAATGGGAACGCGCGGGGCGTGGCGGCCTCGACAGCAAGAGCTACGCATGGGGAGACGAGTTCGCGCCGCGCGGACATATCCAGGCCAACACATGGCAAGGCGAGTTTCCCTGGGAGAACCTGCTGTCCGACAACTACTTCTGGACCTCTCCCGTGGGTTCGTTTCGACCTAACCGCTTCGGCCTCTACGACATGATCGGGAACGTGTGGGAATGGACGAGCGACGTGTACGCGCCGTTTCCGCAGGCCGTCCCCTTGTGCTGCGCACCCGTCATGCAGTCCGCGCTCGACGACGCGGCGGACGGTGAGTTGAAGGTGGTCAAGGGGGGATCCTTCCTGTGCTCGGAACGGTGCCGGCACTATCGACCGGCTGCGCGATTCGGCCAGCACTCGGGGACCGCCGCCTGCCACATCGGTTTCAGGTGTGTGATCCGGCGTGGCCCCGAGGACGATCACTAGCCGAGGTCAAAGGGCCGGCAAGGGCCCCAAGCATGAGGTGGGATCGCCGGTTTGAAGCACTTGTCCAACCGTCTTCGGCCCCGCCGCTCCAGCGAGGGAGCCGCACCGCATCGTGAATGGCAAAGACCACCGAGGAGATGCCAATGGCCAACCAATCCTCAGAGACGCCCGTTCTCGACCTGATCGGAACCATGACCGCCGAATCGATCGCGGCCACAGACCTGGACGCCCGGACGCTGATGATGGTGCGCTTCGCCGCGCTTGTGGGAGTCGATGCCCCGCCCGCCTCCTATCTCATGAACCTCACCGCCGCGAAGGACATCGGGCTTGACGAGAAGGCGGCCCGTGACGTGCTCATAGCGGTCGCACCCATCGTCGGCACGCCACACGTCGTATCCGCCCTGGGCAAGATCGCGAGGGCGCTCGGTCTCGCGATCGATCTTGCCGATCTCGACGACGCGGAGCCCGACTAGGCGGCGGCCCTCGGTCGCCGGCGGCCGTCCTGGACGCGGCCGCGCTTGTGCCGACCGGACCGTTCGGCCTCGAGTTGCCGCCTGACTTCCTCGAGGCCCGCCTTGGCGGCGCCGCTGACAGCCGGATACCGCGGGTCGATGGCGATGAGCGCGTCCGCGATGACGGCGGCGGCGGCGATACGCGCGAACCATTTTCGGTCCGCCGGGATCACGTACCACGGCGCCCATTCGGTGCTCGTGAAGGTCAGGACTTCGGAGAAAGCGTTCTGGTAGTCGTCCCAGTACCGGCGCTCCTGCGCGTCCGCGGTCGACAGCTTCCAGTTCTTTTCCGGCTCGTCGATCCGTGCCAGGAAGCGTTTCCTCTGCTCGTCCTTGGAAACGTTCAGGAACAGCTTGACGATCCGATACCCGTTGGCCGTGAGGTAGCGCTCCCAGTTGTTGATCTCCCGAAAACGTCGACGCCACAGGTCCGGGCCGATGTCCTCTGGGGGCAGCTGTTCGTGCTGCAGCAGTCCAGGGTGGACCCTGACGACAAGCACCTCTTCGTAGTACGAGCGATTGAATATCCCGATCTTTCCGCGCTCGGGCAGCCGGCGCGCATAGCGCCACAGGTAGTCGTGGTCCAGCTCCTCGGTGGAGGGGGCCTTGAAGCTGTTCACGTCGACCCCCTGCGGGTTGACCCCGCTCATGACGTGGCGGATCGTCCCATCCTTTCCGGCCGCGTCCATCGCTTGGAGCAAGACCAGCAGCGCGTGCCTGTTTTGTGCCGCGAGCCGGTCCTGGTACTCCGCCAGCAGGCCAACGCCCTGACGCAGCGCCTCCTGGGCGCCGACACCGTCCTCGGAGCTGAACCCCGCGGTGAAGGCCGCGTCGAACGATTCTGGCAATCGCACCTTGGTGTTGGGTTTGACGAGCAACGGCTTGATGAAGTTGTGAATGCGCTTCGGACTCAGGTCGGCCTTCGGCGCCTCCTGAGCAGCGGTCGTCACGACAGCTCCGCGCGCCTCTGCCGGCGATGGGCTTCGAGTCGTGACACCAACCTGGTGATCTGTTCGTGTCCGCTTCCCTCGACCGACTTCACGAGCTCCCCATACTTCGCCAGCCAATGGTCGATCTCCTCGAGGCTGACGAGGTGCGGGAGGTGCGGAGGTGACGGGATGTCAGGCGCGGTGATGCGTGCCTTCGCCGCTGTCCACGAGGTTCGATTCCTCATCTTCATCCCCCTTTTTGCGGCGGGACGACTCCGGCCGCGAAGCCGAGGCTACTGGGCCCATGTTGCGAGGGCGAATTCGAGGCCTCGAATACATATACAAATCACTCGACACCGGGACGGATAACGGCTCGGGTTCAGGTGGGACGCTGATGCCTGCGGCGCCGACGATCAAGAGGCCGAAGACCATGATCGATGCCGCCACCAGGCGGATCGCCGCATTTGCGATGGCGGCCCGTGGCCACGGGCCCAGGACCGGCTGTGGTGCCTGTGCTTGTCGAGGTGTCACGGCCGAAGGCAAGCTCTTCGCCGCCGACACCGGCGGGCTGTCGGCTGCCGGCATGGAACTGCCGGGGCCCTGGCAGCCCGCGTACCATACCGCCTGACCGCGAGACGACCAGTTCACACCCGCGTAATTGATCCCGCCGTACGTGTAGGGCGGCACGACGTCGCGCGTGAGGTCGAGCTCTCGAGGCAGCGTCCCACCTGGCGCGATGCGGACGTCGACGGCGTGGTACGGGTGACTCGCGACATCGGTCGCGCGGCACACCGTGATGGTCTGGTCGGGCACGCCGCGGTCGCTCCACGTCGAGATCAGGATGTCGCCGCCGGCGAGAAACGAGGTAATGCCGCACGCGATCAGGAGCGTCCGCACGAAGCGCGGAAATCCAGCCAGCATCCAAGCCGAAAATAGGCTGGGATGGCGACGTCCCCCGCTCGATGACGGCGAGAACGCCGACAAATCGTTCGACAATCTCGGGCCGAGATCGGTTGCCGTCCAACGTTCCGTCGAAGTTGTCGAGCCGCGAGAACGGGGGATCGGGCTGTCGGGTCGTAACTTCCGAACTGGTGGAGCACGCGTCGTGATGACGGTCGGTTTGGCCCTTACAGCAGCTTTCGCCTGCTTCGCATTCGCGCTGCTCGACCACTCCGCGCCGCGGTGCCCGGAATGCGGGTGCCGCTCCTGTGCATTCATCTTAGGGTTCTCGATGCGGGTCTGCGAACAATGCAAAGCCGTGTGGCGCGTATGACCGATTGTTCGCGGGACGCCTAGGAGGGCGAATTGTCGATTGACATGAGGGAAATGGGACCCGTCGACTACATGGTCGTCGAGTTTCCGGGTGGGCGCATGAACGGGGAAGGCCTGCCGTTGCTCGTCGACCTCGTCGACCGCGGCATCGTCCGCATACTCGACCTGGTCTTCATCAAGAAGCTGCCGGAGGGTTCGTTCCTTCGTCTCGACGTGTCCGAGCGGGGAAGCAAGGACAGCGAGGTCCTCAATGTGTTCGAGGGCGCGTCGTCGGGGATCGTCGACGACGACGATCTGCGAGCCGTCGCCGATGTCGTCGAGACCGGAAGCACGGCGGGCATGATCGTCTACGAGAATCGCTGGGCGGCGCCCCTGGCGACCGCGCTGCGGCGGGGCGGCGCGATGCTGGTCGCCAACGGACGGATTCCGGTCCAATCGCTGGTCGCTGCACTCGACGCCGCCGAGGCCGCGTCGGCGCAGCGCTAGTCGAAGAAGGAGAGAGGTCAAATGCCAGGTCTTGTCCGAGGCGTCGCTCGAACCGCCGCCGTCGTGGGCACCGCGACGGCCGTTTCCAACCGGGTGTCACGGCGTCAAGCCTCGCGCTGGGCGGGGCAGGACGCGCAACAAGCCCAGCAAGCTCCCCAAGAGGTCGTGTACGCGGTGCCGGCGCCTGCCTCTCCGTCGCAAGAGGAGAAGATCACCCAGCTGAAGGAGCTCGCGGCGCTGAGGGACCAGGGCGTACTTACGCTGGCCGAGTTCGAGGCGCAGAAGGCGAAGGTACTCGCCGGCTGAGACGGCGTGGCGCCCGTTCGTTTCGCGTGGTGCCATGAGCTGCAGCCTTCCCCGATTACCGCGGATATCGCCGGCGCACCTCACGATCTCGACAGAGGCGCGCTATGGAGTGGTCGCGGGACTGCTGGCCCTGGCGATCACCGTAACCATCGTCGCCTCGCCTGCGCGTTGGGCCTTCATCGTGGTGAGCGCCTGCGAGGGGGCTGCGCTGATGGTCGCGCGGGCGGCAATTCGGACCACGGCCGTCCTCACGATCGCCGTCACGGTTGCCGCCCTCCTATCGGTGGTGCTTGCGAGTTTGCCGTACGACGCGGCGCGGCTGGCCGCCGCGATCGTGGACGGGATGCTGTTGATGGCGATCCCGGTCACGATCGGGCTCCGAGTGCGCCGGAGCTTCTATGTGAACGTGCAGACGATCCTCGCGGCGATCTCCGTGTACCTGGTGCTGGGGCTTTTCTTTGCGGTGTTCGACTCGATTCTCAGCCTGCTCACGGGCGCACGCTTCTTTGCCCAGCTCGCTGACGCCAATTCCGGTCAGTACACCTACTTCAGTTTCATAACGCTATGCACGGTCGGGTACGGAGACCTGACGCCGGGATCGGCGATGGCCCGGGCTATGGCCGTGAGCGAGGCTCTGATCGGTCAGCTCTACCTGGTCACCGTGATCGCGGTGGTTGTGGCGAACCTGGGCCGTCCACGTCAAAGATCGAGTCCAACGTGACCGTCCAATTGTTTGTCGAAGTATTCGCGCAGACCCTTCAGATCCATGCGAAGCGGACGTTACGTTGCCTGATGTGAGAGTTGAGTCATTTCGACATGACGGCCCGCGCGTCCGCCTGCAGCGACTCGACAGCCTGCTCGGCCAGCTCGAAGAGCTGAACCTGCGCGATGAGGTGCACGTCTCGCCTCTGGTCGCGCGTGCGCTAGAAGACGAGGGTGTGCGCAACCCCGACGCAGCATCGATCCCCGATCTCATCGATCGAATCTTCGACATCCAGGAGCCCTTGCTGCGCTCCCTCAGCGACCGATCGCATGCGTGGAGGTTTCTGCGGGTCCTGCATCGTTAGCCGACGCTTCGGTCATGACGACGATCAGCCAGCTCGTGACGGTGCCGTTTGGCGACCACATCGGCCGCACTGTCACGGTGCGGAGGCTGCCTTTCACGGCCAATGTGGTGGATGTGATCCTTGCCCGCGAATTGGTGCGCAGGACGTCCTTCACGAGCTCCGGCCCGAGCACGTCGGATACGCGGAGGCCCAGGAGACGGCGTGCGGGGAGCCGCAGCTGCTGGTTGAGGCTCAGGTTCGAGTAGACGATTCGCGGCTCCCGACCTACGGTGGCCACCGCCACGCCGACCGGCAGGCTGTCGAACAACCCCTGCAACGTATTCAGTCCGCCTGCAGACATACCGCGAAAGCTCGCGGCCAGCGCGGTGTCGTCGCGGTGCATGAACATCTCCGTGCCCATGATCGCGAGGTAGCTCTTGCCACCGATGAGGACGGGCCAGGAGTTGAAGGAGAACAACTTTGGGCCGGCTTTCATGGAGAGGTTCAGCTCCCACGACGACACCGCGCGGAATTGCGGCCGGTACAGCATCGAAGCCTTGACCCGGTCGAAGGGATCTACAAGCGCGATGAACTTACGCCCGGTGACCCGCTGCCGCACGGTGCCGAGGAGCCGGGCGACCGCGATGTTGGCCTCGACGACGGCGCCTTCAGTGTCCAGGAGCATGAGGAGAAACGGCACCGTATCGCCGAGCGCCCGCCACATGTCCGATGGGGTCGGGTTGTCGCCGATGTCGATGTCGACGAGCCTGGGCCGCCCCGACGAGCTCGAGGCCACGGACAGATCGCGCGAGCCGTTGACAATTTCGAGGGCGAGGCGCAAGGACGTACCGTTGATGTCGGCCGTCCGTCTGACGTCGCCAAGGAATTCGATGTCCTCGGCGGTATAACGTCGCTGGTGATTGGGCCCGCGCTCAGGCCTGAGCATGCCGTACCGGCGTTCCCAAGCCCTAATGGCATGCGGCGACACCCCAAGCAGCGCTGCAACCTCGCCGATGCTGTAATACTGCGTCTGCCGCAAAATGCTCCTTTAGGGCCTGGCTCTCGATTCCCACGTCGCTTCCCCTCGCGGAGTCATCTCACTCCCCCCATGGCGTCACGCGGCCGTGAGCCGCACCCGCCGCACGTAGTCCACCAGCTGGCTGGGCGTCGTCCTGTACTTCGCGTGCCATTCGGCCGCACCGTGGCTTGCGACATCCTCCAGGTCGACGTTGGTATTGGATAGGACGATCACCGGCACGTCGGCCGTCCCGGCAACGTGACGCAGCTCGTCGAGCGTGGTCCATCCGCTCATCCCAGGCAGCTCGAGGTCGAGAACGATCACCTTGTACCCGGCGTTCCTTCGCGCCGAGACGACGGCCGACTCGCCCGAAGCAGCCACTCGGACGCGAATCCCGGCCATGCGCAGCTGGAGCGCGTACATGTCGGCGATCGCGGCGTCGTCCTCCACGATGAGGACGTCCGCGTCGAAGGCCGAGTCGTCCAGCCTATCCAAAGCGACCCAGTTCGGTGTATTTGCCATCTCTGCTCTGCGCCTCATCGCCTCCGGTTCCCTGCGATTGCCGCGATAGCCGGGCCGTGTAAGCGCAAGTCAAGGATCGGTCTAATAACCGCTCTAGGCGCGAGAAGATGCCCTGGTCTTTCGACACAGGATTAGACATCGTGCGTCACAGGGTGAATTTCGGGGTGTTGCGCGAGCGGTGACGGTCGCCGTCGACATCGCCCGTAGGGCGCCGGCGGAGCGGCTTCGCGTGGGCGACCTCATCCACGTGCTCATCGTCCAGAGCCACCAGCTCATCGGCGACGCGCTCGAGATCCTGGTGAACGATCAGCCGGACATGGTCGTGGTGGGACGGTTCGACTGCGCAGCGGTGTCGGCGCGGGGAGTCGCGGTACCGCGGTCGGATGTCGCGATCATCGACTTTCGTGTCAATGTCCCATCGGCCGTCGAGGTTGCATCGAGCATCCGGCGGTCAACCCCGAGGACGGCGGTCATCGCGCTGGTTCGGATTGGAGCCGAAAGCACGATGCTCAACGCGATCGAGGCAGGCGCAACCGCCGTGATCTCGGAGTCAGACGGTATCGCAAAGGCCGCGACGACTGTGCGCCGCGCCGCCAACGGGATGATGCTGATCGACTCCCACACCATTTCGTCCCTGCTGCGCAAGCGACGGCTGCGCGAGGACCCGACGAAACGTCTCACCAGGCGCGAAGTCGAAGTCCTCAGCCTGCTCGCGCAGGGCGTGCCGAGTCACCGCATCGCCGGACTGCTCTCGATCTCATACCAGACCGTCCGCACGCACATTCGCAACCTCTCGCTCAAGCTGGCCGCCCATAGCAAGCTGGAGGTCGTCGTCAAGGCTCATCACCTGGACCTCCTTTCCGGCCCGGACGGGGGTCTGGGCGCGCCGGCGGCGGATGTTTTCAGCAATGGTTCTTAACAAGTCTTGCGAATTGTTCAGGCGTTGTGTGGCCACAAAGACTTGGTTAACATTTACACGAGAGAGGGAAGGTGGGGTGATCCGCTAGCCGCCGAGGTACTGGCATGGCCCTCGATCCGCAACTAAACAGTCGCTCACTTTTCATCCGTTCTTCGCCACGGTCTCGGCGCCCGCCGATCAGGGAATTCGTCAGCGCGGCGCTCTCACGCGACTTCGTCCATGCGACCGAGCTTGCCCTGGTGTTTCTGGCCCAGACGGAGTCTCGGACACGCCTGTTCAGTGATCTCTTCCACGCTGCGCAACAGCACATCGAAGAGCGATGGCATGGAGGAGACGCCACGGTCAGCGACGAGTACGCCGTCTACCTCGCGATCGAGGCAGCGCTCGCGGCGCTCCCAGCTCCGCCGCTGCGCGATGCCCCGCTTGGTCCGCCGACCATCCTGCTCGCAACGCTTGCTCCAGAGGAGCATGACCTTGGCTTGCGGCTGCTCGCGGCGTCGTTCGCCGAGGTGGGTTGGAACGTCGACGTCAGGGTTGGGGTCGATGGCGTGGAGCTCATCGAGCACGCGGTTCAGGACAAGCGGAGGGTCGTCGGCATCTCGGCGACGTTCGTGTCCCGGCGGGCGCGCGCGGAGCTGGCGGCGACGGTCAACGCCCTCAAGGCGGCGGGTATCCGTGTGCTCGCGGGTGGGGCCGCCTTCAGCCGGTCGCCCGCGCTGGGACAGCAGCTCGGCATCGACCTCGTCGCCACCGACTCCCGGTTCGCGGTGCTTTACGTCAACCGGTTGGTGAGGGCGGTCAGAAGGTAGCCGGCGCCTGCTCGGCGAGGTCGCGCGCGTCCTCTAATGTGTGGTGGCGCCAACGTGGTTCTTTGCTGCGCCTAGCCCACGTGTTCGCGCATGATCGCAAGGCCTCTAAGCCCTAGCAACCTGCCACCCCTCCCGGCCACGACGCGACTGTCGAACGAAGCGACGGTGAGCTCGTCATGGCTCGGGCGCAGCCTCAGCTCCCAGCCTTCGCGACTCGAGGGTTTGGGGCGGTACAGGCGAGCTGCTTTCGCCCTGTCGTAGTCGACGACCATGTCGGTGAACTGCGTGCCCCGCAGATTCTCGCGCACCATGTCGCGGGCTCGCGCCGCCGCGATGTTGCAGTCGATGATCGTTCCCTGCTCGTTGATCAGCAGGAGCATCTCCGGAAAGGCATCGGCGACCCGCCGCCACGGTTGACCCATAGGGCCCGCGGTCTCGATGGCCGCGACGGCCGAGGCGCCCATGACTTCGGTGCCGACGTCCATCATCAGTCCCTGCGCCTCGAGGGCGGCGAGCTTCAGCGACCGACCGCGAATGGTGGCAGCGTGCCTGATCCGGAGCAGCAGCTGGATGTCTTCCGCCGTGTACCGGCGCTGCCCTGCGTCGCGGTCTGGAACCGGGAGCTTGTAACGGCGCTCCCAGGCACGGATGGCGTGAGGCGAGACGCGAAGGGTCGCGGCGACCTCGCTGATGGAGAATGTACTGCTCGCCGAGAACAACTTCCCGGCGGCGAGAAGGAGCGTGTGCGCGTTCCCCGCGTACTCGTCGGCGTGCAGCTGATGCCACCCGCCGGCGCTGGCCCACTGGTCTGGAACGACGACCAGCAACCGGGCTCCAGAGCTCTTCAACTCGGCGACCAGCGGTTTGAGCTCACGCCTGGCTACGGCGGAGCCACCGACGATCACGACCAGACGCCGATGCCCATGCGGCAGGTCGGCCGCAACGTGCGTGAGAGCCTCGAGACCGACGGCGCGGACCTTCCAGCCGACCTCCTCGAGGAGTGCGCGCGCGATGACCGCGGCGGGCTCGTGGCCCGGCGCGATCACGCAGGTTCGGTCGCCGCGCATCGGTCGTGGCATCTCGCTCGCGATGCCGGCGACCACCTTCTCGAGCTCGTGGACCATTCGGGTCTGCTGGACGATCCCGAGCTCGCCGCGATACCACATGTCTTCGGTCTCCTGGCGTGCGGCGTCAACCAGGTGGCTCACGACGTGAACCATCGACCCGGACGTCGCAAGCGCGTCGCGCACGATCCACTCGATCTGGTCGGTCAGGCCCCGCGACATTGCGTCCATGAGCCGGTTCAGCTCTTGCTGCCGGCGTGCCCTCGCGGTGAAGACGTGCGCCTGGCGAGCGTTAGCCATGCGCCGCAGCGACGTTTGCGACGGTCCGCTGCGCCGCGGCGTGAGTGCCGATTGGGACGCCAACGAAGACCATGGGGCCATCCGGCCGCGTACCGATCGGCTCGATGCGGGCGTCGACGAAGATCGTGCCGGCGCGCCCGCGCATCGCGACGACCGTGGGCTCGGTCCGCGGGCGTTGACGGCTGATCGATTGGTAAGCGGACCTCCAGCCGAGCGGCGCGAGGCGTATCAGAGGCGCCCCCAGCCGCACGTTGAGCGTTGCCCGGGCCGCGTCGTTGACAGCGGTCACGCGCCCGGCCCCATCGATCACGAGCACAATGTCGCGCAGCGCGTAGATAAGGCCTGCCCAGAAGCTGCCAAGCGCCCCGGCATCGATCTGGTGTGACTCGATCGGCGTCTCGGCCATCTCACCCGCGCGCGCGGCGGACTCGCTGAGTGGCAAGCCGCCCCGTTCATGCAGCTGTCGAATCGCCATGAAACGGTGGATGTCCTCGATCCAGTACCGCCGCTGGTTGGACGGCGTGCGGTGGTTCAGGTCGAGCGAGAGCCTGCGTTCCCACGAACGAATCACATGGGTCGACACGCCGACCATCGCCGCCACATCACCGATGCTGAACCCGTTTGGACCCGCAGGCCCGGAGTTCTGAGATCGCTCGCGAGGAAGGTCGCCGGACCTCACTCTTTGATTAGGCGATCGCCTGCGTGCCCACGATCAAAGTAGAGCGCCGGATGCTAGACCAACTTTTTGACATGGTCGTGGAGGTGATGAGGAAATGGCGCCGTCACTCCACGATCGGTTTGCTCGGCGCGGGGCTCACCGCGGCCGGCGCAACGATCGCTTGACCGGCGGGCCCAAGCCGTGCCGGCAGAGGCTCCGCCGGCGCGTACATCATCGAGCCGATGCCGTAGACAATCGCGATGAGCACCGATATCGGTCCGACATATGGCAAAAGACCGATGAGGGCGAGCATGGCGACGCCGAGGGGCAACGCGAAAAGCCACGCGTGTCTGCCCTCCCACACGCGATCGGTCACGAGTGCCCCGAGCTGGAAGCCCGAGAACGCATAGCCGACAACGCAGAGCGCGGTGAACAGCACCAGTCCGACGATGCCGAGCCACCACACGCCGAGCGGTACCCCAAGCAACAGGATGAGCACCATCGCGAGCGGAATGTCCAGCACGAGGATGAAGCCAAGCGCGAGCCGTTTCCACGGCGACGATCGGATGGAGACGCGGCCGCGTGAGCGCAAACCCGGCGCGACGAGCAGTGCAAGCCAGCCGAGGACGGTGAATACGACGACGGTACGAATCCACCCCTGGCCGAGCTGAGCGGCCGTCGGGTTGAGCGCGTCAGCCCTTACATCCGCCGCCAGCGTCTCACCGGCCGGCCGCGTGTACGCGACGGGCGTCGCGGCGGAGCGCGGTCCGACGGTCACCGAAAGGTCTTTGCCTGGCGTCCCGTGCAGCTCGATTGGAAAGCCGAACGCTTTGACCATCGCATCGATCCGCGGCCCGGGACCCGTGATGGTTCCGTTCAACGTCGCGGGACCCTGGCCCGTGACGGAGACGTCGGCGGTCCACGATCCCTTGGTTGCCGCCACCTGCGCGGCGAACGCGTTGCCGCCGGTGTCCAATTCTGCGGCCATCTTCCCGCCCGCCTTCAGGGTTGCGCCGTTGACGATCCAGGAACCGGCGCCCGCGGGCAACACGGGCGCTGGGGTGAGAGATGGAGTGGGCGACGCCGCTGGGGTAAGCGACGTCGCCGCTGATGGGGAGGCCAAGGGTGTCTGCGCCCCTGGCCCGGTGCGGTTGTCAGAACCGGAACTCGCAACAGCCACCGCACCTGTCAGACCGAGAAGCCCGAGCGCGACTATCCCGACTGCTAGCGCCGAGTGACGGGGGTGCCTCGATTTCTCTGGTTCGTGGTTGTCTTGACTCCGTGCCCCGTTGGCCAACGCCTCCACCGTATCGAGAGATCCGGCGATTGCCGCCCTAGAACCGCGGGCGACTCGACAAAAGTTCAGACGGCCCGCGGAGCGCTCATCGGTGGCCCTGCTCTTCAGCTTCCGCGAGCCGCGCGGTCGTGATCATGTCGTCTTCGACGATCGTCACGCCCTTACGGTGGATCATCGTGTCAAGGCGGGTCGACCATCGGTGCTCGAAGACGACCGCGAGCGCGGCCTGCCCCGGTCGGAGCTGGTCAGCCATGAAGTTGACGTCCTCGACGCCGAGCAGGACAGACTCGCCCTGCCAGTGCATGTTCGGGCCGAAGTCCTGGTTGCCGACGCGAAAGCCGAGCGTGCGCGTGAGCGTTGACTGGAGTTCGCGCACTTCATCACTGGCAAGCTCGGTCGACCCTTGCGACTCGATCGTCCCATCGGCCCCGCGCGCCACGACGATGACGTCGATCAGCCGCACCACATTGCGGTGGTGCAGAGACCTGAATTCCCTGACAACACCATCGACGAGGTTGCGGCGGTCGGCTTCGATCAGGAGTGCTTCAATCGTGGCGCTGTCGCGCTCCTGCTCCGCGCTGCTCACCGACGGATCATGACGATGCGGCCTTCTTCTGCCACCTCACGCTGAGCGCATAGAACACCGCGATGTCGTAGGCGATGATCAGGATCGCGTAGAACGGATACGAGCTGATCGCGTACAGCTGCAGAAAGGCATTGATCGACACCATCGCCAGGCCAAACCAGCGCGCCCAGCCCTGTCGCGAGAGAATCGAAAGGCCGGCCACGATCTGGAGCGCGCCCAGAGCTACGAATACGAGCGCCCAGTCCCGGAGGTTGCCGATGATGAAGCGGTCGGCGAAGTATCGCGTCCGGTACAACGCGATCGTCCCGTCGATGGCGTTGAGCGCGCCGGTCACCGCGATCATCACTCCGGCGAAGACGATCCAGCCGCTCGTGCGGGTCGCCGCAAGGGCGCCCGTCGACGACGGTTGGGGCACTGCGGTTGATCGAGAGATCTCGCTCAAGTTCTCATCCTCCAGGTGCAAGCAATATCCACGCTCATCGTGCGCCGGCTATGTGCGCGCCAACTTCGTTGTAGGAACCAGATCGTCCTTTTCTTAGAAGCGTCGCCGAGCGCCCTTGTTCAGGCCGTAGGCCCGGGGCTGTAATACCCCGTCACGTAGCGGCGCTGGCTGAAGGCGCCGAACCAGTGGCTGAGGTCGATCAGGAAAGCCAGGCCAACCCAAAACCACCCGAAGCTGACCACGCCCACGCCCGGGTGATAGAGGAGGACGTAGACAAGCGTCGTGAACGGCAGGAAAACGACGCCGAGGATCGGAAGGAGCCACGAGCTTCCGAAGGCCTCGGACACGAAGACCGGCCTTGCGATCCAGAAGAAGAGGAACGCAACACGAGGAAAGAAGGCCCCGAACAGAGCGAGTAGGCACGGCATCGATAGATCTCCTTGTGAAACCGGCTGATATCCGGCGTTTTGGTCAGGTATGCGCCTCTCGCGGTTTCCCGACGCGGCCGGTGACCGGTGCGCCTAGACACATGGTTCGACCCGCCGCGCTCGCATGCAGGCGGCGTCGTTGAGGGTCTTGTCTAGACGCCGCGCGCGGCAGCGATCGCTTTGGGCCTGGTGGCCGCAACCTGAGCGCGAGAGCGCCTGTATGGGCGCGAGATTGTGGAGGTGAGAATTTGGCACAGCTCGTTGCGATCGGTTATCCGGATGAGGCCACTGCGGCTTCTGCCGCCCAGGAGGCGGAGCGGCTCGCTAAAGACCTGATCATCGAGCCCGACGCTATCGCGGTGATCGTCCGGGACTCGAGCGGGAAATACCACGTCACGACCAATCACAATCCCGTCGCGGGCGGCGCTAGCTGGGGAATGTTCTGGGGCCTGCTGTTTGGGCTGCTGTTCTTCGTTCCCGTGCTTGGCGTGGCCGTGGGTGCCGGCCTGGGCGCGCTCATGGGGAAGATCGAGAAGAGCGGCATCGACAAGGATTTCCAGGACCAGGTCAAGGACATGGTCAAACCCGGAACGTCCGCCCTTTTTCTGGTCATCCAGAGGGCCACGCCTGACAAGGCGGTCGCCGCGCTGAGCAAGTACGGCGGCACCGTGCTGAAGTCCTCTCTGTCCGAGTCGGCCGAGGCCGAGCTTCAAAAGGCACTCCATGGCGAGGGCGCTGCAGCTGCCTGAGAAATCCGGCCACTGTCGTTCTGGCGCGCGAGGCCATGGGCCCGGTCATCCCCAGGCTCGTGACCTCCGTGCGTCCAAAGGAGTCCACCGATGAGGTTTTCCACGCCTGGCTCGCTGGTGCGTCATGTCCCGCGAAACATGCGTAGTGGTAGAGGCCGCAACGTGAGTGTTCTGGTGGCAGCGTTCGCCGCGGCTGCCGCCACGACGGCGTTTCTGTGGGTCCGCGGTCACCGGCGTCTGACCGTGGCCAATTACTGAAGGAGAGAATCAGACGATGTCCTATATCCAGCCGACCGCCATGGTTGATCCCTACTACGGTGGAGCCGCGTACGCGGACTATGACTACGAGCCCAACGGATGGCTGGTGTTCGCCGGTCTGTTGATGTTCTTCACCGGCATGTGGAACATCTTCGAGGGGTTGATCGCGCTGTTTCGGTCGTCCTATTTCAGCGGGCTGCCTATCTTCGGCAACCTCGTCCTGTGGTCGGGCATCTGGATGGGTGTTGGCGTTCTCGAGATGAGCGCGGCCTACGCGATCTTCTCCGGCCGCTCGTGGGCGCGTTGGTTCGGCCTCGTCCTCGTGAGCCTCAGTGCCCTGGTGCACATGGCTTCGATCCCGCTCTACCCGTGGTGGTCGACCCTGGTCGTCGGGTTCGACGCGCTCATGATCTACGCGCTCGCGGTGCACTGGCCCGCGCGGCAGGCCGTGACTGCCGCGGGCTGAGCAGCAGGTTCAGGCCGCCCGGCGCACGATGATGCGTCCGTGCTCGACAGCGGAAAGGAACGATTCGTAGTCGCGAAGGTTCTGGTCGGCGTACGAGGAAGCGAAGTTCTCCATCGCGTCCTTGAAATCGATCGCGGAACCGAGATAGCTTGCGATCGCGACCCTCTCGCCCGAAAGAGCGTGTGCCCGGGCGAGAAGCGTGGCGCACGCCTGACCGAAGGCGCGCAGCTCGGCCGGCGCCAGGCGCTCGGGCTCCCACGGCCCTGCCGGCCGTGGCCGCTGCCTGACGTAGTAATCGCGCACGGGTCCGTCCGTCGCCGGCGCGCGCACGGCCCCGAGCAGCACGTCGACCTCGCTCTTGATGAGCCGCATACCCTCAAGGACGCGGCGGCCTGAGTGCGGATACCGGCTCCTTCCCGCGAACCCCTCGAGAATCGATTTCCTCGCCTCCCTCTGCTGCAGCAGCAGCGGTCGGGCGGTTTTCTTCTCGACCATGAGCAGCAGGTTGGTATGAAGCCCGATGGCGGGAAGCTCCCCGAGCTCGGTGGCCATGTCGCGAAGCTCGTAGCGGTCGAGCACGAACTTCCGGTCGTCGCCGAGGGTCCGCTCGTAGGCGGCGAGGTCGACAAGCGTCTGGCCGAAGACGAGCGCCGCCTCGTCACCGGGCATGAGGTCCTCGATGCGATTGAATTGCGGTGGGCTCGTCAGCATCCGGGGCGCGTGTCGTGCGCGGCGGTCGAGTGGCGACAATCCGATGGCGTCTTGAGGGGATCCACCGCCCGCGAGCTTCACGTCCGGGGGAGGCACGCGGCTGTAGAGAACCTTCAGGTACGGCGCGTCGGCGAACATCCTCATCGCGCCGACGTAAGCATCGACCGCTGCGCGAACGATATGTCGGCGCTCGGCGACGCCGGCGTGACCCTCGCCGGCCGCCACCTCAAGGCTGACGAGCAACCGCTCCACGTCCCATTCCCAAGGTCCTGGCAGTGTCTCGTCGAAGTCGCGGAAGTCGAAGACGGCCGCATCCGCAGCGTTCAGGAAGATGCCGAAGTTGCAGACATGCGCGTCGCCGCACAGCTGCGCCCGTAGACCGGAGATGGGACCGAGCGCGAGGTCTGACGCCATGATGATGTCGGACCCGCGGTTGAACGCAAACGGCGATCTCGCCATCTCGGCGTAGCGAAGCGGCATCACATCGCGATCGCGGGACATCGCGAAATGCTCGAGGCGGAGGACCGGGTCCGTCCGATCGGCCGGAGGCCTCCAGGAGCCGCGCCGGCTCGCCGTGACATTGGCTCGCTCGACCTCGCGACGCCGAAGTCGGTCACCCATGAACGGACACGATGGTGTACGCGCTGAAGCCGAACGCGACTATGGCGGTCACCAGGATTCCGACGCGCACCGCGAAGATGTCGAAGCGCTGGCTCAGGGCGGTGAGAAACAGCACCACCGCCAGCAGGACCGTGGCGCGTACGTATTCGTCGGAGACGTCGCGCTCATGGTTGCCGCGATCGAATGCCGCGGCCGCGGAGCGGTCGAGGCTAATCGACCGGTCGAGATTGGCGTTGCGATACTCGGGCATCGCGCCGGGGCCGGAGGGGGCGGCGGGATTGTGGAGGGGATCGGTCGCCATCCAGGCGTTGAAGGCGACTTTGAATTCGGGGCGAAACCTGCGCTCGATGAACTGCATCAACTGTTGATTGCCCGAGTCGGCGGCGAGCAACCAGGTCGAGAACGTCGTCGCGTCGTACAGCATCTGCTGCCCGGCGAGCGTCGAGGCCGCCTGCGACTGGGATCGAAGCGACTGCGCCGTCCCGTAGCTGACCGCGGAGTCCGTGTTCAGGAGCGCGGCCTGGTAGCCGCTCCACGCAGTGAGCACCGCCACGAGCGCGAGCAGGAAGCCTTCCGTGAGCTCGACGGCGAACCCGCCGCGAAACAATCGCCGCGCACCGCTCTCTTCACCGGTCCCGCGCAGCGACACCTCGCTCATCGGCCCACCCCAGGTCGGTGGTCGAACACGACCCGCGAACCCGCGATGTGGTCGTGCCAGCCGCGCCGATCTCGATCGACGAGAATCCAGAGGAAGCCGGCGAAGAGAGGGACGAGGGACACGAGATACGCGATCGTGCGCAGCAGCGTGCGCGCGAAACCGAGGCGCCGGCCGTCCATTCGGACGACGTGAAGTCCCATCAGGCCTTTCCCGACGGTCTGTCCGGCCACCGTCCCTGTGGTCAAGAAGTAGGCGAGCGGAAGGACGGCGATCACGACGGTGACGACAGCGGGAATCGCGGTCGTGAGCCAGATCCATTTTGGAAGAAGGAGCTGGACGAGCTGCGCCGCCCCGCCCGCGGCCAGCGCCATCACGGAGATGACGGCAAGGTCGATGGCCATGGCGAGAAACCGGCTGACGAACCCAGCGGAACCGCCGGCCTCCGCTGCCTTGCCGTCAGGCCCCGCGGTCGCCCGGGTCGAAACCACGCCCGGATGGTTGAGGCCCGGGCTCGGAGTCCGCACGGTGGATCCGGAGCCATGATCGAACCCGCCGCTCGACACGGTCATCTGCTTCCTCACTGCTCGAGCGCACCTCCAGAATCGCTCCTGTCGCCATCCCCTGGCTTTGCGACCGGACCAGCGCCGCAACTTCTGGGCTGTGAGCGACCTCTTGGACGGCGGTATCGGTGATGGTCTTGAACGATCGCGACGTCGTTTCACGGATCAACACGGTGACCATGCGGCGACCTCGCTCGGTCTCGAGCCGGCCCCGCCTGCGCTCGGTGGAGATCCACGACCGGTACCGCCGTATCGGGCGGGCGCCGATCACCGTGGCGATGTGCACGCCTGGTAGATGACTCGCCGAGTCCAGCAGCGCAACCGAACGCCGCCCGCGCTCCGAGGCGAAGGCGATCCAGCGCGAGACGGCTTTCACGGAGTCGACCGCGATTCCCGCACCCACGTACGCCAGGGCGGCGGCCCCGTCATCGTGCGTGCGACGCCCCGGGGGGCGGCGCACCGCACCGCTGACGACAAGGCGTTTTCGGACCTCCTGGGCACCGAGGCTGCAGGCGCCGATCCCCAGGCGCACCAGCGACGTGAGCACGTCCGCGTCGTTGCCCGCCGGCTGGCTGTGTCGTGGGCGGCGCGGGCGAGTGCGACGGGCGTTCTCGGTGGTCATCAGGTTCGCCTCCGATTGTCTGGCGCGCGCCCCTGGCCCTTCCCTTTCGCCTGGAGCCCGCTAGACGAATCATTCGATGGGCGGGGGTCGAAGACTTTGTCGACGCACCATCAATGACGCGCCACACCGTTGTCGATGCGTGCGGTGGACTTCTAATGACGCCTACCGAACTTGCTGGAGATGACCAATGAGCATTGCGAGTGATGTCGCTAAAGTTCCGGAGATCTTCCGCCACCTCGCCGGGGAAGGGCAGGTGGCCTCGCTGCGCGACCGAAACGGGGTTTACGAGTTCGACATCGCCGACGGAGGCGGCACCTGGTACCTCAACCTCGACCACGGCAATCCGATGCTCGCCGAGACGGCAGAGCACCCAAACGTGGTGATCACATGCACTCCCGCCGATTTCATCGCCATGTCGGAAGGCTCGCAGAACGTCGTCACCGCGTTCTTGCAGGGTCGCATCACCTGCACAGGAGACCTCGCGTTCGCGCTCGACGTGCGCCGGCTGTTCCCGGTGCCCGCATGACCGGCCGAACCGTCAGCATCCTCGAAGGCAACACGTTTGTCGTCAGCGACCGGGGCGGCAACATCAGCGCGACGCTGAGCGATCCGGAGGGACTGTTCGCTTGGGACACGCGATTCCTTTCGAAGTGGATCCTGACCGTCGACGGGGTGACGCCCAACGTGCTTTCGACCGACGACCTGCGCTACTACGAGACGCAGTTCTTCCTCGTGCCCGGCACGGGCACGATCTACGTCGACGCGGACCTGAGCATCATTCGCACCCGCGCCGTCGGTGATGGGTTCTCCGAGGACATCGTCATCCGCAACGAGAGCAACGAGCCCAAGGAGATGACGGTCAGGCTCGAGGCGGCGGCCGACTTCGCCGATCTCTTCGAGGTCAAGGATGCACAACCGAAGAAGGGCCAGCTGTACCAGACGGTCAAGGACTCACGCCTGATCCTCGGCTACAAGCGCGGCACGTTCAACCGGGAGACATTCATCACGTCGACCGCGTCCGCGCATTTCGAGCGGGATGGCCTGACGTTCAACATCAGGATCGATCCGCACAGCGAATGGAAGACCCGCGTCGACGTCGAGATCTCGCTCGGCAGGCTCATCGAGCGGCCGGCCAACGGCGAGCGCCCGCAGCGAGGCAAGGACCTGACGCAATGGCTGAAGGGAGCGCCCTCGCTGCGCGCCGACTGGGAACCGATGTCCCGGATATACACGAGAAGCCTCGTCGACCTCGCGGCTCTTCGGTTCCGCGCTCGCGCCGTGGACGAGGGCGCTCTGCCGGCCGCTGGCCTTCCGTGGTTCATGAGCATCTTCGGTCGCGACAGCATCCTCACGAGCTTTCAGGCGCTGCCGTTCGTTCCCGACCTCGCGCGGGCGACTCTCCAGGCGCTCGCGCGCTGGCAGGGAACTCGCGTCGACCCGTTCCGCGACGAGGAGCCCGGCAAGATCCTGCACGAGCTGCGCTACGGCGAGCTGACGGCGTTCGAGGAACGCCCTCACTCCCCGTACTACGGGGCGGCCGACGCCACGCCCCTGTTCATCGTGCTGCTCGACGAGTACTCACGGTGGACCGGCGACAAGAAGATCGTCCGCGACCTCGAGGTCGAGGCCCGGGCGGCGCTCGCCTGGATCGAGCAGTTCGGCGATCACAACGGCGACGGCTACATCGACTACATGCGGGCGATGGAGACCGGCCTCGACAACCAGTGCTGGAAGGACTCGTGGAACTCGATCCTGTTCTCCGACGGGTCCAACTCCAAGCTGCCGCGCTCGACGTGCGAGATCCAGGGTTACGCATACGACGCAAGGGTGCGTGGCGCGCGCCTGGCGCGCGAGGTCTGGAACGACTCCGAGCTGGCCTCGAAGCTCGAGCAATCCGCGGCGGAGCTCAAGGAGAGGTTCAACCGCGACTACTGGCTGCCTGACCGGGCCTGCTACGCGCTCGCCATCGACGGCGATGGCCGCCTGGTCGACTCCGTCACCTCGAATATCGGCCATCTCCTGTGGAGCGGAATCGTGCCCGAGGACAGGGCCGCCCGCTGCGCCGAGCTGCTGATGAGCGATGCGTTGTTCTCCGGTTGGGGCGTGCGGACGATGGCCGAGGGCGAGGGCGGCTACAACCCGATCGGCTACCACCTGGGCACCGTCTGGCCGCATGACAACTCGATCATCGCGTGGGGGTTGTCCCGGTACGGCTTTCGCAGAGAGGCCGCCCGCATCGCCGCCGGCATCCTCCAGGCGGCCGTGTTCTTCGACGGCCGGCTGCCCGAGGCGTTCGCGGGCTACAAGAGGGAGCTGACTCGGTATCCGGTCGAGTACCCGACCGCCTGCAGCCCTCAGGCGTGGGCGACCGGCGCGCCACTCCTCCTGCTGCGCTCCATCATGGGAATGGAGCCCGTCGACGGCAGGCTTCTGGTCGACGCCAAGCTACCGATGGGAACCGGCTGGCTCGAGATCCTCGACATTCCCGGGGCGTGGGGACGGGCGGATGCCTATGGCCGCGGAACCATCGAAGTTGACATCCAGCCTCTCGAGGCGACCGTGCTCGGCACCGTGAGGACCGCATCGCCGGCGCCTCCCTCCAGCGCGGCGGGAAGGGCATCCTGAGCGAGCCGGAATCGGGCAAGCGAGGGATCAATGGACTTCGTCCGCGGCTGCGCATCGCGCAGGTCGCCCCTCCCTTCGTGCGCGTTCCGCCCGAGCGCTACGGCGGCACCGAACGCATCGTCGCCGAGCTCACCTCGGAGCTCGTGCGAAGAGGTCACGACGTCACCCTGTTTGCGGCATCAACCTCCTTTACGGCGGCGCGGCTGTGGTCAGTCGCGCCGCGCCCGCTCTGGGGGCTGGGACATTACGAGGCCTTTCCTTACGAGCTCGCGCAGGTAGAGACCGTCGCTCGCAACGCCGCGAACTTCGACATCATCCACTGGCACGTCGATTTCCTCCACTGGCTCCTGGTAGACCAGCTAGAGACTCCATCCGTGTCGACGATGCACGGGAAGCTCGACCCCGACTCGATCCGTTTGATGTTTGCGGCCCATCCCGATCACCCGGTCATATCCATCAGCGAGTCGCAGATGCGACCGGTGTCCGACCTCGCGCTGAACTGGGTGGCGACCATCCATCACGGCCTCGACCTGGGCGGCACCTACCGTCTGGGCGCGGGCGACGGAGGCTACCTCGCGTTCGTCGGTCGCAGCTCGCCCGAGAAGGGCCTTGCGACGGCGATCCGGATCGCGATCCGCGCCGGCGTGCCGATCAAGATCGGCGCGAGGGTTGGTCCGGCTTCACAGCCGTACCACGACACCGAGGTCGAGCCGCTGCTCGGCCACCCGCTGGTCGAGTGGCTCGGGGAGGTCACCGAGGCACAGAAGGTGGAGCTTCTCGAAGGTGCGATGGCGCTGCTCATGCCCATCGAATGGGAGGAGCCGTTTGGCCTCTCATTCGTCGAATCGCTCGCGGCCGGCACGCCCATCATCACCCGGGCCAGGGGTGCGCTCCCCGAGATCATGCGACACGGGGTGCACGGATACTTCGCCGAGACCGATGACGACATGGTGCGAGCGATCGCCGGGCTCGACGCCATCGACCGCGCGGACTGCAGGCGATGGGCGCTGGACCGGTTTTCGACCTGGCGCATGGTCGACGACTATGAGTCCGCCTACTGGCGGATCCTCGAAGGCAGAGGCGTGAACGCGACGGCCGCGGCCTCGGCCGCCTAGGTCACACCGCTCGCTTACGCCGCCGGGGGCGTCGCGTGCTCAGCGGCGGCAGCCTCCTTCTGGATCTCGGTGAGGGCCTCGGCCGACAATGTGTGTGCCTCGGGCCTGCCGCCCAGCTTCACCATCCACCGCATCACCTGCTCGGCGTTGTCCGGCTCGACCAGGACGCCGACTGCGGCCTTGCCGTCCAGGAGCTCGTTGGCGATCATGTCTCGGTAGTCCTCGTCGAGGCCGAGACCCTTGCGATGCAGCGCGCCGGCCAGGCCGCCTCCCACGACGCCGGCGGCCAGGCCGATCGGCGTGACCACGGCAAGCACCGTGCCGATCGCGGCGCCCTTGCGCGTGCTGCGGCTGCCGACCTTGTGGGTCTTGAGCTGGCCCTTGTCGTCGAGCGCGAGGACGCCGACCGCCCTCATGTGGATCTTCTTGTCCTCCTTGTCCCACTGCTTGAGCGACCCCACCGCGGAGTCGGCAGCGCTCTCCGTGTCGAAGATCGCGAGCACCAGCTTCTTGTCACTCAATTCTCAACGCCTCCCAAACGGGGCAATCCCGGGCAATCACTAAGGCGGACGGTAGCCGCCGCGGGTTGCCTCGGAAGACGAGTGAGCGCCACGATTAGACAGTTTCTGATGTCCACCTTTCTGTCCAGCGTGCGCGTCCCGGCCGCGCGCCGCGCACGACGGATGGGGATCAAATCAGGCCATGGACACCGCAGCCGAAGTTCCCTCGCGCCAGGACGATCCGCAAGCTCCGGGCGCGACCGTCGCGTCGACGTCGTGGCACGTCCTGAGCGTCGGGCAGGCGCTCGAAGCCCAGGGTACCGACCCCAGCAGCGGGCTGACCGAGGAGGAGGTGACGCGGCGGCGCGCCGCCTTCGGCCGCAACGTCCTGTCCGAAGCGAAGCCCGAAGCCAAGTGGCGCGCGTTCGCCCGGCAGTACCGCGACCCGATGCAGATCGTGCTCCTCGCCGCGGGCGGCGTATGCCTCGTCCTGCCGGGCCAGATCGCTGCCGGCGTCCTCCTCCTCGCGCTGACGGTGTTCAACGCGGCTCTCGGGATGAACCAGGAGGGCAAGGCCGAGGCGAGCGTGGCCGCGCTGCAGAAGATGCTCGTCCTCAAGGTGAAGGTCCGCCGCGGCGGCGCGATGGCGGTGGTGGACGCCGCCGACCTGGTCCCGGGCGACCTCGTCGCCGTCGAAGCCGGCGACGTCATACCGGCTGACGGCCGCCTGGTCACGGCGGCAGCGCTGGAGATCGACGAGTCGGCGCTGACCGGCGAGAGCACGCCCAGCGCGAAATCGACGTCGCCGGTCGCCAACGCCGACGCGCCCCTCGGCGACCGCACGTGCATGGCGTACATGAACACGGCGGTGACGCGTGGCTCGGGTCAGGTCCTCGTCACGACCACCGGCATGGGCACCGAGGTGGGGCGGATCTCCGGCATGCTGCAGTCCGAGCAGGTGATGGCGACACCGCTCACGAAGCAGCTGGACAGGTTGACCCGACAGATCCTGGTCATCGCCGCGGCCGCGCTTATCGTCTCCATCGGGCTGGGGCTCATTCGCGGGAACGAGTTCTCGACCCTCTTCCTGACCGCGGTGGCGTTCGCCGTCTCGGCGATCCCAACCGGACTGCCGGCTGTCGTGACCGCGATCCTGGCCCGCGGCACCTCCACTCTCGCCGATGCCGGCGCGATCATGAAGCGGCTGCGGTCGGTGGAAACCCTGGGCTCGACCACCGCGATCAACTCCGACAAGACGGGCACGCTGACCCTCAACCAGATGACCGCCGCGCGAATGTATGTCGTCGGGCGGCAGTACCACGTCGAAGGCACCGGCTACTCCACGGAAGGCAAGATCACACGCGTCTCGGGCGTGGACGGCGCATCCCTGGACACCTTTCTGGTGCCCATGGTCCTTGCCTCGGACGCGGAGGTCCGCGACGGCAAGCTCGTCGGCGACCCTACCGAGGGCGCGATGGTCGTCCTGGCGGCAAAGGCCGGGATCGACGCGCAGGAGACCCGCTTGGCGTACCCGCGCATCGCAACGGTTCCCTTCGACGCCGCCTACAAGCTGATGGCGAGCTACCACAACATGACGGATGAAGACGGCAAGCCGGTCGTCCGCTGCTACATCAAGGGCGCACCGGATCAACTCCTGGACCGGGCCGCTTTTGCCTTCAATGCCGACGGTGCCGCCGTGCCGGTCGAGGCCGTGAGGGATCCGTACATGGCGGCGAACGAGCAGCTTGCAAAGGAAGGCTTGCGTGTCATGGCCACGGCGCGGCGGGATTTCGACCCGAAGAGCTTTGACCCGGATGGGGATCTCCTGGGCGGGATCCAGGGCGTCACGCTGCTTGCGCTCGTGGGAATCGTCGACCCGCCACGGACGGAGGCGGCGGACGCGATCGCGCGCGCAAAGGCGGCCGGCATCCAGGTGCGGATGATCACGGGCGACCATGCCGTGACCGCACGGTCGATCGCCGGACGGCTTGGGATCACCGGACGCGCGATCACCGGAGCCGAGTTCGCGGCCATGAGCGACGACGAGGCGGTGCGTGAGATCGACGGCATCGGCGTCATCGCTCGGGTCGCGCCCGAGCACAAGGTCAGGCTGGTCGACGTCTTGAAGAAGCGGGGCGACGTCGTCGCGATGACCGGTGACGGCGTGAACGACGCGCCCGCGCTCAAGCGGGCGGACATCGGCATCGCCATGGGCATCACCGGCACGGAGGTGTCGAAAGAGGCGGCGGTGATGATCCTGACCGACGACAACTTCGCCACCATCGTCAGGGCGGTCGAGCTTGGTCGTGCCATCTACGACAACCTGCTGCGCTACGTCCGCTACCAGATGGGGACGCTGTTCGCCTTCATCTTCACGTTTCTGGGCGCCGGCATCTTCAACATCGCCACCGGCACGCCATTCCTGCCGCTGCAGACGCTGTGGATCAACTTCACCGTCAATGTCTTCCAGGCCGTCGGTCTTGGCTTTGGCGAGCCCGCGCCGGGACTGATGGCGCGCAAGCCACGTTCAGCCAAGGACCCGATCCTGCCGCGCAACCGAGCGATCCGGCTCATGGCCGTCGGCCTCTGGGGCGGGATAGCCACTCTCACCGTGATCTATGTCGACAGCACCATGTCGAATGTCGAGCACGCCCGGACGATGGGCATGGTCACGTTCTCGATCTTTTGCCTGGTGCTCGGCCTTACGGCCGCCGATGAGCGCTCGTCGGTGTTCAGCGGTCAGATCATTCGCAATCCGACATTGATCAAGAGCACGTTCCTCTCGGTAGTCACGATCATCCTTGCAACGGAGCTCCGATTCTTCCAGAACCTCCTGGACACCACGAGCCTCAGCCTGAGCCAGTGGGCGGTGTGCCTGGGTGCCGGGGGTTCGATCATCGTGCTGTCGGAGGTCTGGAAGTTCATCCTGCGCCGCAGGCCGCAGTCAGTGGACACGTTGGAGCCGTCGGCGGCTCAGTCGGTGCCGAGCCGTCCGACTCGACCCGTCGCAACCGGTGGCTGATGCGGAGGTAGGGGAGCCGAGGGCTCCTCGAGCCCCGACACTGCTGGACGCGATCGCCCCGGTCTGCGTCCTGATCCTGCTCATCGTCCTGACCATCGTGCTGTTCGGCGTCGATTCGGCCGGAGGCCCGTTGCAGATCGCGCTGATGACGAGCGCGGTCTTCGCCGGCCTGGTGGCATTCAAGAACGGATACTCCGTGGCCGCGGTCCGCGACGCGGCGATCGGGGGCGTGACGTCGGCGCTCGGCGCGGTCTTCATCCTCCTCGCCGTTGGGGCGCTGATCGGGTCATGGAACCTCTCGGGGACCATCCCCACGGTCGTCTCGTACGGGCTGAGCCTGTTGAATCCGACGATCTTCTACGTCGCGGTCGCGCTGATCTGCGCCGTCGTCGGCATGGTGACCGGGAGTTCGTGGACCACGGCCGGAACGCTGGGCGTCGCATTCGTCGGCATCGCGGGTGTGCTTCACGTGCCCGCGCCAGCAGCGGCGGGAGCGGTGATATCCGGCGCCTACGTCGGCGACAAGATGTCACCGCTTTCGGAGACGACCGTGCTCGTGCCCTCGATCGTCGGCGGCGTGACCGTCCAGGAGCACATCCGAGGTATGGCCCGAACCGTCGTGCCGGCGTTTGTCCTCGCGCTCGGCATCTTCCTCGTCATGGGGCTCAACGGCGGCGGCGGCTCGACCGCAGATGCGGTGGCGAAAGCCCAGAAGGAGCTGACGGCAGTGTTCCACATCTCGCCGTGGTGCTTGCTGCCGCTGGGGCTTCTGATTGTCCTGTCGGCGCTGCGCGTCCCACCGTTCATCGCCATCTTCGGAACCGCACTGTTTTCGTGCGGCATCGCGCCTTTCACGCAGCCGCAGCTCGTCGAGCACCTCGTCGGCAAGCCGGAGCAGAACGTAGTACTCAACGCGATCGAGGCGTCGTATCGGGCACTCGGCGAAGGCGTCACCCTGAAGACCGCCAACGAGAACATCAACGCCCTGTTCTCTGGCGGCGGAATGACCTCCATGCTGACCACCGTCTGGCTGATATTCGGCGCCCTCAGCTTCGCAGCCATCATGGAGGCTGCCGGGTTCCTGGATCGCCTCATCTCGCCGCTCGTCGGACGGGCAAAGTCGTCGGGCTGGCTGATCGCAACCGTGATCGGCACCTGCTTCGGCCTGAACATCGTCGCTGGCGACCAGTACGTGGCGGACGTGTTGCCGAGCCGCGCTTACCGCTCTGCATTCGCGCGCAACGGCCTCGCGCCTCGTCAGCTGTCACGCACCGTCGAAGACTCTGGCACGGTCACATCGCCCCTCGTGCCGTGGAACAGCTGCGGCGCATACATGACCGGGGTCCTCGGGGTGCCGACGATCGAGTACCTGCCGTACGCGTTCTTCAACATCGCCAACCCTCTGATAGCTCTGCTGTTCGGTTTCCTCGGACTCGGGGTGGAGCGCGTGCCCAAGGCCGGCGAGCAAGAGCCGGGCCCCGCCACCTTGAAGCCGGCCCCCGGACGGCCGAGCGTCGAGTGAACCGGTAAGGGCGCAAGAAAGCTGAGCCTGGCCTCGCGCGCTGAGCGCATCCCCGGAGTCGTCGTCGGACTGGCGGTCGCGACGTGCGTCGTCGTGGTGATGGCCGGACTTCGCTACGCCAGCTACGTGGTGGCGCCGCTGTTCCTCGCCTTCATGCTGACGGTGGTCATATCGCCCCTGGTGCGCCGGCTGGAACGGGCGGGTTTGCCCACCTGGCTGTCGATCGTGGGCGTGCTCGTGCTGGCGATCGCGCTGCTGGGCGGTTTCCTGCTTATCGTCTCGATACAGCTCGCCGAGTTCAGCCAGAAGCTCCCCGAATACCAGGCCGTGTTGACGAGCCGGCTGGAGCAGACGATGTCGGCGGTCGAGCGCAAGCCGGCGAGCGACCAGGCGGTGGTCGAGACGGCCTCGCGGAGCAGCGAGGCCTTGATCCAGCTGGTCGGCGCGGCGCTGACCAGCCTCCTCTCGGGGCTTGTGATCGTCGTCTTCTTCCTGTTCCTGCTTTGCCTGATGCTGAGCAGCGAGCGGCCGTTTGAGCGCTCCCTCCGGCGGGTGATCCCGACTGGAAGCGATTTCCATCGGCGCTTCGGCTACTACCTGCGTCAGGTTCAGACCCAGGGCCGCATTCGGACCCTGAGCAACCTTTTTAGCGCGGCCACGCTCACGGTTCTGTTCCTGGTGTACAGGATCGATTTCGCGCTGCTCTGGGGCATGCTGGCCTTCGCCCTCGGCTATATCCCCAACATCGGCTTGATCATCGCGTGCCTCCCCGCGGTCGTCCTGGCCTTCATCGAGTTCGGCCTCGGCACGGCGCTCGCGGTGCTCTTGATCGGCATCATCCTGAATGCGGCCGTGGACAACATCGTTATGCCGCGGTTCATCAGCCGCGCGGTGGAGCTGCCGATGGTGATCGTGTTCCTGAGCTTCATCTTCTGGGGCTGGATGTTCGGGCTGCTAGGGGTGATCATCTCCACGCAGGCGACACTCCTGGTGCGCGCGCTGCTCGACGCCGTGCCCGAGACCCGCGCAGTCGCCGTGCTGATGACCGTCGATCGCATCCACACTCACGCCGAGGTGGGGGAGCGAGTCGAAGGAGCGGGGTGAGATGCCTCTTTTTGTCTAGGCCGACCTCCTGACGCCGGCATCGACGGCCGAGGCATGAATAGGTTTAGGTCGATGAGCGAGCACAGGCTGCCCGGTCAGGCCGCAGGCGCCGCGGTTCCGAGCGTCGCCGCTCACGAGCGCGCCAGCCAGTTCGGTCTCGGCACAGCCGTGGCGCTGATCATGGGCAGCATCATCGGCGTGGGCATCTTCAACCTACCCTCATCGCTCGCGCCCATCGGCCCCATCACCCTCGTCTCCCTGGGCCTGACCACGGTCGGCGCCGTGGCCCTGGCGGTGATGTTCAGCGCGCTGTCTCGACGCCTTCCCGCCGACGGTGGACCTTACGCGTACGCGCGCGTCGCTTTTGGCAACGGCATCGGCTTCATGAACGCGTGGTCGTACTGGATCACGGCCTGGGCGGGCAACGCCGCGATCGCCGTCGGATGGGTCCTCTACGTCGAGCACTTCATCAACAAGAGCCACAACACGCTCTTCTCCATCGTCCTGGTGCTGATCGGGCTGTGGATCCCGGCCGTCATCAACCTGTCGGGCGTCCAGAACATGGGCGCGATCCAGGTCATCACCACGATCCTCAAGTTCGGAGCGCTCGCGTTCGTGTCGCTCGTCGGCCTGTTCTTCATCAACACGGCCCACTTCACACCCTGGAACGTCAGCGGCCAGAGCGCGGCCCTCGCGATCGGCAGCGGCATGGCGATCGCGCTCTTCAGTTACCTCGGCGTCGAGACCGCGGCCGTCGCGGCCGGCAAGGTCAAGGATCCCGACCGCAACGTGCCCAGGGCCACCATCCTGGGGACCCTTGCCTGCGCGGCCGTCTACGTCCTGTCCCTCGTGGTGATCTTCGGGGTGCTGCCCAACGCGACCCTGAAAGAAACGAGCGCGCCTTTCTCTGCCGCCGTGGACACGATGTTCGGCGGCACGCTGTGGGGCAACCTGATGGCGATCGTCGTCATCATCTCCGGGCTCGGGGCTCTCAACGGCTGGACAATGATCTGCGCCGAGATGCCACTGGCCGCGGCCAAGGACGGCCTGTTCCCGGCACGCTTCAAGCAGCTGTCGCGCTCGTCCGTGCCCGCCTTCGGCATCGTCGCCTCGACCCTGCTTGCATCGGTCGCGATGATCCTCAACTACCTCGGCACAAGCGGGGCCAACGCATTCACGACGCTCGTACTGATGACGGGCATCACAGCAGCGATCCCTTACGCCTTCTCCGCACTGGCGCAGCTGAAATGGCGCTGGACGGATCGCCAGAAGTACCACACGCCGCGCTTCGCGCGCGACGGGATCGTGGCCGTCCTCGCTCTGGTCTTCTCGATCCTGTTCATCTGGTACTCCCGCAACACGTCAGGCGAGACCACCTTCAGCTACTGGGCGCCGTTCATCCTCGCCGGTGTCGCGCTTCTGATCGGGATACCGGTCTACCGCGCGCAGCGCGGTCACCTCGTCGAGCCAGGGCCCGTTCCCGAATATCGCTGACCGCCGGGCGTGCCGCCGGCGCAGCGCGGCGCGATGCACCCCAAGCATTTGTCTAATCACCTGCGCCGCTCCAGACCTTGCCCGGAGTGGCAGCCATAGATTGAGGCAGAGGTGAGCAAATGACCGTCGAGACAGCAGTCGCGCGCCCGACCATCAGATCGCTTCATGGCCGCAGCTTTGTCAAGGAGCTCGATTTCCAGCCTGACGAAATACGCGCGCTGATAGACCTGGCGGCAGAGCTCAAAGCAGCGCGCAAGGCCCGAACCGCTCGCCAGCGGATGGTGGGCAAGAACATCGCCCTCGTGTTCGAGAAGACGTCGACCCGGACAAGGTGCGCGTTCGAGGTCGCCGCCTACGACGAGGGAGCCCACGTCACGTACCTCGGCCCGGACAGCTCGCAGATCGGATACAAGGAGTCGATCCGGGACACCGCCCGGGTGCTTGGTCGGATGTACGACGCCATCGAGTACCGGGGCTTCGGGCAGGAGATCGTCGAAGAGCTCGCGCGGTACGCGGGCGTTCCCGTCTACAACGGCCTGAGCGACGAGTTCCACCCGACCCAGATGCTCGCCGACATGCTGACAATGCGCGAGCACAGCGGCCGGGCGTTCGAGGACATCTCTTTCTGCTTCCTTGGCGACGCGCGGTTCAACACCGGCAACTCGCTGATGATCACCGGATGCCAGCTCGGCATGGACGTCCGCATCTGCGCCCCGAGATCTCTGCAGCCGGCCGCGGCGATGGTCGAGATCGCGCGCGAGATCGCGAACAGGACCGGGGCTTTCCTCACCATCTCTGAAGACATCAAGGCATGTGTCAGGGCGGTGGACTTCCTTTGCACGGACGTCTGGCTCTCGATGGGAGAGGACAAGTCGCTGTGGCACGACCGGATCGCGCTTCTCAAGCCCTACCAGGTGAACGACGCGGTCGTCCGCGACACCGGCAATCCCAGCGTGAAGTTCATGCACTGCCTGCCGGCCTTTCACGACCGCGGTACGAAGGTCGGCGCAGAGATCTACCGCGACTACGGACTCGACGCCCTGGAGGTCACCAACGAAGTCTTCGAGTCTGGCCGGTCGGTCGTGTTCGACGAAGCCGAGAATCGCCTCCACACGATCAAGGCCGTGATGGTCGCGACGATCGGGGAAGCTGCTTGAGCACGATCGTCATCGCGCTCGGGGGCAACGCCCTTCTGCGGAGGTCGGATCCCATGACCGCCGCGGTCCAGCGCCTGAACGTCGCGCGCGCCGCGCGTGCGATCGCGCCGCTCGCGTCGGAGCATCGCCTGGTCGTCGCTCACGGCAACGGACCACAGGTGGGATTGCTCGCCCTTCAGTCCGAGGCGTATCCAGAGGTCGATCCGTATCCGCTCGACGTGCTCGGTGCGGAGACCGAGGGAATGATCGGCTACATGATCGAGCAAGAGCTCGGAAACGTGCTTCCGGTGGAGGTGCCGCTCGCCACGGTGCTGACGATGATCGAGGTCGACCCGTCTGACAGAGCGTTCGACAACCCGGTGAAATTCGTGGGTCCTGTTTATGAAGAGGACGAGGCACGTCAGGTCGCCGAGTCCAAACAATGGACCTTCCGAAGGGATGGGGGGAAATGGCGGCGGGTCGTCCCGTCACCGGAACCACGCCGGATAGTCGAGATCCGCCCGGTCAGGTGGTTGTTGGAGCACGGAGTCATCGTCATCTGCGCCGGCGGCGGCGGCATCCCCACGATGTATTCGCCCGAGGACAGAGGCCGGCTCGTCGGCGTCGAGGCCGTCATCGACAAGGACCTCGCGAGCTGCCTTTTGGCTGAGAACGTCGGCGCCGACCTGCTGGTCCTGGCCACCGACGTCGACGGTGTCTACTTGCACTGGGGTAAGCCCGATCAGGAGCGGGTCGGCTGGACCACTCCAGAGGACCTTCTAATCAACGACTTCGCCGCCGGCTCGATGGCACCGAAGGTGGCGGCGGCGATCCGCTTCGCGTCGCGGACGGGCGGCCGCGCCGCGATCGGCGCGCTCGAGGACATCACGGACATCGTCGAGGGCATTGCCGGAACCCAGGTCTCCCAGGCTGCGTAGTAGTCGACCGTTGCGAATCAAAAAGGGAATGGATTGAACAGATGAGCGAATTCGGCGTCTTCTCCGAGGTCGGCCGGCTGCGCAAGGTGATGGTCCACCGCCCGGGGTTGAGCCTCGAGCGGCTGACGCCGGGCAACCATGACGAGCTGCTCTTCGACGACGTGCTCTGGGTCGAGCGCGCCCAGTGGGAGCACGACCAGTTCGTCCGCGTCCTGCGCGACCGCGGCGTCGAGGTCTATTACGTCGAAGATCTGCTGGCCAAGACGCTCACCTTGAGCCCGCTGGCCAAGACGCAACTGATCGAGGCGGTCATCGACCATTCCACCGTCGGCCCTGCGCTTGTCGATGACGTACGGGTGATGCTCGACGAATTGCCACCTGACGTGCTGGCGAAGCACCTGATCGGCGGGATCACGATCGGCGAGCTCGACCCGAACTGGCGCCGTCTGCAACGGCACTCGGCGATCGCCGCCGCCCTCGAAGACGACGACCAGTTCGTGCTGCCACCGCTGCCGAACACGCTGTTCATGCGCGACTCGTCGGCGTGGGTCTACAACGGCGTGACCGTCAACCCCATGTACTGGCCGGCACGCCGGCGCGAGTCGCTCAACGTCCTCACCATCTACCGCTACCACCCGATGTTCAAGGACGACGGCTGGCGGTTCTGGTATCCCCACGTGGCCCGGGATGGCGCGGAGTCCATGAGCACTGAGACGTTCGGCCCGGCGGCGATGGAGGGCGGCGACGTCCAGCCGATCGGGCGCGGAACGGTTCTGGTCGGCATGAGCGAGAGAACGACGGCGCGCATGATAGAAGAGCTGGCGCTGCAGCTGTTCGAGGACGGAGCCGCGAATCGCGTGATCACGGCCGTCATGACCAAGGATCGCGCGCACATGCACCTCGACACCGTCCTGACGATGCTGAGCGAAGACACGGTGACGGTGTTTCCCGAAGTCGTCGACAGCGTGAAGGCGATCAGCCTGCGGCCGTCGCGCGGCAATGGCGGTCTCGACGTCGCGCCCGAGAAGGACCTGCTGTCAGCGGTGGCCGACGCGCTCGGGGTCAAGAAGCTGAACGTCGTCGAGACCGGCGGCAACAAGTACCAGGCCGAGCGCGAGCAGTGGGACGACGCCAACAACACCGTCGCGATCGAGCCGGGCGTCGTCGTCACATATGAGCGAAACACCCACACGATCGCCAAGATGCGAGAAGCGGGAATCGAGGTCATCCCGATCGCGGGATTCGAGCTCGGCAAGGGCCGCGGCGGAGGCCATTGCATGACCTGCCCGCTGGCCCGCGATGCAATCTAGCGCGGCGGCGATCGAAGGCACGATCTCCAGCGGCTCGGCGCTGGAGGCGATCGATCCGCGGAAGATGCTGCTTCCGCTCGCACTCGCCCAGTTCATCGCCGCCTACGCCGCCACCACGATGAACGTCTCCGTCAGCGCGATCGCCAAAGACCTGAGCACAGACGTCAGGGGCGTCCAGACGGCAATCACCCTCTTCACCCTGACCATGGCCGCGCTGATGATCCCGGGCAGCAAGCTCTCCGACATCTGGGGGCGGCGACTCTGCTTCCGGCTCGGGCTGCTCGTGTACGGCGTGGGCGGTTTGATCGCGACGCTGTCGCAGGGCCTTCCCGCGCTGTACGCCGGCTACTCGCTGCTGGAAGGCGTCGGCTCGGCGCTGATGATCCCGCCCATCTACATCCTCGTCACCGTCTACGCGCCCACGTTGACCGCGCGGGCCAAGGGGCTGGCGGTCATCAGCGCCTCTGCGGGCGTAGGCTCCGCCACCGGGCCGTTGATCGGCGGATTGATCACGAGCCTCTTGAGCTGGCGGGCTTCCTTCGTGCTCCAGGTGCTGGTGGTGGCGGGAATCATCGTGCTCAGCCGGCGCATCCACGACAAGGCAGCCGAGGGCCCGCGGCCGACCTTCGACGTGTTGGGGGCGGTGCTGAACGCGGCCGCGCTGTTCTTCATCGTCCTTGGTGTCCTCCAGTCCGGGACCTATGGGTGGCTTGTGGCGAGCAAGGACTTCGCCATCGGCGGCACGGTCCTCATCCACAAGGGAGGCATCTCGCCCGTATGGGTGCTGGTGGCGATCGGAGTGATCATCCTCGCGATCTACTTCTGGTACGCGGCGCGGCGGGAGCGCGCAGGCCGCGAGCCACTCATCTCGATCAACCTGTTTCGGAATCGGACCGCCAACCTGGGCCTGGTCACCCAGAACGTGCAGTGGCTGATCATGCAGGGCACGTTCTTCGTGGTCTCGGTGTACCTCCAGACCATCGGCAAGAAGAGCGCGGTCCAGACCGGTCTGATCCTGAGCCCGGCCACGGTCGGCATCTTGATCGCCTCCGCATTCGCCGGGCGCATGGCCCGCAACCGCAGCCAGCGCTTCTTGATCCGTTTCGGGTTCGCGGTCTTCGTGCTCGGCATCGGCCTGCTCGTGGTCATCGGCGCGGCGGTGTCGCGGCCCCTGAGCCTGGCGCCGGGCTTGCTGGTCATCGGGATCGGTGTCGGGGTGATGCTGACGGCGTCGGCCAACGTGGTCCAGTCCGCCTTCCCGGAAAAGCAGCAGGGCGAGATCTCGGGCCTATCCCGAAGCGTCTCCAACCTTGGTTCGTCGCTTGGTACGGCGATCGTCGGATCGGTGCTTGTCGAGGCGGTGTCCGGAACGACGTACGGGTACGCGCTCCTGGTGATGGGCGGCTTCGCCCTGGTCGGGCTTGGCGCCGCCCTGCTGCTGCCGGCGTCCACGCCGCAACCGCAGGCTAGCGAGGCGGGGAGGCGCCAGGTGGCGTGAGGGGAAATCCATTTAGAGCGTTGGAGGCCAGGCGATGACCATCGAAGAGATGACACGAACCGCGAGCGACACCCAGGTCTCGGCTTATCCGGAGATCGCGAACCACGGTCTCATCGGCGATCTCCAGACCGCGGCGCTGATCAGCACGGACGGCGAGATCGATTGGTTTTGCTGTCCTCGCTTCGACTCGCCAAGCATCTTCGCCTCGATTCTCGACCGCAAGCGCGGCGGCGCATTCCAGATCAGATCGGCGGTGCCGAGCGCCACCAAGCAGCTCTACTTTCCATCGTCCGCCGTCCTCGTCACGCGGTTCATGACAGCCGACGGCGTCGGTGAGCTCATCGATTTCATGCCCATTGACGATCCGCAGCGTGTGTCTGACCGCCACCGCATCTTCAGGGTCATGCGGACCGTACGCGGCACGATGCGGTTTGCGATTCGGTGCGCGCCGCGGTTCGACTACGGTCGTGCTGCCCAGCAGCTGGAGGTGATGGACGGCGGTGCGATCTTCTCAGGCGGCGGCACCTACGTCACCCTGCACACGCCGATCAAGCTCGAGCGCGACGGTGACGACGTCCGCGCGCAGCTGACGTTGAACCAGGGACAGGCGACCGGCGTGGTTCTCGACGCGGGCCCCCGCACCATGCCGAAAGCGCCCGAGCCTGCGGAGGTCCTCGCGGCCGCGCAGAAGACGATCGCCCACTGGCAGGGTTGGCTGCGCAAGTCGACGTACGCCGGTCGGTGGCGCGAGTACGTCGACCGCTCGGCGATGACGCTGCGACTGATGACCTACGCTCCCACCGGAGCGCTTATCGCGGCACCAACCGCCGGGTTGCCCGAGCAGCTGGGCGGAGCACGGAACTGGGACTACCGGTTCACATGGGTTCGGGATGGGTCGTTCTCGATCCACGCGATGCTCGGCCTTGGCTACGAGGAAGAGGCCGCCGCCTTCCTGAGGTGGCTCAACGACCGGGTGATCGAGCACGCCGGCGCCGATTCCGGGCCGCTCAAGATCATGTATCGGGTCGACGGCTCCTCGGACCTCTCCGAAGAAGTGCTGCCGCACCTCGAAGGCTACCGTGGCTCCCGACCGGTGCGGATCGGAAACGGGGCGGCGGATCAGCTGCAGCTCGACATTTACGGCGAAGCCATGGATTCGATCTACCAGGCGCACCGCCGCGGTCTTCGTGTGGGCCACCCGGGCTGGACGCATTTGCGCCAGATCAGCGAGTGGTTGACCAACAACTGGGACCGGCCGGACGAGGGGATCTGGGAGACGCGTGGAGGCCGCCAGCATTTCACCTACGGGCGGATGATGTCGTGGGTCGCGCTCGACCGCATGGTGCGGATCGCGACGGATCTCGGTCTACCGGCGGACATCAACCGGTTGGCGACGCAGCGGGACCAGATCTACGACCAACTCCACGAACGCGGCTGGAACCCTCAAAAGCAGGCGTTCGTGCAGCACTACGCCACCGACGTGCTCGACGCGTCGGTTCTGCTCATGCCGTCGCTTGGTTTCGTGTCAGCGGCTGATCCGATGTGGCAGTCAACGTTGAGGGCGATCGATCGCGAGCTCGTGTCGGACAGCCTGGTCTATCGCTACGACCCGGCCGCATCACCCGACGGCCTGCAAGGCAGCGAGGGCACGTTCTCCATCTGCACGTTCTGGTACATCGATGCGTTGACCCGCTCGGGAAGGATCGATGACGCGCGCCTGGTGTTCGACAAGATGATGACGTACGCCAATCACCTCGGCCTGTTCTCGGAGGAGATCGGACTGACGGGCGAGCAGCTGGGCAACTTTCCGCAGGCGTTCAGCCACCTTTCGATGATCAACGCGGCGGTCAATCTCGACTACGCCCTCGATCATCGCGGCGCGACGCCTTGAGAGCCGGCGACGTCAGCGGGACAGCCTTGCGGCCCGCTTGATCAGCTCGCGCCTGGAGCTGATCCCCAGCTTCGAATAGACGTTGCCGATGTGATTCTCCACGGTGCGTTCGCTGATGTGCAGGACCGTGGCGATCTCACGCGAGGTCTGGCCACCCGACGCGAGCAGCGCGACCTCGAACTCGCGCCGCGTCAAAAGACTCAGATCAGCGGACGGGTCGGCGGCCTCGGGTGGTGACGGCGCGCTCGGACGAGCTTGCCTGTGCATCAGCTCCCAGACCTCGCCCGCGTACCACCTGGCGGCCACCGCCATGCCGAGCGTGGCTATGCAGATGGAGATCTCGGTCGGTCGCGCCTTGACCTCGGCCACGGATGCCCCGATGAACGCCGCCGCTGAGATGAGCCCTATCGCCCACGCGAGGCGGCCCGGAAGCAGCCACATCGCGGCCAGGAGCGGCGGCAGTCCGAACACCATCAGGACGGCATCGGGGGTGGCCAACTCGAGCCAGAAGACCAGAACCAGCACGGCGGCGAAGAGGGCGGCCATCGGTGCCGCCAGGGAGGTGCCGGCCAGCCCGTGCGGCCGGAACAGCCGGTCGAAGCGCGCGGGATCAACGTCATGCCCGCTTTGCGCGGTCACCTCGGGCAACGCGTACCGCCCAGCCAGGCAGGCATCATATCGATGCCCGCGCCTCCTGACAAGCAAAGGCCTTGAGCAAACACTAAATGAGTACCTGGCGTTCGCAAAACTGAGTAGCGGGCCCGGATGACACGGGCCGCGACAAGGCCGAAGCTGTGGCTCACGCTCGGCAGGGCCCGAATTCAATGGTTGGAGAGGACGGGGAATGGAGCCGGCACTTTACACCGTGGGCGAGGTCGCCACCCTTTTGGGTGTGTCGCCGCACACCGTGCGCGCCTGGGAGCGGCGGCATGGAATCGTCAGGCCGGTCCGAACGGCATCCGGTCAGAGGCGGTACCGCGCCGAGGACGTGGAGCTGCTCCGAGATGTCAAGCGTGCGGTCGAGCGCGACGGTCTGTCGCTGAGGGTGGCGTTTCAGACCGCCAGCGGCTCGCAGGCGATCGATCGCCGGGCCGCACGTCCCGAGACAGGCCGGGCGAGACGGCTGCCCAGATACGAGGGAATCTGGCACGGCATGGTCGACGTCCTGCCCCATCTCGTATTCCTCCTGGACGCTCACGGCAAGATCGTGGAGGCGAACGTGATGGCGGCGATGCAGTTCGGGGTTCCCCGTCAGCAGCTTCGCGGCCGTCTGTTTGCCGACCTGGTCGATCCGTTCGACCGGGCCAAGGCCGTGCTCCTCTTCCGGCCGCGGGCACGGGCCGTCGACGGTTGGGAGCTCAACATGGCCACCGTATCCGGTCCGCGTCTTTACTCGTTTCGATCGTGGACGGTCGGCACCGACCACGCCCGCCTGGCCCTGGTCGGCACGCAGATGTTCGAGCCGCTGGTCGCAAGCTCGCCGGCGCTGGTGGCGGACGCCGTCGCCGGCGAAGCCGTCGAGGGCCGTGAAGCCCCGCCTGACGCGCTGCAGGAGCTCGTCGATCAGCTGCCTTTCGGGGTCGCGGTCGCAAGCGTGGGACCCGACCCGCGAATCGTTTACTCGAACCTCCGGCTCGCTCAGATCTTGGGGGTGGCTCCTCGGGTGTTCACAGGCCGGCCGGTCCAGGATCTTCTGCCGCGGACGAAGCTGTTGCTGGCGCTCCAGGATTCGACAGCCAAGAAGACGACCGAGGTACTGAAGGACGTGACCCTAGCTGATTCGCCGCAGCGCGCCCGCCGCTACAACGTCGCATGCCAGCCGCTTCTGTCCTCCGCTCGGCGCGTGGCAGCCGTCCTCATCGTGGTGGACGAAGCACCTCGCGACTCGCTGTCGCATGACCGGCTTTCCGAGTCGCTGCTCGGCCCGAGGTTGGACGAATCCGCGACCCCTCGCCAGCTTGCCCAGCGTGGCGCTGGAAGCCTGGCGATCCTGCTGGCCGGTGTCCCCGCGGCGGTCGCGGTGACCGGCGCTCGCACAGGCTCGCTGACGGTCGCATATTCCGTGGCGGCGCTGGAGTCTTTCCGGCGCCGGCGGGCGTTCGCTCGCGAGTTTCGCCGCATCGTGCGTGCGGCCAGGCCGGCCGGAGGACCGACAGAGACGACGATGTCCGTCGCCGGCGAGCGGCACGTGATCGCTGTCGTTCGTTTCAGCCGCAGGCGGCCGCTGGGGTTCGTAGCGTGGTCGCGGCGATCGTCCGAAGCCCCTTCGCAGAACGCGGGGGTCGTCGTCGAACGTCTCGTGCCGCGATTGCGTGCCGCCAGCGATCTCCTGCACGCGCGCATGGACATGGCACGCGACGTGACACGGATCAACGCCATGGCCGCGGCCGCGTCGGTGCTCCGGGAGTCTCGCAGCGTGCGCACGCTGGCGACGCGTTTTCTCCAGCAGCTGTGCACCATCCTCAACGCCGACGGCGCCGCGATCCTCTCGATCGATGGTCCCGTCTTCGTCGTCCACGCCGCTTACGCGGTCGATGGGCTGCCGGCCAGGCTTGGCGAGCGATTTCCCCTTACCGGCCAGTTCGTTTCGAGATCCCTCAAGACGGGGGCCCCCCAGGAGACGTCGGATCTGGGATCGCCCAGGCTGCCGGCGCGCATCAATCGGGCGGTCAGCCGGATGAAGCACGGCCTCTCGGTGCCGATCGGAAGTGCGGGCGGCCACCGACGCGTGATCACAATGCTGCGCAAGGCCGACCGGCCCTTCAGCCAGGACGACGCGCGGATCGTGGAAGCCCTGTCGGGTACCGCGCTGTTCCTGAGTGATTCGATGGCGAGCCACGCGGCCGGCTGACCAAGAAAGAGTTCAGGACGCCGACGCGGCCGGTGCCGGGCTTCGACTTGGTGTCGGCGACGCGCTTGGCGTCGGGCTCGGGGAGGGTGAAGGGCTCGGACTCGCGCTCGGCGACGGGGACGGCGTGGGGGAGGCAGCGCTCTCTGTCACGGTCACCTTGGCGCTGGCGGGGCAGGCCCCGTTCCAGCACAGGCTGATGACGTGGCCGCCAGGGGTCGCGTCGGCGGGGATCGTCACCCGCACGTTGGTGTTCCCGTTCTGATCTGCCTGGAAAGCGCCTATCTGTTCCGGGGTGCTCTCGAGCCCGACGGTCCCGACCTGGTTGGCCGGGAGTCCGCTTCCCGAAACGAGCAGGCTCTGACCTTGCTCGATGGTGCTGTCGGACAGCGAGACCGCCGGTGCCGGCGCCGCCGGGCGGCTGGTCGCCCACAGCAACACGCCGATGGCGATCGCGAGGATCGCGATGCCCGCGATCAGCCAGCCGGCGGCCGACGGGCCGGCGTGGGCGGCGGCCATATCTTCCCGCCTCGCGGCGGTGAGCGCGTCGACCATGGCGGTGCAGCTCGGCCACCGCGCTTCGCCGGCCGGCGCCAGTCCTGTGCGGAACACGCGCGCGGTGGCCGGCCCCAGGTTTTCCTTCGCGGCGGGCGCGGCGGGTGGGACCGAGCCGGTCAGCACCTCATACGCCGTCGCGGCGAAGGAGTAACGATCCGACGCGGGCGTGATCTCTCCCCGCTGGACCTCTTCGGGCGCAATGTAGGCGGTCGACGCGGGGTCGGGCGTGAACGCAGCGCCCTCCTGGCGTCGGGTCATGAGCGGCGCGAGGCCCAGGCCGACGACCAGCGGTTCTCCGCGCGGGTCCAGGACGATGGTCAAGGGGCTGAGGTCGCCGTGGACAAAGCCTCTTTGATGCGCGGTATCAACCGCGTCGGCGACCTTGGCCAGCAACTGAAGCGCCGGCTCGTCCGGCATTCCGCGCCCTCTTACTGCGTCGTCGAGCGAGCTGCGGCCTTCGCAGTCATACACGACGTAAGGGATTTCCTCGCTCTGCCCGAAACCGGCAACCGGGGCGATAGATGCGTGGCGAAGGGCCGCCATTCGGGGCGCCGCTGATGCGAATCTCCGGCGGTCGTCGGTTGACGTGAGAGCGCGCAGAACTGCGATCGTCACGAAATGGTGAAGCGTGCGGTCGTAGCCTTCGTACTCGCCGCCGGCCGGGCAGGGTCGTAGGTATTCATTGACCTCGAAACGGTCGATCACCGTTCCGGGCCCGAGATGCCACTCGGCCACAGCGCCCTCCAATCTAAGGACGGCCTTGGGCGATTCCGAGATCACGTGGAAGGGATTAGACAAATCCCTTGCACGCGCGGACGACCTCGGCGATCCAACGCAGCGCACCAAGTAGCTGCACGCACGCCCGCCGCAATGCGCCGCCGGCCTGGGTGACGCCAACCGGCCGAAAAGGACGAGAGCCTCGCCCTAGACGGCTAGTTCACTGTCCGACTCCTGCACGTTATCTGTCCAAGCCCAATAGGTCGCATTTCGCGCAGTTGTTGACGAGTGCTGAAGCCCGGTCGAGACACCCTCTGATGCCGGCCCAGTGATCTGGGCCGGCACGAAGGTGACCGAGTTAGGTGATGTACAGAATGAGCCACTCTTGGTAGTAGCCGCCATTACACGGATAGACGCCGATGTGCGAGCCGTTGGTGGTATTACCGACATCCAGGCACTTGTTCTGACCAATATTCCGGAGTACATACGTGCTTCCGCCAACGTGGGTCACCGCCCACTGCTCGAATGAGTCACCGGTGCAGGGATACTCGTAAATACCGTTGTAAGGGAGAAACTGAACCCGAAGGCACTTGTTGAAGTACGGGTTGTAGAAGCCCTTGGTCCCGTTTCCCCAGTCCACCGCGAGACCAGACCAGTTCTGATGCTCGTCTCCGGCGTAGCAAGTCCATGTTGTGGCAAAGGTGTTATTGCTTCCGTTCGCAGTATCTACGCACTTGTTCAGTCCGTAGTAATACTCGAAACCGAAGTTCATGGTCTGGGTGATTCCGACTCCCGACGCGGTAACCGGAGCGTTCAAGCCGACGGTTAATAGCAATGTGGTCATTAAACCGACCGCCAACACTCCGAATCTGTGCCACGCAGCTTGACAGTGATCTCTCATCGTGGATCAGTACCTCCTATTGCCCACGCCAGGGCGGGGCAGTTGGCCCGAGCTTCCCTAGGACTGCCTAATCTCTGAACCGCCTCCTTCGGTTCGTCCTCTCGCGTCGCTCGCCGCGCCGGAACGCTGTCGGCCAAGTCATGGCTGATCCTGAAGGCAGGTCGATCCGCTGGCATCAGCAGAAGTACCTAGGAGCGACCTATAGAGGGACCTAGGTGGGACCTATTCGTTTGATGCCGAGTCAATCGGCGACCACGGAGGAACTGGTCGATCCCAACGCTTCGCGCATCAGCTCACCTACTTCCGCACGGGGACCAGTTGCCTTCGATTGGCACCCGCTATCAATAGTTACGAGCTCGGCGTCGCAGAACTCATCGGTCAGGTGCGTGTTTTGGCCAAACCACCTGGTCAGTCGCCTGGACGTGGCTGTTCAGCGAGGCGTGTCATTAGCTCGAGCCTCGACCGCACCCCAAGGTTGCCGTAAGCGTGGGCGAGGTGCGTCTCGACCGTAGGTTCCGTGACGAAGAGCTCTTACCCGATCCGCCGGGCGGTAAGGCCCGTGAGCGCACGGCGAAGCACCTCACGCTTGCGGGCTGGCATGCGTGCGAGATCGATATCGCTAGTGGACTGTTGTCGGATTGCGGCGGCTGCACCGTTGGGGCGGTTGGCTACGATCCTGCAGCGTCGATCTGAGATCTTGCGACAGGCGTGGAACTTCATTGAGGCCTAGTTGATTCATGAGCTTTCGATATTCGGCTTCTAGCTCGGGTGTGACCATGACCGGCGGTGCTCCGTCTGGCCTGTTCAGCTCAGCATTCAAGACGCTAGCGCCGCGACCGGCGGTCTTCACAACGGCGGGAGTGGCCTCCATCCTGCGGTGAACTCCGTCGATGCTGCGACTCAAATCACGAAAGGCGATTCAGATCTCGAAGTCGCGGACGATGTTGGCAAGGCGGGTGGGGCTATCGATCCGCACCATGCCCCGCAGCGTGGTGATTATCCCCTCTGATCGGAGCACCGCCAGCTCTCGGGCGGCAACCTCGCGCGCCGTGCCTATCGAATCGGCCAACTCGGCCTGGCTGGCTTCGACGATGAGCCGCCCCGTCTCGAGCTGCTCGCGCGATGCGCGGTCGAGCAGGTCATAGGCCAGGCGCTCGCGGATCGATCCGATCGTACGCAGGCCCACGAGCTCCATGGTCTTTCGGAGCCGCGTGGCGAGGTAGCCCGCGACCGCCGTGGCCGTGGGTAGGTCGCGGTTGACGAGGTCGCGAAGGACGCGGTGGTCGATCTCGATGGCTGAGGCGCGGACGACGGCCTGGCCGAAAACGTACGGAATCTCGCCAAACACGTTGACCACGCCCAGCATCGAGCCTGGGTGGCCGAACAACACCGTCGCCTGCCTGCCCTCGGGGTCCTGGAAGTAGATCCGCACGATTCCGCGGGTGACGACCACAACGCGCTCACCCTCGCCAGGCCGGTACAGGATGGAGCCAGCCGGATAGTCGACGCGCCGCGATGTGCTCGACAGCCGTTCGCGTGCGGCAGGCGACAGCAAGCTGAGGAAGTCCGTTGTCGCCGGTGAGCCCCGTAACGCAGACATGACGGCCCGCCGCGATTATGGACCCGGGCGCATCGCATGCGCGCAGGCGGCACCAGACAGCGTTGAGCGGGCCGGCCGTCACGGGCATCTGGTCTTCAAGACCGTGGAGAGTAGGGGCGTCGTCTGGGCGGTCGGAGAACCTTTGTCGTACAGCAACGCCGGTGGCAAGCGGCGATAGTAGACGGCATTCAGCGGCACGTGGCGAACTCCGATGGCTGGTCTTGAATTGGCCGCACCGATCTGTTAACCGCAAGGTTCAGGGTTCGAGTCCCTGTCCCGGAGCCAAATTCTGAGTTCGAAAACGCCGGCCTGTCAGCGGGCAACGCCGACCGCTGACAGCAATTGACAGCAGTTCGCTACCGATTGCGATAACCAATGAGTGCTAACAAAGCCGTAGGCGGCCGTTCGATTGTCTCCGGACGCGCCCTGAGAACCGGGGAACGTAGCCGAACCGACCGCGCAAGCTGCGGACCGACTCGACCGTGTCGTGGAGTCGCTGGAACCGCCATCGCAGTGACCAGCCGACTCCAGCGGACGCGCGGCGTTGACATTGACTGTGATGTTCTGGAAGGCCACACAGCTCCCAACCGAGGGCCCGATTGGCGAATCGGAACCCATCGCGGCGCTGGGTTGCGGCCTAGTAGACGGTCTGCCGCCGGGCGAGTCGGCCGCCTCTTCGAGCAAGGTTCGCAAGGCTATTAGATGGACCGACCTAGCGGCCGCTTAAGTTCTGTCACGCGCGTCCACGTCGTAGTAAGCGGCCTTGTAGCAATTATCGGAGCGATTGTCGCCATCATCGGCGTCAGTCGCTCCGACCTCACTCTAATCATTGGTGGCTCTGCAACCCTGCTCATCGCCATATCGGCTCTCGTCCTGTCTGTAATCGCCGTCAGAGCGATCGCCAATCCGCCACCGCTCGGGCGACTCGTACTGATCATGGTTGTAGCCGCCATCGGCTTCGTCACGGTCACCGCTTCCCATCTAATTCGCTAGAGCAGTCCGTGCTCATGAGCACGCGCGGCCGGCTGACGCGACCCGGGCCCGTCGATTCGTCGCGCCGAAGATCACCCGGAAGCGCGACGGCGATTGGCTCGCGATAAGCCTGCGCTATCAGTTGCAATGGTTTGTCAGCCCGCGAACGAGATCAGCCTTGATCGCTGAGGACATGGTCCGCTTTACTGAATTCCAGTGGGAATACGGAAGTCAAGCTGAATCGTCTGTCCTGACGTTACCTGAAGAGAGGTCGGTCCTGAATGTGACTGGATAAGGCGAGTATCGCCATGACGGGGATCTATGCCTGTAAGCGCAATGGCGTAGGTGCCGGGTGCTAGCCACACGTCGAAACGTCCCTGCGAATCCGTCCTAGTTGAGGTCGTGGCTGAGGCCGAGGTAAACGAAACATTGCCGCCTACCCAGGCGGCGTCCGGACACGGAGATCCCTGGATAAGCATCCCGCACTGGGGTCCCATATGAACTACGCCACTGACGTGCTCAGTAGAAGAGCCGCTTCTCCCTAGGTTGCCACAGGCAAGGGAAACCATCAAACAGGCAAGGACCGTTGACTTCACGACAAACCTAGTTCGCACAATTGACATAACGGTTAATTAACAGTATATTGCGCCCGTCCGCGGCCAGCCTTGAGAGCTGCCGTCGAAGGACTCGATTCGGTTCGGATGGGGAGTTTTCCATGATAGCCACGCGCATTGCTTTGGCGTGCCTTCTTGCCCTCGTCGTCACCGTCGAAGGCGCGACTTCTGTAGTTGCACAAGGATGGCCGGCGCGATCCGCAGTTCAAGTCGAGACGTCGAAAGCTCCAAGTGCCGTGCAAAATGCCTCGCGCCCCCAACCATTCGATGCGAACGCGTTGGCTCGCAGCAAGTCCGCCGCAGCGATCGCGCTGTTGCAGGCGCAGGCGAAGGCGACTCGCCGCGGTTTGCAGCGCCCGTCCGCGACCAGGCAAGCCGCAGTTGTAGGAACGCTAAACCAGGGTGGCCTTACGGCCGCCGATGAGAACGGAATGAACGCGCCTTCCGACTCGACCGGAGCTATCGGGCCGAATAACTACGTCGAGGCAGTAAATAGTCTAGTAGCCGTATACGACCGGAACCTGAATCGTGTTGGGACGCCAATGAGCTTCGCTGATTTCATGAACGGTCAGTTTCCATTCCGACCTACGCCGAATGGCATCTCAGATCCCCAGATCGAATGGGATCAACAGGCTGGGCGCTGGCTGTACGTCGCAATGAGCAAGGACCCGGGCCAGAACTACGTATATTTCGGCTGGTCAAAGACCAGCGATCCAACTGATCTGGCCAACGGCTGGTGCCATTTCAATTGGGGCGGTACTAGCGATTGGTACGACGCTCCGAAGATGGGTCACGACTCAACTGCGCTGGTCATGGGTGCCAACCTATTCGATCTTCCGAGTGGCGGCTCCGCCACGTTCGTGACAGCGTCGGTAGTTGAATGGAAGAAACCCGGAACGGGTGTCACAACGTGCACACAGCCTACCGCAACTTCGGTGGCCGGGACCCGCAAGAGCCACCTCAAGAATCTGGATACCACCAACACGCCTGCATTCGCACCAGTACCCTCGAACACCACCGATTCAGGGACGAGCACTTACATAGTTTCTGCTCACGACCCGACGGATCTGCCGTTTAGCCCTTCGCTCAATATCTGGCACATAACCTATGGGAGAAACGGATCGCCTTCGTGGATGTCCGATGGTGCGGCGACCGTGCCTAACTATCAAGTTCCTGCCCCGGCGACACAAGCGGGTGGCCCCAATCAGTTGGATACCGGTGACGCGCGTCTTACGCAGGCGGTGTCACGACCAGACCCCGATGCTTCAAACAACATTGCGATCTGGACGCAACATACGGTCGGGCTCGGCAATACTCCTGCTGAGGTTCGCTGGTATGAACTTATCCCAGCGACAATCCCAGCGACACACGCGGCACGTCAAGTTGGCGACACCTTCACCAGCATTTTTGTTGCCAACTTCAATGCTGCGATAAGCCCGACGATCGATGGAAACGAGGCCGGACTCACGTACAACGTGTCTAGCTCGTCACAGCTGGTCTCGATTGTGGTGCAGAGCAGGCTGAGCTCCACTCCGCTCGGACAGATGGACGCAGTTGCAGTGCCCACGATTGGCAGCAGCCCGAGTGCGGAGAATGACTTCAGCTGTTACGCACCGTACGGTCCGCCATGCCGTTGGGGTGACTATTCGGCGATTAGCCCGGATCCGCAGAATGCCCACACCCTGTGGGCCACCAATGCATTGACCAGCGCACCTGGCGGGAACGCCGCTGGATGGACAACCAAGAATTTTTCAGTGAGCACTCGAGGCAAACCGAGCTGCATGACCACCGATATCGCCGCTGGCTATTACCACTCTCTCGCGGTGGGATCGGATGGAACAGTCTGGGCATGGGGGGCTGATGGCAACGGACAGCTTGGGCACGGTGTGATACCGAATCAAGACACGCCGGTTCAGGTGTACGGTCAGTTTGGCCTTGGAGTGTTGACCGGAATATCGTCGGTGGCAGCTGGGCAGTACCACTCTGTTGCTTTACGCGCATCCGACGGGTCCGTTTGGGCTTGGGGATACAACTTAGATGGAGAGCTTGGCAATCAGGACACATCGGGCACGAATCAGAACAGCCCGGTTCAAGTTGTTGTTGATCAAAGCGGTGGGCAGCCTCTAACTGGGATTAGCAGTATCGCCTCCCACAACGACCACACGCTTGCCATTAGGCGGTCCGATGGGTCGGTGTGGGCATGGGGCCTCAACAGTTCCGGGCAGCTCGGCAACGGTCGAGTGGCGAATGGCTATGGCGCCAGCGAAGTGCTGGGAGTAGGTGGCAACGGATTCCTGACGGGCATCGTCGCAATTGCGGCCGGCGATAGTTTTTCACTCGCCGTTGACGCCTCAGGCAATGTGTACGCGTGGGGCGACGATTCAGCAGGACAGTTAGGGGACAATCGTAGCGGCGTCGGCGTGCAGAGCTGGACGCCGATTAGAGTTCACGGCCTTAACAATGTCGGCAACTTGGGCGGCGTTCTCGCTATCGCAGCTCGGTCAAATGGCGCCGACGCGCTGAACTCCGACCACACCGTCACCGCTTGGGGCACTGGAAATCAACCACAGTCGCTATTCCCGATTCTCGTCAATAACTCAGGGAATACGGCACCCCTTGCCAATCAGACAGCTGTTGGAGCCAGCTTCAATACGACCCTGACCATAGATAACGACACCTCTTTGTGGAATTGGGGTGACAACAGCCACGGCCAGCTCGGCGACAACACGACGACTTTCAGGCCTAATGCTGTCCACGTTTACAACATTGGCGGCGGACCATCCGTGCTTGCGGGTGTTGTCGAGGCGACCGGAGGTGTTGGGCACTCTGTCGCCCTACTCACTGGCGGCACTGTCGCAGCGTGGGGATGGAACTCGGCTGGCCAGTTGGGCGACAACACCTTTACCGATCGCCCGACTGCAGTCCAAACCGCAATGCCGGTAGCTGCAGCGCCAACAAGCTGTTAGGAGTGATCGGTACTCAGCAAATAGTCGGAAAGTGGACTTGACAATGGCGCGCGCTCGGTGGATTCATAGATCTGCCGGTTGATATCGATAACCGCCTGTTAGCGGTAGCTGGTCGGACTCGGGCAGCAACACCACGAGCCGGATACTCGCGGACGACTGTTTGCTATGTCACGGTGAGGCCGGCTTCGGGGCGGCTACTCCTATGAGGTATCCGCCCGCTTCGACGACTTGATGGCATCCATATAGCCAGTTGGGTATAATTGCACGGTGACCAAATCCGA
>CAYWTI010000049.1:0-8069 GCA_964461175.1 uncultured Actinomycetes bacterium | reverse complement strand
GTCTTCCCAGGCACGCAGGGCGGCCCGCTGATGCACGCGATCGCGGCCAAGGCGGTGTGCTTCGGCGAGGCGCTCAAGCCCGAGTTCAAGGAGTACGCCAGGCAGGTCGTCGCCAACGCGCAGGCGCTGTCGAAGCGGCTGTTGGAGCGCGGCATGCGCCTGGTCAGCGGCGGCACCGACAACCACCTGATGCTCATCGACCTCCGGCCGCAGAAGCGCACGGGCAAGCAGGTGCAGGACGTCGCCGACACGGTCGGCATCACCCTCAATCGCAACTCCATCCCGTTCGACGACGCGTCGAAGTTCAACCCGAGCGGCGTTCGCGTCGGCACGCCGCTGGTCACGACGCGCGGGATGAAGGAAGCCGAGATGGCGGTGATCGGCGACTGCATCGCCGACCTTGTCGAGCGCATCGACGACCCGGCCACTCTCGACTCGGTGCACGAACGCGCACTCGAGCTGTGCCGGAAGTTCCCGATCCCGTACGCCTTCGATTAGCGGCTGAACATCGTGGGTTCCGATTTCTTCAGCGGGGCGGCGCTGACCAACCTGACGGAGCACCTGCTGCCCGGGCTGTGGCCCTTCCTCGTCGCGGCGGGCGTCTGCGCCGTCGCTGTGCCGCTCGCCGCCATCCCGGCCTCGCGCCGCTACGGGGTGATGGCGGAGCCGGGCGGAAGGCATGCGCACGCCAGGCGGACGCCGATGCTCGGCGGGGTCGCGATGTGGACCGGGTTTGCCGTGGCCTGGCTCTTGTTCATGCCCCGCGACCTCGCGTCCGTGGGCGTGGTCGTCGTGTCCTTTCTCGCCATGGCGCTGCTCGTTATCGACGACAAGTCCGGGATGCGCCCGTTGGTCAAGCTCGCGATCCAGCTCGGCCTCGCAATCGTCGCGGTCGTCGTCTTCGGCGTCCAGATCAAATTCTTCAGCCTGCCCGGCGGCCACATCGTCAACTTCGAGGCGGCGGTTGCGATCGGCGTCAGCGTGTTCTGGCTCGTCGGGATGCAGAACACGGTCAACTTCCTCGACGGCGCCGACGGGCTGGCGGCGGGTGTGGTCGCGATCGTGGCGGTCGTCCTCATGCTCGCGGCCGGCCAGCTCCAGCAGATCGAGGTCGTCCAGTACAGCGGCGCGCTCGCCGGCTGCTGCGCCGGCTTCCTGCTTTTCAACTTTCCGCCCGCGAAGATCTTCATGGGCGACTCCGGCGCGCACTTCCTCGGCATCGCCCTGGGCATGATCTCGATCCTCGGCGTGGCCAAGGTCGCCGTCGCCTTCGCCCTCGCGGCGCCGGTCCTCGCCCTGGCGGTGCCGATCGCCGACACGGGCTGGGCGATCCTTCGCCGGCGCAGGCGCGGCACCTCGGTGGCGGCGCCCGACCGCCTGCACCTGCACCACCGCCTGCAATCGATCGGCCTCGACGCGCGCCAGACGTGCTTCGTCTTCTACGCGGCGAGCGCGCTGCTCGGCGGCCTAGGCCTCACGCTCTTCGGGCACGGCCGCATCCTCGCCGTCGTCCTCGTCGTCGCCGCGGTCCTGACCTCGACGGTCGTCGCCGACCTGCTCCAGCACGCGGGCTGGCGCGTGCCCGCGCCGTGGCTGCGCCGCCTCCTCGGGGAGTCGGGTACCCGGTAGGATTTAGCGCGGATGGCGTCCAGCCCCAAGAATGGGCCAACGGGCGCCGAGCTGGCCGGGCTCGGTGTCGCTCTGGCCGCGGCATTCGTGGTGCCGTTTCTGCTGGGCGTGATCCTTGACGGCGCTTTGCGCACCAGCCCGCTGTTCCTGTTCGCGGGCCTCGTGGTGGGCATCGCGGCCACGGTGGCGGTGGTCTACACGAGGTACATCAAACGGTATCTGTGAGCGCGAAGAACGTGCCTGTGATCTCGGTTGGCGCCTGCCTGGCGCTGGCGGCGATCGCCATCGTGGGTTTTGCGATCGCCGGTGAGGCGCGCCTCGGCCTGGCGCTCGGCGCCGGCTTTGCGATCGGCTCGACCAACGGCCTCGCGGCGCGCCGCGCGCTCGACTCACCGATCGGCTTCCGCGCCTCGAGCCTGTTCCGCATAGCCTTCATGACCGTCGCCGCGCTGGTCGTGGCCGTGCTCATCGGCCTTCAATACGCGTGGCTGACGCTGTTCGGCGTCGGCGGTGCGCAGCTGGTGCTCGTCATCGTCGCCGCGAGGTCTCTGATGGGCCGATGATGGTCTTTGCCGAAGTCGAACCGGCGCCGGTAAGCCACCCGACCATCGACCTCGGGTGTGGCAACTGGTGCACCTTCAACTACGACAGCCTGATCTCGAGCGGTCTGGCGATCCTGATCACCGTCGTCTTCGCCATCGTCATCGCGCGACGGCTCGACCCGAACCGCCCGGGAAGGCTCCAGGGCATCATGGAGTGGCTGTTCAGCTACGTGCGCAGGAACGTCAGCGAGAACTCGCCTGACGCGGAAGGTTTCGTCATCCCGCTCGCGGCCACGATCGGCTTCTACATCCTTGTGGCGAACTGGCTCGACTTCCTTCCGATCACCGTCGTCCAGAACCTGCACCCCGCCAACACCGACCTCAACCAGACGCTGGCGATGGCGATGGTCGTCTTCATCCTGCTGCAGTGGTACAACGTCCGCCTCCGCGGTTGGAAGGGCTACTTCCGCTACTTCGTCGGCGACCGGCCCCATGGGATGTCGCTGCCGTGGCGCATCGCTTTCATCCCGCTCAACATCATCGAGGAGATCGTCAAGCCGCTTACGCTGTCGATGCGGCTTTTCGGCAACATCTTCGCCGGCTTGCTGATGGGCTACGTGATCGTGCTGATCCTCGGGAGCATCCCCGGCGTGGGGACGTGGCTCCTGGGCCCGGTTTTCCTTGCCGTCTGGAAGCTGTTCGACGTCGGCTTCATCGGCCTGATCCAGGCGCTGATCTTCATGCTGCTGACCATCATCTACTTCGGCCTCGCGCGCGAAGGACTCGAGGCCGAGCATGCGCACTGACGAGGAGGGATAAATGGACCACTTTGCCGCGGCCATGCTCGCGTTCGGTATCGCCCTTGGTGGCGGGGCCATCGGGGCGGCGATCGGCGACGGACTCGCCGGCAACGCCACGATCAACGGCGTCGCCCGTCAGCCCGAAGCGCGCGGAACGCTCCAGGGCATCATGTTCATCATCGTCGGCCTCTGCGAGGCGATGTACTTCATCAACTTCGCCATCGGGGCCCTGTTCGTGTTCGCGATCGGCAAGTAATGCACGCAGCTCTCTTCCTCGACGCCGGTCCGTTGACGATCAACGGCACGTTCATCGTCGAGGTCATCGCGTTCATCCTCATGGTCGTGTTCCTGGCCAAGGTGCCGCTGCCGTTTCTCGGCATCCCCAAGCCTGTCTACCCGTGGCTGATCTCCATCGCGGAGGCGAGGCAGCGGGCGATCACAGAGGAGCTCGAGGCCGCGGAGAAGGCGCGCGTCGACGCCGACTCCCGGCTCAAGGACGCGGACGCCAAGCTCGCCGACGCGCGGAGGACGGCCGACACCATCGTCGAGGGCGCGAACCGGTCGGCCGAGCAGCTCCGCTCGGAGCTGCGGCAGAAGGCCGAGGCCGAGTACCAGCGCATCATCGACAGCGCTCAGAAGGACATCGACGCGGAGCGCGAACGCGCCTTGCAGACCGCGCGCGACGAGGTGGCGGGCATGGTCGTTGCGGCGACGCAGCGCGTGATCGGGGAGACGCTCGACGAGCCGAGGCACCGCAGGCTCATCGAGCGGGCGATCCAGGAGGTCGCGGGTGGCGACGGCAGCCGCTAGGAGATACGCGCGAGCGGTGTTCGAGCTCGCCGAGCGGGAAGGCGCGGTCGAGAAATGGTCGGGCCGCCTCGCCGGCGTGAGCGCGTTGTTCTCCGATCCGGAGGTTGTCGACGTGCTCAGCAATCCGACGATCCCGAGGGAGCGGCGCGAGGCGGTGATCGTCGACGCGCACGTCCTCGACCAGGAAGGGACGAACCTCGCCCGCCTGCTGGTCGAGTCCGGTCGCATCGGCGACGCGGCCGCGATCGAGGAGGAGTTCCGGCGCCGGGTCGACGAGGCCGCGGGCCGCGTGCGCGCGACGGTCACGACTGCGATCGCGCTCGACGAAGACGATCGCGACCGCGTGGCGCGTGAGCTCTCGAAGCGGCTCGACAAAGAGGTGCGCATCGACGTCGTGGTCGACCCGCGGATCCTGGGCGGCATGAAGCTGCAGTACGGGGACCGCCTTGTCGATGCGACCGTGGCCACGAGATTGGAACAGCTGCGCCGCCGGCTCGCGGCGTCGTGATCAGGGAGTAGGGAAGTTGGGCATCAGCACGAAAGAGATCTCGGAGGTAATCAAGGAGCGCTTGCAGGACTTCGACGCGAGCCTCGTCTCGGCGGACGTAGGCAGGATCGTCGCGGTCGGCGACGGCATCGCCCAGATCTACGGCCTGCAGAACGCCATGGCCGGCGAGCTGCTCGAGTTCCCGCACGAGACCTACGGCCTCGCGCTCAACCTCGAGGAGGACCAGGTCCGCTCCGTCATCCTCGGCGAGTTCGGCCACCTGCACGAGGGCGACGAGGTACGGACGACCGGGCGTCTGCTGCAGGTGCCTGTCGGCAACGAGCTTCTCGGCCGGGTCGTCAACCCGCTCGGCGTGCCGCTGGACGGCAAGGGCGCGATCAAGACCACGAAGACCATGCCGCTCGAGCGCATCGCGCCTGGCGTCATCACTCGCAAGCGCGTCGACAGCCCGGTGCAGACGGGCATCAAGGCGATCGACGCCATGATCCCCATCGGCCGCGGTCAGCGCGAGCTGATCATCGGCGACCGCTTCACCGGCAAGACGACGGTGCTGCTGGACACGATCATCAACCAGAAGGGCAAGGACCTCTTCTGCATCTACGTCGCCATCGGCCAGAACGCGGCCTCGATCGCCCGCGTCGCGGCGACGCTCGAAGAGAACGGCGCCATGGACTACACGATCATCGTCGCCGCCTCCGCGGCCGACCCCGCCTCGCTGCAGTACATCGCGCCGTACGCGGGCTGCGCCATGGGCGAGTTCTTCATGGAGGAGGGCAAGGAAGCGCTCTGCTGCTACGACGACCTGACCAAGCAGGCGTGGGCGTACCGGCAGCTTTCGCTCACCCTGCGCCGGCCGCCGGGCCGCGAGGCCTACCCGGGCGACGTCTTCTACCTTCACTCCCGCCTGCTTGAGCGGGCGGCGAAGATGAACCCCGCGCACGGCGGCGGCTCGCTGACGGCGCTGCCGGTCATCGAGACGCAGGCGAACGACGTCTCCGCCTTCATCCCCACCAACGTCATCTCGATCACCGACGGCCAGATCTACCTCCAGGCCGACCTGTTCAACGCCGGACAGCGTCCGGCGCTCAACGTCGGCATCTCGGTCTCGCGCGTCGGTGGCGACGCGCAGACGAAGGCGATGCGCCAGGTCGCCGGCAAGCTGCGCCTGGACCTCGCGCAGTACCGCGAGCTCGCGGCCTTCGCTCAGTTCGCGAGCGACCTGGATACGCAGACGCGCAACCAGCTCGAGCGCGGCGCCCGCCTGACGGAGCTGCTGAAGCAGGACAAGTACCAGCCGGTGCCGCTGGCCGAGCAGGTGGCTGTGCTGTACGCGGGCACTCAGGGCCACCTCGACAAGGTGCCGGTGACGCGCGTGCGCGAGTGGGAGGCGTCCTTCATCCGCTTCCTCAAGAGCGAGCGCCAGGGCATCCTCGAGGAGATCGACCGCCAGAAGGCGCTCGACGATCACCTCTTCGCCCGCCTCCACGCAGCGGTCTCGACCTTCAACCACCAGTTCGGCATCGAGGGCTTCAAGGACGAGCCCGACCCGGCGCCGGCCGCCGCCCCGGCCAGGGAACCCGCAAAGGAGCCGGCCAAGGAAGCACCGAAGGCGAAGGCCGCGCGGACCAAGGACAAGAAGTAGTTGCCCGCGTTTCGCGACATCGTCCGCCGCATCGACTCGATCAAGAACACGCAGAAGATCACCAAGGCGATGCAGGTCGTGGCCGCGACTCGGCTGCGCAAGGCGCAGGCCGCAGTCCAGGCGACACGGCCGTACGCGGACAAGATGGTCGAGGTCCTGCAGACGGTCGGCGAGCGGGCGACCGAGTATCAGCACCCGTTCCTGGTCCGCCGCGAAGGCAAGCGCGCGGTGATGATCCTGGTCACGACCGACAAGGGCCTTGCGGGCGCGATCAACGTCAACAGCATCCGCGCCGCCACGCGCTACATGCAGGACAACTATCCGGACCATCCGCGGTACGTCACCCTCGGGCGCAAGGGCCGCGACTTCCTGCTGCGCTACCGGCGTGAGGTGATCGCGGAGGTAAGCAACCTGCCCGACCGGCCGAGCGAGGCGCACGTGCTGCCCGCCGTCACCGTCGCCCTCGACGAGTACGCCAAAGGCAACGCCGACGCGGTCCTGCTCTGTTACGCGAGGTGGGTCTCGACCCTCCGGCAGGAGGCGACCGTCCGCGTCCTGATCCCGGCCGAGATCCCCAAGCGCGAGGCGGCGCAGCAGGGCCCGCCGGCGGACTACATCTACGAGCCGGAGCCCGAGGCGGTCCTCGACGGACTGCTGCCGCGCTACGTGGAAACACAGGTGTTCCAGGCCGTGCTCGAGAACAAGGCGTCCGAGTACTCGGCCAAGATGATCGCGATGCAGAACGCGACCAACGCGGCCGGCGACCTGATCAACGCTCTGACGCTGTACGCGAACAAGGTGCGCCAGGCCGGGATCACGACCGAGCTCATGGAGATCGTCAGCGGCGCCGAGGCGCTGACGAGCTCGACCTAGGGAGGAGAGATGGCAAAGGGCAAGACGCACGTGCAGCCGGCCGAGCACAAGACCGAGCAGAGGGCCGAGGACAAGAAGGCCGGCGGCCGCGAGGGGCGTATCAGCCAGGTCATCAGCGCCGTGGTCGACGTCGAGTTCGACGCCGGCGATCAGCCGGAGCTCTTCGAGGCGCTCGAGGTCAAGAGCGACGACGGCCGCCTCGTGATCCTCGAGGTCGAGTCCGACATCGGCGACAACATCGTCCGCTGCATCGCGATGGACTCGACCGACGGCATCCGGCGCGGCGCGCCGGTGCGTGCCACTGGCGCATCCATCTCAGTCCCCGTCGGGGTCGAGACGCTCGGCCGCATGTTCAACGTGGTCGGCAACGCGATCGACGACGAGCCCACGCCGGAAGGAACGACGAGGTGGCCCATCCACCGCCCGGCGCCGCCGGTCTCGGAGCAGCAGGCGAAGGTCGAGATCCTCGAGACAGGGATCAAGGTCGTCGACCTGATCTGCACCTTCGCCAAGGGTTCGAAGATCGGCCTCTTCGGCGGCGCGGGCACCGGCAAGACGGTCATCGTGCAGGAGCTGATCCGGAACATCGCGTACCAGCACAAGGGCCGCTCGGTATTCGCCGGAGTGGGGGAGCGGACGCGCGAGGGCAACGATATGTACGTCGAGATGCAGGACGCCGGCGTCCTGCCTCAAACCGCGCTCGTGTTCGGGCAGATGAACGAGCCGCCGGGCGCGCGCGCGCGCGTGGCGCTGACCGGGCTCACGATGGCGGAGTACTTCCGCGACGAGGAGGGCGCCGACACGCTGCTCTTCGTCGACAACATATTCCGCTACCTTCTCGCGGGCTCCGAGGTGTCGGCGCTGCTCGGCCGCATGCCTTCCGCGGTCGGCTACCAGCCCACCCTCGCGAGCGAGATGGGCGAGCTCCAGGAGCGCATCACCTCCACGCGCAAGGGCTCGATCACCTCGGTCCAGGCCGTGTACGTGCCCGCCGACGACTACACCGACCCGGCGATCCAGACCGTGTTCGCCCACCTCGGCGCGACGCTGCGGCTGGAGCGATCCCTCGTCGAAATCGGCATCTACCCGGCGGTCGATCCCCTCGGGTCGTCGAGCCGATTCGTCGAGCCGGCGATCGTCGGCCAGGACCACTACGACGCCGCGCAGGGCGTCAAGCGGATCATGCAGCGGTACAAGGACCTGCAGGACATCATCGCCATCCTCGGCATGGAGGAGCTGTCCGAGGACGACAAGCAGGCGGTGTC
>CAYWTI010000048.1:0-8718 GCA_964461175.1 uncultured Actinomycetes bacterium | reverse complement strand
TCGAGGTCGAGCGCGGCCGCATCAAGTCGGTGGAGGAGGACGTCTTCGCGCCGGCCGACGCCGTCGCGCTGAAAGGGTGGACGATCCCGGGACTCGCGAACGCCCACAGCCACGCCTTCCAGCGCCTGCTGCGCGGCGAGGCCGAGTCCGGCGCCGGCGACTTCTGGGCGTGGCGCGAGCGCATGTACCGCTTCGCCGACTGGACGCCCGCGGACTACTTCAAGCACGCGCGCCTCGTCTTTCGCGAGATGCTCGAGGCGGGGATCACCGCCGTCGGCGAGTTCCACTACCTCCACGGCCACGGCAACGAGCTCGGCGAAGCTTTGATCGACGCCGCGGCCGAGGAAGGGATTCGGATCACGCTCATCGACGCCTGCTACCTGCGCGGCGGGCTCGACGGCCGCGAGCTCGAGCCCGAGCAGATGCCGTTCAGCGACGGTGACGCGGACGCCTGGGCGCGGCGGGTCGACGACCTCAGCGATGGCGATGGCGTGAGGATTGCGGCCGCGATCCACAGCGTGCGCGCCGTCGACCCGGAGTCGATGCGGGTCGTCGCCACATGGGCGCGCGAGCGCCACGCGCCGCTGCACATCCACCTCGCCGAGCAGGCGGGCGAGGTCGACGAGTGCGTCGCCGTCGAGGGTTGCACGCCGGCGCAGCTGCTCGACCGCGAAGGCATCCTCGGGCCCGACCTGACGGCCGTGCACTCGATCCACCTCGACGAGCGCGACATCGGCCTCCTCGGCGCGAACCAGGTGACGGTCTGCGCATGCGCGACGACCGAGCGCGACCTGGGCGACAACGTCGGGCCGCTCCAGGCGCTCGCGCGGTCGGGCTGCCCGCTCGCGGTCGGCAGCGACTCTAACGCGGTCGTGGACATGCTCGAGGAGGCGCGCGGCCTCGACCTGGATCAGCGTCGCGCGCTCGGGCGCCGCGTGCTCCACCAGCCGGTCGAGCTTCTCCGCGCGGCGACCGCCGACGGGATGCGCGCGCTCGGCTGGGAGGCGGGCGAGCTCAAGCCGGGGATGCTGGCCGACTTCATCACCCTCGACCAGTCGCGCGGGCTGTGGCGCGAGATGACGCCGTCGTACATCGTCTACGGCATGTCGGCGCGGGACGTGACCAACGTCGTCGTCGGCGGCGTCACCGTCGTGTCGAAGTGATCCGCCTGCGCAACATCGGTCGCCTGTTCACCGGCACCCCGGCGGGTGTGATCGAGGACGCATCCGTGCTCTTCGAGGGCGAGGAGATCGCGTGGTGCGGCAAGCAGCGCGACGAGCCACGGGAGCTGATGGAGGCGGTGACCGACGAGCACGACTGCCTCGGCGGGCTTGTCACCGCCGGCCTTGTCGACGCGCACACGCATCCCGTCTACGCGGGCGACCGCATGGCCGAGGTCGCGATGCGTTCCGCCGGCGCGTCGTACGCGGAGGTCGCGAAGGCGGGCGGTGGCATCCGCGCGACGGTCAAAGCCACCCGTGCGGAATCACCGCGCGCGCTCGAAGAGGCGACCGCGCGGCGGTTGTGGTCGTGGCTCGAGGGCGGCGCCACGACGGTCGAGGCCAAGACCGGATACCTGCTGGAGCGCGAAGGCGAGCTCGAGGCCACGCGGATCCTCGCGCGGCTCGGCACGCGGCGCGACCTGCCGCGGATCGAGGTCACCTTTCTCGCCGCGCACGCCCTGCCGCCGGACCGAGGCGCGCGCCTCGGCGCCTACGCCCGCGAGTGTGCCGATTGGTGCGAGGAGGCGCATCGCGCGGGGGCACGCTTCTGCGATGTGTTCTGCGACGACGGCTACTTCAGCGTCCCGCAGTCACGCGCCATCCTGCGCGCCGCGATCAAGGCGCGGCTCATCCCGCGGATCCACGCCGACGAGCTCGCGCGGACCGGCGGCTCGCGGCTTGCGGCCGAGGTGCACGCGGTCTCGGCCGATCATCTTCTGCGCGCCAACCGAGGCGACGCCGTCGCGCTGGCCCGCGCGGGCGTCGTCGCCACGCTTGCGCCTGGCACCGCGCTTTCGATCGGCAAGCTGCCGCCGGTCAAAGAGCTGCTCGACGCCGGCGCCGTGATCGCGCTGGGCACCGACCACAACCCCGGCACGAGCGGGATCACGAGCATGAGCGTCGTCGTCGCGCTGGCCGTCGCGGTGTTCAAGCTGCCGGTCGAACGTGCCCTGATCGCCGCCACGCTCGGCGGCGCGATGTCCGTCTCGCGCTCGGATCGCGGCGTCGTAGCGGCGCACACGCTGGCCGATCTCGTGCTGTGGGACGCCGAGCACGAAGGCGCTTTCGCGTGGGCCTACGGGCTCAAGCCGCGAGCCGTCTGGGTGAGGGGCGCGCAAGTTTTTGCTTGATTAGCGTTGCCATTTGCGTGCACTAGGGCTATAAGTTGCACCTGATAACGGCCGCCCCGAGTCGCAGTCCAGCAAATCCACCGCGGTCGATATGGAGGAAGGCAGGTACGTATGGCTAAGTGGAATCCTCTCGCGCTGAAGATTCTCCTGTGGGTAATGGGAGTTCTTCTCGTCGTCGGTTCGGCTGCGAGCTTCGTCGGCGACTCGGTGTTCAACTTCGGCAGCGGCGCGGGCGTCACGGGACCGGTCGCGGGCATCGCGTTCGGTGCCGGCATGATGATCGCCGGCTTCGACCCGATCGGCAACATCAGCTGGGTCCGAGCTCTTGTGCTCTACGCGATCCTCGAGATCGTGTACCAGATCTTCACGCAGATCACGCTCAGCCACTTCGATGTCGTGTCGTTCATCATCGCGATCCTCGCCGCGGTGCTCGTGCTCGTGCTCTACCCGAACAAGCCGGCTCTGTGGATGCAGGGCGGCACCGCGTCGGGTGCGCGCGCTTAAGTTCAGACCCTTCGTCTGCGGCTAAAGGGGCGGCGCAAGCCGCCCCTTAGCTTTTTCTAGGCCTCGATCACGTCGGTCTGCGCGATCTCGTCGTGCAGCGGCCGGCCCGCCAGCCAGGAGAGAGGCATGAGGACGAAACGCAGCGCCGCCTGCTGCGGGCTCAACGGCGAGCCATCGCTTGCGACCACCCGCTGGCGCATGACGATCCCGCCGAACGTGCGGCCCCACACGCTCCAGCAGACGATGTGATACGCGGCCGCGACTGCAACGGTGCGCCCGGGCCGTCGCCTGCCGGTCATCCGCGCCAGCGTGAGGCACAACGCCACGTCCACGCTCGCGGCGCGGAACCGGTCCTCGCGCGCGACGGCGCGCCCGGGCAGCGGTTCACGGCCGCGCAGCTGGAGCAGGAACAGGCGCGTGAACAATTCGTGCACCTGGAGATGGCTCGCCGCGTAAAGCGGCCGCGGCAGCCTCGGGCGAAAGGCGGTGACGGTCGCCTCGACTTGCCCTCCGTTCGAGCTGATGCGCCACGTGCCGCCCCGCGTGCGCGCAAGCAGGCCGCCCTCGATCGGCCACTCGACCGAGCTTTCGGTCACGGCCGGTGGGCCGAACCGGAGCAGGGTCAGGGGGCCGGCCCGCACGGCTCCGTCGCGGAACCGGGCCAGGCCGAAGGTGAGCCGGCTCACCGCATCGACGTAGGCGTCTCGCAGCTTGGCGCCGGACAGCGGCCGGGCGGCCCCGACCGAGGCGTCGGTGGACACCTTGCCGCCGCTCCACCTCACATCGGACATGTACATATCTTGGAGTCGTGGCGAAGCTGGAGTTCGAGTCGGCCGTGGACGTCGACGTGGCGCCCGAGAAGGCTTTCGACTACTTCGCCGACTACCACCACGTGCCGCTCGTCCTCGACGGGGTAACGCGCTGGGAGCCGATTGGGGCGAAGTCGCGTGGCGTGGGGGCCCGCTACAACGTCGAGATGGTCACGCTCGGCATCCCGTTGAAGAACGTGCTGCGCCTGATTCGCTGGCGCCGGCCCGAGGCGATCGGGTGGGAGTCGGAGTCGGGTCTCATCAAGCAGGAGGGCGGTTTCCGGTTCAGGCCCACGGGGATCGGCGGCGTGCACATCGAGCTGCGCATCGCCTACGAGCCGCCCGGCTCGGTGCTGGGCGCGGCCGTGGCGCACCGCATGGACGGGATGGTCCGCGACCGGCTGCACCGGGCGCTCCTGCGGATCAAGGCGACGCTCGAGGCCTAAAGTCATATGCCGATGCAGCTGACCAGCGACGCGAGGTCGATCCTTGGCCGCACGTCGATCGGCATGCTCGCCCTGCGCTCCGGCCGCCTGCCGCTCGTCAATCCCGCGGTGTTCAACTTCGCGTCCGGGTCGATGTGGATGACCACATCGCGGTACGCAGCGAAGACGATCATCGCGCGGCGCGACCCGCGCGCTGCGTTCCTCGTCGACGGCGGGACGAAGGCCGTGCTCTTGCGCGGGACGATCGAGATCTTCGACCCGCTGAGCCTGTCCAGCGACATCCGCGCGGTGCTGGATGCGCCGGCGTACGTCAGCGGTCTTCTCGGCTACGCGGTGCGCAACGCGCCCTTCTTCGCCGGCTACGCGCTCGACGTCATGAGGCTGCCGCGCGAGTGGATGCCGTACAACCGCGTCGCGCTGCGGCTGCGGCTCAGCGACGCCGACGTCGTCGAGGGCACGCCGTTTCCCGCCGCGCAGGCGGCGCGCGTGCCGGCGGTGCCGGCGGAGGTGAGCCGGCGCCTGGCGGGCGTCTCGCGCGGATACGCGTGCTGGGTCGAGGGCGGGCTGCCTGTGATCCGGCCGGCGTTCTGGGACGTCGACCGTGGCCAGGTCAGCGTCGCGGCGACGAGCGGTCGCCCGCGCTCGGGCGCGCCGGGCGCTCTCGTGGTCGAGTCGCATCACCGCTTCCGGCCGTCGCTGATGGTCGGGGCGTGCGTGCGGGGCACGTTTTCCGGCGCCGGCGACGCGTCCGCCGTCGCCGACCGGTACGGGATAGACGTGGGCGAGGTGCCACCCGTGATCGACCTCAAGCCCGAACGCGTCACCTCATGGAGAGGCTTCGCCGTCACGACGGCCGTGCCCCGCGCCGCGCGGCGGCTGCGCGTCGCCGAGGGCTGAGGGTGGCGCGGCCCCAGGCACCGGAGCTTCGCGTGCGCCGCTGGGACGCCGGCCGCTGGACCGAGTCGCCCGACTCGGTGGTCACCGAGGAGCCACTCCAGGTCCTCCTCGACGGCGAGCCGCTGTCGGTCGTCATGCGCACGCCGGGCCAGGACATCGAGCTCGTGCTGGGCCTGTTCTTCGCCGAGGGGATCATCCGCGGCGTCGACGACGTGCGGGCGATCCGCATCAGCGCCGACTCGGGCGAATCGAACTCTTTCGTGACGGTGGAGGCCTCGATCCTCGAGTCGAACACGATCGACGTCCAGCTCGCGGCGGCGCCGCGACGCAAGCCCGAGCGGTCGATGATGTCGAGCTCGGCGTGCGGCGTGTGCGGCGCTGTCTTGATCGAAGACCTGAAGCGCGACCTGCGCCGGCTATCGTCGGAAGAGCCGATCGACGCCGCGGTCCTGCCTCCGCTCGTCGACCGGCTGCGCACAGGCCAGGGCCTCTTCGAACGCACGGGCGGCGTGCACGCGGCGGCGCTCTTCACGGGGCGCGGCGAGCTCGTCTGCGCGCGCGAGGACATCGGCCGGCACAACGCGGTCGACAAGGTGGTGGGCAGCCTTCTGTGCGAAAGCCGGCTCCCGGCCAATGGCACGATCCTGGTCGTGAGCGGGCGCGCCGGCTACGAGATCGTGCAGAAGTCGATCGCCGCCGGCATCCCGACCCTCGCGGCGGTCGGCGCCCCTTCGAGCCTTGCCGTCGCGCTGGCGCGTGAGTTCAACCAGACGCTGGTCGGCTTCCTCCGCGGTGAGCGCTTCAACGTGTACTCCGGGGCCGGCCGGCTCGCGTGAACCCGCGCCGGGCGACCTCCGGTTGGCGCCAAGTGCAGGCCTCCTGGCCACTTCCGACCTACGGTTGGCGCCAAACGCTCCTCTCATCGCCCGCGCAGCCCGCAATGCGCGCGCTGGCGATCGGCGGCTTTGTCGTCGGCGTCGAGTGGATGCGGGTGCTGGTCGAACGCTTGCCTGGCCTGGCAGTGCCCGCCCTGCTCGTCGGTGGGGCCGCGCTGGCCGCGAGCGCCGTGGGCTGGCCTGCGCAAAGGCTCGGGCTCTCGACCTCGCGGCTGGGCCTGCGCGTGCTCGGCGGCTTCGCGCTGGCCGGGGTGCTGCTGCTGCCGGCGGCGGCGCGCGCCGGCGGAGCGCCATTCCTGCCCGCCGGGCTGGCCGCGGCCGCGATCGCCATCTCCATCGGGGAGGAGGTCGCGTTTCGCGGCGCCCTCTACGCCGCGCTCGAGGATCTCGGCGGGGCGCCGCTGGCGGTCGTGGGCACCACCGTTCTCTGGACCGCCGCGCACGCGCTGTCGCATCCTGCCGAGTTCCTGCCGGCGGTCGCGGCCGCGGGCCTGCTCCTTGGGCTCTGGCGCTGGGCGTGTCGCGACCTCGTCGCGCCCGTAATCGGCCACGTGATCGCCGACCTGGCGCTGTGAGAAAGCTCGCCCTTCTCGCCGCGGCGGCGCTCGCGTACGCGGTCGCGGCGTGGTCCGTCGCCCCGGGGTTCTACGACGGCTTCGGGCCGCCGCAGGCGTACAACTGGACGTGCCCGCCGCCGCAGGCGGGCGCCAACAACAAGCCCAGCTCGGGCCATCTCGACATCAAGGTCATCGGCGGCGTGAGCGACGCCAACTCCGCCTTCACCGACGACGGCCAGCTGGTCATCGGCTTCCTGCCCGGCGCGTTCGTCGCGGGCGGCAAGACGACCATCGCGGTCGACATCAAGCCGCTCGACACCTGCCCGCAGCCGAGCGGACTCAGGTTTGTCACCAACGTCTACCAGGTGACCGCCGGCGCCCCGCTCGACCCGAAGAAGGCGGCCAATCTCGTGATCCGCTACTCGAACCTCGAGCCCGACCCGTCGACGATCTACCAGGCGTCCGATCCCGGTGGCCCGTGGACCGCGCTGACGACCCAGCCGGGCCAGCCCTTCACGGTCGTCGCGCAGACCACGCAGTTCGGCTACTTCGCCGCCGGCTATCCGCAGAGCTCGCCGCCGCCAGGGTCGGTAACGGTCGGCGGAGGGCAGCTTCTGCCGATCGTCGTCGCGGTGCTGATCGTGGTGGTCGTCCTGGCGGGGCTGCCGCTCGCGCTCATGCGCCGGCGCCGCGGCGCCGGTCGCGAAGAGGACGAGGAGGAGTAGTAGCTACTCGTACTTGATCGCTTCGTACAGCGTGCCGCACGCGCGGCACTTGTACTGAAGCGTCATCGCCTGCGTGCCGAAGAGCGAGATGACTTCGGCGTCGCGCGACCTGCAGTGAGGGCAGGCCGGCTCAGGACGCGGAGCGTCGGGCCTGGGACGCGGCGGTGGGCGGCGCGTACTTCTTCTCCTCGAGGCCGCGCAGCATGCCGAACGTGTGGGCGTCGATCGCCCCCTCGGCCGTGCGCCGGCGGACCGGGTCCCAGAGGTTCCAGTGGATCGTGACGTTGGGCGCTTTCGTCTCCAGCTGCTCCTCGAGCCGCACGCGCAGCTCGGCGGGGCCCATCGCCAGCCTGCCTTCGCGGTGCATCTGCTCGACCTCGCCGTCGGGCGGCCCGAAGAACTCGATCGCCTCCTGCCAGGCGCGCAGCAGCGGCGCCGCGTCGATGCCGGAGCGAAGCCAGCTGCGGCCGTGGAGGAAGTGATAACGCTCTTCCATCAGCATCTTGCGCAGGCGGGTGTGCAGGACCTCCACCGAGCCGCCTGCGCAGGCTTCGATCATGGCCGTGAACGCGGTGTCGAGCACGGCGTTTGCGGCCACGAATTGGCTCCATTCGGTCCACGGCTCGTCGAAGTAGGCGAGGTTGCGGAGCGTGGCCGGGTCGGACTCGCGCTCGGGCCGGCGCGGGTCCTCACCCAGGGGCTCGAGGCAGCCGTAAAGGACGCGGCTGTGGCCGAGGTCGTCCAGGCCCATCGCCGCGGCCGCGATGTCGGCCTCCAGGGACGGCGCCCGCGTCGCCCACTCGGCGTAGCGCATGCCCAGCAGCTGCTTGTTGTCCGCGAGGGAGAGGACGAGGTCGGAGAGGCTCACGTCTCGCCAGGCCGCCAGAGCTCGATGACGTGCTCTTTGCGCACGATCGCCATCTCGCACCAGCGCTCCTCGTCGTAGGTCGCGCGCGCGTAGGCCATCGCGAGGTCGTCGTCGGGCGCGACCACGCTGCCGACGAGGTGGAGCGGGTCCACGCGCGCCTTGCGCGCGAACACCTCGTACTCGACCGCATCGCCGCTGACGCGCTTGTAGTGCGTCTCCTCGGTCATACCGCCAGGCCCCACTGCTCGAGCGCGTCGCGCCCGGCCTCGCTGAGGCGCGCGGCGGTCCACGGCGGATCCCACACCACGTTGACGCGCACCTCGGACACTCCCGGCTCGCGAAGCAGGCGCTCGCGCACGTCGTCGAGGATGAACTCCGACGCCGGACAGCCCATGGCGGTGAAGGTGAGGTCGACGTCGACGACGCCGTCGTGTTGGTTCACGCCGTAGATCACGCCGAGGTCGACGAGGTTGACGGGCATCTCAGGATCCTGGACGTCGCGCAGCGCGTCCCAGAGCGCGTCGCTCACGAGTCGCGGTGGTGCGTCTTGCGGAAGTTGTGGAACTCTTCCTGGAACATCGCGACCATCTCGACGTTGCGCGGCCCACGCGCGCGCCAGCGCACGAGCACATCGTCCCAGCTGATCGGCTTCTTGAAGTCCCA
>CAYWTI010000047.1:0-14799 GCA_964461175.1 uncultured Actinomycetes bacterium | reverse complement strand
CTCGAGCAGGGCGCGGTCGGCATCCGACAGCGCGCGCGCGTCGTTCGACGGCTCGCCCGCGTCGGTGCGGGCGAGCGTGGCGCGGGCGCGCTGGAGCGCGCTGTTGACCGAGGCCACGGAGGTGTCGAGGAGCTCGGCGACCTCGGACGCCTGCCAGTCGAGGACCTCGCGCAGGATCAGGACGGCGCGCTGGCGCGCGGGAAGCCGCTGCAGCGCGGCCACGAAGGCGAGGCGGATCGACTCGTTGGCGACGGCGACCTCGGCGGGGTCGGGCTCCGTCGCGACGAGGTGCAGAGGGATCGGCTCGAGCCACGTGATCTCGGTCGGGACGTTGAGGTTCGCCTCCACCGGCTCGCGCGCCGGCCCGAGGTCCATCGGCGTCGTCCGCCGCTTCGCCTTGAGGGTGTCGAGGCAGACGTTGGTCGCGATGCGGTAGAGCCACGAGCGCATGGCGGCGCGGCCCTCGAAGCGGTCGCGGCTCCGCCACGCGCGCACGAACGCGTCCTGGACGGCGTCCTCGGCGTCGAAGGGCGAGCCGAGCATGCGGTAGCAGTACGCAGTCAATTCGCCGCGGTAGGTCTCGAGCTCGCCGAAGGAGTGCGCGCCGGGGATCGTCGCCTGGGCCATGACGCCGATTTTAAGAGCGGACCGCAGTGGAACGTTCGAGCGTCAGACCGCGATCTTGGTCGCCAGCGATTCGAGGTCGGCGGCCGGTCTTTGACCGACCGTGATTGCCGCGACGGTCTCATCCCGTTCAATCCAGACATTCACGGGCAACCCGATGTTGATCTGATACGCCGAAGCGATGGCGCCCTGCGGATCGATGACGGAACGGAAGTCGACGTGGAGGCCGCTCAGAAATTGCTGCATCGCGGCCGAATTGCTCTCCTTGTAGTCGACGGCCAGCACGAGCAGCCCGCCGGGGCGCTGTTCGTCCTCGATGCGCTGCAGCTGCGGGAACTCATCCCGGCAAGCGGTGCACCACGTGGCCCAGAACGACAACACGATCGGATGGCCCTTCAACGAGCTCAGCCGCAGCTCGTTGCCCTGGAGGTCCCAGGAAACGAAGTCCGGCGCGGTCGAGCCCACGGTGGCCGTTTGGGACGCGACCCACGGAGATCGGCCCGTCGACTGCGTCAGCACGACTCCGACCCCGACGACAAGTGCGAGCACGACAACCACGACCGGCAGCGCTAGAGTCCAGAGAGGGACCGATCTGGCGGTCGATTGCACCGCGGATCGGCCTGCGCCGACCATCATCGGGCTACGAGCGATGCGCTCAGGGCCGAGGCGATGAAGAGCAGCGCGAGATACACAAGCGAGTAGCTGAACAGCGCGTAGGCCGACCGCCCGCCAGGGCGCACGAATGCACGGACCGTGAACGCCAGGAAGATCACGCCGAGCATCGATGCCGCCGCCGCATACGGCAAGCCCAGCCAGACCGCCGGTAACAAGCTCGCACCGAGCATCGCGATCGTGTAGCCGAGAATCGCCCGGTTCGTCCGCTGCGGGCCGACAACCGAGGGAAGCATCGGCACCCCGACGGCCGAGTACTGACGCCGCAATACGAGCGCCAGAGCCCAGAAGTGGGGCGGCGTCCACAGGAATACCACCGCGAACAGCGCCCACGCCAGCGGGCTCAGCGAGCCGGTGACGGCGGCCCATCCGACGAGCGGCGGAATCGCGCCGGCCGCCCCACCGATCACGATGTTCTGGGTAGTCGAGCGCTTGAGCCACATCGTGTACACGACCACGTAGACAAGAGCGCCCAGAAGCGCCAGCGCGCCGGCGGAGGTGTTGGCCGCCCAGGAGATCAAGACGACGCCTGCGGCCACGCAGACGCAGCCGAAGACCAGCGCCGGCGTCGGCCTGACTCGTCCGGCCGGCACCGGCCGGCGTCTGGTCCGGGGCATCACGAGGTCGATGTCGCGGTCGAACCAGCAGTTGATCGCACCCGACCCTCCCGCAGCCAGCGCGCCCCCGGCCAACGAACCGAAGAGCACGCCTGGGTGGGGCCACCCTCGCGCTGCCGTGACCATCGCTCCCAGCTCGGTCAGGACGAGGAGGAGCACGATGCGCGGCTTGAGCAGGGCCACGTAGTCGGCGGCGACGGCGACCGCCCGCCGGCGTCCCACGCCGATGACCAGGTGCTCGGGCTGAAGGCGGCTCTCAATCGCCAACGGCGCCACCCACAGGTTCCAGGCGGCTCTCGTCCGCGAGCCAGCGGAAGAGCAGCCACACGAAAACCACCGAGGACGGTATCGCTCCGGGTACCCACATCATGCCGCCGCCGATCTGCTGGTCCGTCAAAGCCGAGATGCCACCGGGGCGCGACGGCTCCAGGGCGTAGGCGTAGAGGGGAGCAGTCGCGAAGGAGAGGACCGCCGCCAGCGCCCAGGATTGGACGAGGGCGGTGAACACGAACGCCGCCCGCGCGAGCGATCCCAGCCTGGATCGGAACGGATGCTGGTCGATCACGAAAGCCCAGAACGCGATGCTCGTGCCGAGAAAGAGCACGTGCTCGAGGTGGTGCACAGCGTGATTGCGGAGGGTGAGGTCGTAGAGCTGCGGCAGGTGCCACAGCCACAGGTTCACGGCCGCCGCAACCCAGATGACCGCAGGTTGCGCGACCGCGCGGTACAGAGTGCGGAGCGGGGCGCGAAGCCTGCCGCGAAACAGCGGTCGCGCTATCGCCCGACGCCAGCTCCTCGGCAGGGCACGCCACAGGCGCGTCCATGGCGAGGCGACCGCAAGGAGCGGTGCAACCACGACCATCAGCAACAGGTGCTGGACCATGTGGACCCAGAAGAGCTGGCGCGCGAGCATCTCGAGCGGGCTCTGCAGAGCGATCAAGATCACCGCGAGCGCCCCCCAGAAGGCCGTCGCGCGCAAACGGTCGGGCCGAAGACCGACGCTGCCAAGCACATACATGGCGCCGGCGAGCACCACGCCGACGATGACCACCGGCTCGAACGGCCAGGACAGCGCCGGCACCCTAGACGAAGTACAGGACGATGTACGCGATGATGCCGATACCGGCCAGGAAAGCCAAGAAGCTCGAGAACGTCGTCGCGGTCGCCTTCCGAGCGGCCCAGTCGCCCACCGGACGGGCCTGGGCGATGTGTGTGAGCAGCCAGAGCACGGCGGCGGCGAGCTGAACCATCAGGGCGCCCTTGAGGCCGACGAATACGCTTGGATAGCCGCCTCCCTGCTGGGGGTCGAAACCGAGATGGCGGAACTCGTACACCTGGACGCCGATCGCGAGCACGCCTGCGGCGAGCGCAAGCCAGAGCAGCAGGCGGTCGACGCCGGCGCTGCGTACGGCAACGTAATAACAGCCGGCCGTGACGACGAGGAGCACGGCGATCAAGGCGCCGATGGCCCGCGTAGGGTGCGTGACCCCCGGGGGCTCCCACGAGGTGTCGTTGTTCACCGCCCGCAGGTAGAAGAACGCAAAGAAGAACGCGGCGAAGAAGAACAGGTCGGCGATGACGAACATCCAGACGCCCACCCGCGAAAGTCGCGCGTCGACCTCGGGCAGCCACTCGGGGGCCACCGGCGGTTCGACCGCCCGCGCTCGCGGTGCCGGCGCCATCGGCTGGCTCACGCCGGCGCCGGCTCCGCCCCGGGCTCGAGCACCGGCCGCGGCTCATCGCCCCCGTAGTCGTATGGGGGTCGCGTGAAGGTCGGGATGCGGGCGAAGTTGCGTCGCGGCAGAGGCGTCGGAAGCTCCCATTCGATGGAGCGCGCGTTCCAGGGATTGGCCACCGCCACGTCCGGGCTGAAGAACCAGCCCCAGATGACGATCCCGGCGAAGAACACCATTGAGCTGAACAGCAGGTAGGCCGAGATCGAGACCCAGTCGTTCAAGCCCTGGAGGTCGACCGCGTACGTCGAGACGCGGCGCGGCATGTCCAGCAGGCCGGCCGCGAAGAGGGGCATGAACGTGAGGTTGAACGCGATGAACATCCACCAGAAGTGGATTCGTCCGAGCAGCGGGTTAAGCATCTTGCCCGTCATCTTGGGAAACCAGTAGTAGATCGCTGCGACGATGGCGAAGATCTCGCCTCCGACGATGGTGTAGTGGAAATGGGCCATCGAGAAGTAGCTGCCGTGGAGGGTGACGTCGCTCGGCACGTCCGAGAGAAAGACTCCTGAGATGCCGCCGATCAGGAAGTTGAAAAGGAAGCCGAGGCAGAACAGCATCGGCACGGTCATCGAGATCCTGGCCCGCCAGAGGGTCCCGAAGGCGACGAGGAAGACGATGCCGGTCGGGATCGAGATCATCTCGGTCGAGAGCATGTAGAAGGGCCGAAGCACCGGCGCGATGCCGCTGACGAACAGGTGGTGCTGCCACACGAACCAGCTCAGGAGCGTCACGCCGAGCAACCCGACGACCGCGGTGCGGTAGCCCCAGAGCGGCTTGCGAGCGAAGTGCGGGATGAGCTCCATGACGATCCCGAACGCCGGCAGGATGAAGATGTAGACCTCGGGGTGGCCGAAGAACCAGAAGAGGTTCTCCCAGAGATAGTTGCTGCCACCGTTCGCGGAAACGAAGAAGGTCGTGTTGAGGGTGCGGTCCAGCGCCTGCATGGCGAGTGCCGCAGCGAGGACCGGTGCGGCGAACGTGCCGAGGATCGAGGCCGAGAAGACGCCCCAGACGAAGATCGGAAGCCGCGTCCAGGTCATGCCCGGGGCGCGGAGGCAGATGATCGTCGTCAGCATGTTGACGCCGGAGACGACGAGCGCACTGCCGATCAAGGTGAAGCCGACGATGTAGCTGTCGAATCCCGCGCTCGACTGTTCGGACAGTGGCGCGTAGCCGGTCCATCCGGTCTGGAACCCGCCGAAGATCGGCGCCGCGAGCAGGATGACGATCGCAGGCGGCACCAGCCAGAAGGACAGCGCCTCGAGCCGGGGAAACGCCATGCGGTTCGTGCCGATCATCAGCGGGACGAAGAAGTTGCCGAACGGGCCGACGATGGCGGCGCTTGCGACGAAAACCATCATCACGCTGTGCATGCTCACGAGCACCAGGTACTTGTCGGGCGAGAAGATCGGCGTCGACGGATCGAGCAGGTTGGTGCGGATGAGCATTGCCCCGATGCCGCCGAAGAGCATCGCCATCAGCATCGCGATGAGGTACTGGATGCCGATGACCTTGTGGTCGAGGCTCACGTTCAGATACCGCCACACACCGGTGAACTCGTCCCCGGACGGTCGCGATCCGATGCTCCATCCCAACACGCGCTGGAGCGGATAGTTGGCAAAGCCGATGCCGACGAGGAACAGCACGGTGCCGAGCGCGTAGCCGAGGATGACGCCGGTGTTGCCGTCGTCGTTGAGCGCGAACCCATTGCCGAGTTGGACGCCCGCCCAGTAGCCGGCCAGCCCCAGCAGGGTGCCGGTAACGATGTTCGTCGGCACGGTCATCTGGCGTTCGCTTGGAGCGAGCACCGGCCTGCCTCCGTCGGCGACCGCGGTGTCGATGCTCATGAGCCCTTGACCCTCGGGCTCGGGAAATACTCGGGCGCGTACTCAGGCAGCTTGAGACCGGCCTCGGAAGACTGCTGGTCCTTGATCCACGACGTGAATTCGCTCTGGCTGACGACCTTGCCCTGCGTATCGAACATGTTGCCGTGCCAGAGCCCGCATAGCTCGGCGCAGCGCACGGTGAAGCTTCCCGTGTGCATCGTCGTCACGTAGGCGATGTTGTCCACGCCCGGGTTGGCGTCGGCTTTCACGCCGAGCTCGTATGCCCAGAACGAGTGGATGACGTCGGTCGACGTGACGTGGAAGACGATGTTCGAGTCGACCGGCAGCTCGAGGTGGTCGGTCTCAACGGCGCCGTAGTCGATGTAACGGTAGGTGAAGTACCACTGCTGCCCGATGACCTGGATCTGCAGCTGGTGGCCGGCGCCCGCGCCGATCCGCTCGCCAGGCGCGCCGAGCGACTGGTAAGCCGCCGTGTTGAAGTCGGTGGTGTCCGACGAAGAGGCGAGCTCGGCGATTCCAAATCCGGCAAGGATGAACACCACTACCGCGGTGATCGCGACCCACGCGACCTGGAGACGGATGTCGCCGAGGCTTCGGGGACCGTCCTCGAGCACGCCGGCCGGCTGACGGAAGACGAACCCCGAGTAGAGCAGGTACAGGACCACTCCCACAAACACCGGTGTGGCGAGGATGAGCATGAGCTGGATGATCGAGCTCTCTTCGGCGCCCTGCCTCGTCTGGTCGCCCGGCGGCATGTGGATCTGCAGGGCGATGACGATGCCGATCACGCTGAGCACGGCCCAGGCGACGAGCAGGCGCAAGGCGTGGGTTCGGTGCGGGCCTCTCATTCGTGTCAGTGGACGATCAGGAATCCGCCCATGTAGCCGATCGTCTGCATGGGGCCGCCGTTGCCGTAGATCGTCCCGGCTCCGCACGGGACGAAGCACTGCCACCGGTAGATGCCAGGCTTGCCGACCCGGAACGAGAACGTGATGGTGTTCATGGTGCCGGGGGCCGCCGAATCCGGAACGCCCATCAGTGGCACGAACACGCCAAGGTCAGGGATGGCAAACGTGTGCGCCGGTGTCGATGCGTCATCGAGCTGTGTGAAGTCGCCTTCCTGCGTGTTGCCCTGATCGTCCACGTATGTCATGTGGAACGGGCCGATGATGCCCTGGGCCTTCGCCCAGAACGGGTTGCGCAGGCCGGACGCGCTGTCCTCCTGGTCGATGACCATCGTCACGATGGAATTGGCCGGCACGTTGAACGTTGTCGTCGGCAGGTAGCTCACCCAGTCCGGATGGGGGTCGTCGGGCCGGGGAAACTCCACCGCGTCCTGGACGGCGCCCACCGTCTCGAGGTGGATCACGGTTTCTTTCTGGCCCGCGTTCGCTCCGACCGCGACCCTCGGCTGCGAGGCGGTCTCGGAGGCCAGCTGCGAAGGGGCGCTGGCGACATAGCCGGTGATGAAGAGCGTCAATGCGGCCGAAAAGACAGCCACAAAGACGACAAGGACAACGAGGCGCACGCCCTGACCCGCACGCACGTTGTCGGCGAAGGTATCAGCTTGCAGGTTGCTTGTAAATGGCTGAATTTCGCCGAACGCCGCTGAAGCGCAGCGTCAGGAGCCGGCGAGAGTCCTGACGTCGTTCTCGAAGGCGCCGGCGTCCGGGACGTCGAGGAAGCCGACCCGTTCGAAGCCCGCACGGTCGATCAGGTAGATCACGGAGCTGTGCTCCAGGTCGCCGTTTGCGACCTGGACGGCGACCCCGTATGCGTTCCATACCTTCATGAGCTCGGAGCGCTGGCCGCCGAGCCAGTGGTAGCTCCTCAGTCCGTTGGTGGTGGCAAAAGCGGTCACCGCGGCGGTGGTGTCAGCCTCGGGGCGGACGCTGATCACGACCACCGACATCGGGACGCTGGAACCGAGGTCCTGCTGGACGCCGCCGAGCATGCGCGCCTGGAGCGGGCAGACGTTGGTGCAAAGGGTGTCCAGGAAGGTGAGCGCGACCACGCGGCCGCGCAGACCGGACAGGGAGATCGCCTTGCCCTGTTGGTCGACGAGCGAGAAGTCAGGCGCCTGCACGGCGCGCGGAGGCATGACCATCCCGCCGCCGAGACGTGGAGGCGGCTGGTGCTGGGTCAGTTTCGGGATCACGAGCCCCGCGCCAACCCCGATGACGGCCGCGACCGCGACCAGCCAGGTCACCAGGTAGAGACGCCACTGCCGCGGGCTGAGGCGAAGAGCCGCCACGTTCGGGGCGAGGATACAACCGCGCACGGCCGGCCGTAACCCGGCGCGGTACGCACAGCGAAAGTGACGACTCGGCTCGACGCGGATCGGTTGGACAGGGAGCTCGTCCGGAGGGGCTGGAGCGCCAAGGACCTCGCGGACGCCGCCGGCTGCAGCCCGGGCACGATCTCGTCCGCCCGACACGGACGCGCCCTGACCAGCTCGACGGTGGCCAAGATCGCGCGCGCCCTGCGCGACGCCCCGATCGTCAAGGGGATTGACGAGCTGCTCGGCGCGGACGGCGTCGGGATGGATGGCTGGCGGGCCAAGCGGCAGCCGGCCGCCGACCCTCGAGGGGATGGTCGCGCCGCGAACTCCTCTCGCCGGCGCGGCCGGACAGGCGAGCGAGCTTCGACAACGCGCTAGATCGGCTGGCGCCGGCAACTGTGCGAGAGGTGCGGGACGCCTTTACGTGATGTTGCTGCCGAGCGCCGCCTCCGGCTGCGGCACCAGCAGGCGCAGCGTCCCGTCCGGTTCGGTCGCGGCCAGGACCAGGACCTCCGACTTCACGCCTGCGACCCGCCGCGGCGGGAGGTTGAAGACACACACGACCTGGCGCCTGAGAAGTTCAGCGGCCGCGTAGTCGGTCTTCGCCGCGGCCACGGACTCGCGCGTGCCGAGGGGCCCGAAGTCGATCGTCAGGTGAAAGGACGGTTTTCGCGCCTCGGGCAGGTCCTTCACCGCGACGATCCTGCCGACGCGCATGTCGAGCTTCTGAAAGTCCTCGATCGTCGCCATCTCGCGCGGTGAAGTATCGCTGCAAGGTCGGACCCAGCCAGGCGGCCAGCTCGTCGGGCGTCGCCGACACCAGCGGCTCGACCTTGACCACGTAGCGGAGCATCGCGAGACCCACGAGCTGACTCGCCGCAAGGGTGGCGCGCAGATCCGGGTTGTCGACCTCGAGCGCATGCGCCACGCGGGCGAGCACTTCGCGCCGCACGAAGTCGCGCATCAGCGCCGCGGCGTCGTCGCTCGCCACCACAGAGCGGACCATCGCCTGGGCGCGCGCCCCCGCGGGCGAGTCCCACACGCCGATGAAGAAGCGGACCAGCCGCGCGCCCAGGCCGTCGGTGCCGGGCGCGAGGAGCTGGGGCAGCGCCGCCGCCGGGTCGAACGGAAACTCCATCGCGGCCTTGAAGACGCCGTCCTTGGAGTCGAAGTAGTGCAGCACCAGCCTGGGGTCGACCCGCGCTGCGGCGGCGATGCCGCGCATCGTCGCGCCCTCGTAGCCGTGCCGTGCGAACTGCGATCGGGCGGCGACGATTATCTTCTCGCGGGTGCCGCCCGGGCCCGGCCTCCTACCCGTTCGTGCCATGCGCCGGAACAAGGCCCGCGTGCGCCGATCGGCGCGCGGCCAGATCACCCAGGACGAGAAGGACCAGGCCGGCGACGAACCACGCGAGCAGCACCATCACCGGCGTCGTGGTGCCGGAGCCGTCGAAGTAGAGCGCCCCGCGGATCGCGCTGTAGAGCTGTCCCGCCGGCATCGCCGGTGCAAGCCAGCGATACGCGTCCGGCAGCAGCTGGCTTCCGATCGGGCCGCCGGAGCAGACCAGGTCGAGGAGGACGGCGATCAGCGCGGCCAGTGCGACCCCGGGCCGCCCGAGCATATAAGCCGCGCCGGCTACCACGGCGCCGACCGCGGCGGAGCCGAGCGACATGAGGGCCGCGGCCGCCCAAACGCCCGAACCGTAGTCGCCGGCGATCAGCGTCGCCATCCCCATCGCCAGCGGCCCGGCGAGAATGGCGAACACGACCACAACCGTGACTCTGCCCGCCAGGCCGGTTCCGCGGCGCAGCCCGAGGATGGCCTGCGAGATGAGCGTCCCGATAAGCATCGCCAGGACGGCGAAGAACAGGATCAAGCCGTGCGGATCGCCCGACGCGAAGGGGTGCACCGTCTCGACCGTTAGCGACTGTCCCTGCTTGGCGAACATCGCGGTGAACGCGCCGGCGATCACGCCGGTCACGCCGTCGCCCTCCGCGCCCGCCACGATGAGATGCGGTCCGCCCGGGCCAAGCACGAGCGCGCCGTCGATGTCGCGGGAATCGATGGCGTCGCGCGCGGCATGCTCGCTGTCGTAGGTCGTGACCGCGAACGGACCGTTTGCGGGAAATGCGAATTGGCTGGTGGACTGGCCGCCCGGCGCGGCGACGATGCCGATCGGAATATCGTGCGGAGTCGGGCTCTTGATCGCCGGCCCGATCAGGCCCACGAGGGTCACCAGCGCCACGAGGCCGGCCACCACCGGCGCCACGTACGTTTCAACTGTTGCTCTCATCTCGCCCACCTTCCTGCTGGTCGGTTAATTCACCGTGCGTGGAATTCTACGCGCGAGGAATTAGCGCCGTCAAGTTGCCAGGGAGAGGACCAGGAGGGCCTGCCCCACGTGGTAGGGCACGAGGTTGACCACCCGGCCGAACCGGATCGGGTGGACGAAGCGGTTCCACGCCAGGATCGCGTCCGAGTAGAAGAACAGCAGAGCACCCGCGAGCGCCACGGGCGACGCGGTGGCGCCGGCGCGGACGACCATCACCACGAACACGGCCACGTAAAGGAGAACCGGGCCGACGAGCGTGCGGTGATCCCTGCGCAGCGCGCGCACGATCGGAGGCAGGAACGCGGCCACCGACGCGAGCGCGATCACCGCCGCCGCGGCGAGCCAGGCGGTGTTCGCGGGCCGGTAGAGGAACCCGGCGATATAGAGAAGGTGCTCGACCAGCGCGGCGACCAGGCCGGCGAGGAACAAGTCCCGCGGCAGCATCAGGAACACGTCGCTGGCGAGCCCGAGTGCGAGGGCGGCGACGAAGAAGGCGCGCTGGGCGCCGCTCGCCGGATGCAGCGCCAGCGCGGCGGCGATCAGGCCGGCCATGACCGCCGGCTTGGTCACGTACTCGAGCGCACGGAGCGGCCGCACGACCGACTACCAGCACGAGACCGCGACGGCCCCCGTGACGACGAAGAGGGCCGCCGCGGCCGAGGTCACCGCTCGGGCTCCAACTCCATGATCACGATGCCGGTGGCGAACCGGCGCGAGTCCACGAGGCGCAGCTTGATATGCGCGGGCACCTCGCCGAAAAGCCGGTTGCCGTGGCCGATCACGACCGGATGGACCATCAGCTTGTAGAGGTCGATCAGGTTCTCGCGCATCAGCGCGTTGAAGAGCATCCCGCTGCCCTGCAGCAGGAGATCGCCGCCTGGCTGCTGCTTGAGCTTGCGCACCTCCGCGACGACGTCACCCTTGATCGGCCTCGAGCCGCTCCACTCGAGCTTGTCCAGCGTCGAGGTGACCACGTACTTCGGCATGCTGTTGAACTTCACGCCGAAATCGCCGGTGCCTTCCATGGTCGGCCACGCCTTCGCGAAGCCTTCGTACGTCCTGCGTCCGAGCAGCTGCGCGTCGGCGGTCGCAAGCTCGTCCGACTTGAACTTCAGCGCCTCTTCGTTGAAGTACGGGAACGACCACTCGCCGGGCTCGTCGAAGATGCCGTCGAGCGAAACGTATTCCGTGGCAACCAGTCTCATGTGAACCTCCTACGCGATTGTCGTCTGCTCCTAAGACGGCGCGCAGGGGTCGGATTAATCGCCGAGCGCGTGCAGCAGCGCCCGCAGCTGTGTCGTCTGCCAGTCCTGGAACGTCGCGCCCGCGGGCACCAGCGTCTCCGTCACCGCCACCACTGGCACGCCGACCGCCCTCGCGCGGTCGACCACCGCCGCGACCTCGGGGGTGGAGTTCTGGGAGTTGAAAACGAGGACCTTGATCTCGTGGTTCGTGACCTGCCGCAGCACTGTCGCCTTGTCGGCGGCGGTGGGATCGGTTCCCTCGCTGATCGCGTTCAAGTAGCCCGAGGGCGTCACCAGGTCGAGGCCCGTGGCGTCGGCCAGGTAGACGAAGATGCTCTCGGTGGCGCCGACCTTGGTGCCCGTGTACTTGCCGCGGATCGCGTCGATCGCAGCGAGGTAGTCGTGCAGACCGGCGCTCTTGAACTGCGCCGCCGTGGCCGCCGTGCCGAGGTCGGAGGCGATGCGGTCGATCACGCGGCCGACGTAGCTGGGCGAGTACCAGAAGTGCGGGTTGTCGCCCTCCTTCTTCCCCAGCAGGTCGCTGATCACGAGCACCCGGCGTCCCGCGACCGGGTTGGCGTCGAGGAGCTTCTGCGCCCACGCGTCGTACCCGGCGCCGTTGACGATGACGTAATCCGACTGGGCGAAAAGCCGGGCGTCGGCCGCGGTCGGTTCGTAGTCGTGCGGGTCGGTGGCGGGGTTGACGATGACGCTGGTCACGTGCGCGTGGCTGCCGGCGGTCTGCGCGGCGATGCTGCCCCACATGTTCTCCGCAGCCGTGACCCGCACCACGCCGGACGCCGAGGGGGAAGTCTGCGGCGCCAGGCCGCAGCCGCTGAGGCTCAACGCGCCGAGCGTGAGCGCCGCGACCGGGAGCCAGCGCCGAGCGCGCGAGAGGAGGTAGAGAGCGAACGCGAGGGCGGTGATGAAGAAGCCGGCTGGATAGGACATAAAGAAGGAAAGCACCAGGCCTCCCCACACCACGACAAGCGCGACCGCGGCCGAGAGCAGCAGCCCCAGCCACGGGCGCGACGACAGGTTCTGGGCCACGGCGGCGGGCGTGACCATCAGCGCGAAGATCAGCAGCGCGCCGACCGCTTGCACCGACTCGGCGACGGTGACCGCGACCAGGATCATGAAGAGCGCGGTCAGCGCCCTCGCCGGCACGCCGCGGGTCACCGCGACCTCGGGGTCGACGCTGAGAAACAGCAGCGGGCGCGCCACCAGCAGCAGCGCGATCGAGGTGGCGACCGCCACGACCGAGGTGACGGCGGCCTGCGCGGGTTCGAGGCCGAGGATCGAGCCGAACAGCAGGCCCATCCCGAGCGTCCCCGAGCCCGCGCTGCGCGAGGTCGTGTACAGGCTCAGGAACAGCACGCCGACGCCGAGCACCCAGGCGAAGACGGTGCCGACGGCGACGTCGCGGCCGCGCCCCCTGCCGCCCAGAGTGCCGATCGCAAGAGCGACGCCCACGCAGGTAGCGAAGACCCCCACCAGGACGTTGAGGCCCACGAGCACTCCGCCGAGCCCACCCGTGAACGCGGTGTGGCCCAGCGCGTCGGTGGCGAAGACCTGGTTGCGCAGGACGACGAAGTAACCGACCAGCCCGGCCGCGACGGCGATGCATGCTCCGGTGACGAGCGCGCTGCGCATGAAGTCGAGCGCGAGCATGTCCTGCAGGTTCATGCGCGCACCGCCCGCGCTGTTCGCGTGACCACGTACGCGGCGAAGGCAAGCGAGCTGATGAGGAAGCCGACGGGGACGAACGTGTAGTAGGCGAGCGCCAGCCCGATCCAGGTGCACGCCAGCGCCAGCGCGACGCTGAGCAGCACGCCCGCCCCGGGCCGCGCCGTGAGCTGGAGCGCGGTTGCGCCGGGCGCCACGAGCAGGGCGAAGATCAAGAGCGTGCCGACGATCTGGACCGTGATCGCGACCGCGAGCGCGAGCACGACCAGGAACGCCAGCGCCAGCGCGCGCACCGGCACACCGCGCGCCTCGGCGACGTCGGGGTCGACGGACGCGAAGACCAGCGGCCTCGCCATCCACGTCAGGAGCGCGAGGGCCACGAGCACGGCCGCGAAGGTCACCTGGACGTCGCGGTCGGTGATGCCGAGGATCGAACCGAAGAGAAAGGCGTAGACGCCCTGCGCGCTGCCCGCGTACAGGCGCACGAACAGCAGACCCAGGCCGAGCGAGAAGGCGAGGATCGAGCCGACCGTCGCCGACTCGACGCGGCCGCCGGACTGGACATCTCGGCCGCGCCATCCGATGCCGACGGCCGCCGCCACGCAGAACGTCATCAGCCCGGCGACCGGCGACACGTGCACCAGCACGCCGGCGGCCGCGCCGGGGAACCCGACCTGGGACAGCGTGTGGGCGACGAAGCTCTGCCCGCGCAGGACGACGAAGTACCCCGCGACGCCGGCGAGGATCGCGACCAGGGTGCCCGCCGCGTACGCGTTCTGCATGAAGTGGAAGAGCAGGAGGTCGCCGAGCATCACACCGCCTCCGCGTGGTGGCTGACCGGCTCGTACTGGCCGACCACGACGAGCCGGCCGTCGCTTGTCTGAAGTACCTCGACCGGTGAGTCGTAGAGCTTCGAGAGCGTCTCGGTGCGGATGACCTGGCGCGGCGCGCCCGCGAGCACGTGGCCGCCGGCGACGTAGACGACGCGGTCGATGAAGGGAAGGATCGGGTTGACGTCGTGGGCGACAAGCAGCACCGTTACGCCCCGCTCGCGTGAGAGGCCGCGCACCAGCTCCGAGATCGCCTGCTGGTTATTGAGGTCGAGGCTTTCGAGCGGCTCGTCGAGCGCGAGCATGCGCGCACCCGCGACCAGCGCCTGGGCGATCAGGACGCGCTGCTGCTCCCCGCCCGAAAGCTCGCCGACGGCGCGGTCTCGGTACCGCGTCGCGCCGACCTGGTCGATCACCTCGTGGACGCGGCGGTCCGCGTCAGCGGAAGGCAGTGACAGACCCCAGCGGTTGCCGTCGAGCCCGAGCCGCACCAGGTCGCGCGCGCGGATGCGAAGGTCGGGGTCGAAGCGGCGCCGCTGCGGCAGGTAGCCGATGTCGTCGCCACCACGCCGCGCCGGCCGGCCAAAGACCGTCACGGACCCCTCGCTCAGCGACAGGACACCGAGCAGGACCTTGAGCAGCGTCGACTTGCCCGCTCCGTTGGGGCCGAGGATGGCGACGAACTCGCCTTGCTCGATGACAAGGTCGACGCCGCTCCAGATGGTGCGGCCGCCGGCGCGCACTGCGGCGCGGCGGAGCTAGACGGCAGCAGGCATGCGCAAGAGTATTGCACAAGTCACTTGCGCAAGGTGTATGCGGTATGCTCGTGGCAGTTGCCCCGTCCCAGCCCGGTCACCGACGAAGTCCGCCGCCTGCTCGACGGCGAGGAGCGCCACGCCTGGTCGCTCGACGAGCTGCTCGCCTCCGTG
>CAYWTI010000046.1:0-3344 GCA_964461175.1 uncultured Actinomycetes bacterium | reverse complement strand
GTCGGCAACGAGGCGCGCGTGCTCGTGTCCGAGCAGTCCGGCCGCGGCAACGTCCTCGCCAAGGCGCGCGAGTTCGGGCTCGAGCTCGACCGCGACGATCCCCAGACACGCCGGCTCGTCGAACGCCTGAAGCAGCTCGAGCACGAGGGCTACGCCTACGAGGCGGCGGACGCCTCGTTCGAGATGCTGCTCCGCCGGCTCCAACCCGGCTACACGGCACCCTGGACCGTCGCCGACTTCACGACGCAGGTGCGCAAGAACGGCTCGTCGGTGCACGCCGAGGCGACGGTCAAGGTCGAGGTCGGCGACGCCGTGTATCACACGGCGGCGTCGGGCAACGGCCCGGTCAACGCCCTCGACGCCGCGCTGCGCAAGGCCCTGGGGCCGCGGTTCCCGTCGCTCGACGCGGTCACGCTGCACGATTACAAGGTGCGCATCCTCAACGGCGACGCGGCCACCGCCGCGACGACGCGCGTCCTCATCGAGTCCGGCCGTGGCACGGCGCGATGGACGACGGTCGGGTGCTCGACCAACATCATCGAGGCGTCGCTGCTCGCGCTCCTCGACTCGCTGGAGTACGCACTCCTCGACTAAGCGAGAGACGGCGCGGCACGAGATCCCGGCCGAGCTCCGGCGCGACGTTCGCCTGCTCGGCGAGATCCTGGGCCGCGTCATCGCCGACTACGGCGGCCGCGAGCTGCTGCGCGACGTCGAGCGCCTGCGCTCGCTCGTCATCCGCGCGCGCGACGACGACCGCCACGAGCGCGACGCAGAGAAGCTTGTCGCCTCGTGGCCGCTCGAACGCGCGGAGCTCGTCGCCCGTGCGTTCACGTGCTACTTCCACCTCGCCAACCTGGCCGAGGAGCACCACCGCGCACGCGTCATTCGCGAGCGCGACCGCGGCGGAGAGCCGGTGCCTGAGTCGATCGCCTCGAGCGTCGCGGCCCTGCGCCGGCGACTCGGTCCCCGCCGGCTGCACACGCTGGTCGCGAGCCTCGAGGTCCACCCCGTCTTCACCGCGCACCCGACCGAGTCGCGGCGGCGGGCCGTGGTGACGGCGATCCGCCGCGCCGGCGACCAGCTCGAGCGCCTCGATGATCCGCGCGCCTCCGACTCCGAACGCGCCGACGCCGGTCGCCGCCTCGCCGAGGAGGTCGACACGCTGTGGCGCACGGCGCAGGTGAGGAAGCGTCGCGTGACGCCGCTTGACGAGGTGCGGTCGTTCATGGCCGTCTTCGACGAGACGCTCTTCCGCCTCGTCCCGGAGGTCCTGCGCTCGCTCGACGCCGCGCTCGGAGAGGACGCGCCGGCGTTTCTGCGGTTCGGCAGCTGGATCGGGGGCGACCGCGACGGCAATCCAACCGTCACCGCGGCGGTGACGCGGGAGACGATGCGCATCCACTCGGAGCACGCCCGCCTCGCGCTGAGCAACGTCGCCCGTCGCGTCGGCCGATCGCTGACCGTCGACGAAGAGACGACGCCGCCGTCGCGAGAGCTGAGACGGCGGCTGCGGGAATGCACCGCGGAGCCGCATCGCCAGTTCCTCCTCGAGGTGGCGGCACATCTCGACGCCGCCCGCTACCGGGACGCCGCTGACCTGGTCGACGACCTGCGCGTCGTGCAGCGATCGCTAGAGTCCGCGGGCGCCTCGCGGCTCGCCAGTGGCGAGGTCCAGGCTCTGCTGTGGCAGGCGGAGACGTTCGGCTTCCACCTCGCCGAGATCGAGGTGCGCCAGCACGCGAAGCTGCACGTCCGGCCGGCACGGGAGGTGGTCGCCACCATGAACGCCATCGCCGACCTGCAGGCCCGGTACGGCGTGGCGAGCTGCCACCGCTACGTCGTAAGCTTCACGCGCACCGCGGCGGACGTGGCCGCGGTCTACGCCGTCGCCGAGCGGGCCAGGCGCGCGCCGGTCCTCGACGTCGTCCCGCTGTTCGAAACCCTCGACGACCTGTCACGCGCGGTCGCCGTGATGGAGGACGTCATCAAGCTCCCACCCGTGCGCCGGCGGCTCGCGGCCAACGGACGCTCGGTCGAGGTGATGCTCGGCTACTCCGACTCCGCCAAAGAGATCGGGCCGCTGTCGGCCACGCTCGCACTGCACGACGCTCAGGCGGCGCTGACGGCCTGGGCTAAGCGCCGCCGCCTGCGCCTCACGCTGTTTCACGGTCGCGGCGGGGCGCTGGGCCGCGGCGGCGGACCAGCCAACCGCGCGGTGCGCGCGCAGGCGCCGGGATCCGTCGCCGGCCGCTTCAAGGTCACCGAGCAGGGCGAGGTGATCTTTGCCCGGTACGGCAACCCATCGATCGCAAAGCGCCACCTCGAGCAGGTGACGTCCGCGGTGCTCGAGGCCTCGGCTCCCGGCGCCGCCAAGCGCGACCCCGCCTTCCGGTTCCGCGCGCTCGCCGCGGCCATCGACGGCCCGTCGCGCGCGGCCTACCGCAGGCTGGTCGAGTCGCCTGGCTTCGAGCGGTGGTTCTTCGAGGTGAGCCCCATCGCCGAGCTCGGCCGCCTGCGCATCGCCTCCCGCCCGCAGCGCCGCGCCGCCGGCCGGAGGCTCGAGGACCTGCGGGCGATCCCGTGGGTGTTCGCCTGGTCGCAGATGCGCCTGAACCTCGCCGGCTGGTACGGGATGGGAAGCGGCCTGGCCGCGGCGCCGCTCGCCGACCTCCGCCGCGCCTACGCGGAATGGCCGCTGTTCAACGCCATGCTCGACAACGCCGAGATGAGCCTGGCCAAGACCGACCGGCGGATCGCCGAGCGGTACCTCGCTCTAGGGGCGCGGCGCGAGCTCGCCGAGATGGTCCTTGCCGAGTACGAGCTCACGCTCGACCGCGTGCTCGCCGTCACCGGGCATACCCGCCTTCTCGAGGACCGCCGCGTGCTGTCGTGGGCGATCGAGCTGCGCAACCCGTACGTCGACGCCCTGTCCCACCTGCAGCTGCGCGCGCTGCGGGCGATCCGCGCGCGCGATACCTCGCGGACGGACCGGGTGCGCGCGGAGCGCGTCTTTCAGCTCAGCGTCAACGGGGTCGCGGCCGGGCTGCAGAACACGGGCTGAGCGGCGACCTCGCCCTGCGACGCGATCGTTGCGTCAGGCCGCGCCCAGGTGATGCAGGGACGGAAGCTCGGCGGCAAGCAGCTCGACCGTCTCCGGGTCCCACTGCGTCCCCGCGCCGGCGCGCAGAACCGCCAGCGCCTCTTCGGTGGACCGGCGGTGCCGGTACGGCCGGTCGTTGACCAGGGCGTCGAACGCATCGCACACCGAGACGATGCGCGCCACGCGCGGGATCTCGCGCGCGCGCAGCCCGTCGGGATAGCCGGCGCCGTCGAAGCGTTCGTGG
>CAYWTI010000045.1:0-11436 GCA_964461175.1 uncultured Actinomycetes bacterium | reverse complement strand
TTCCCGGATGTGCGCTTTGCCGGCGTTGATCGAGGCGACGACGTCGGGCAGCACATCGCAGCCGACGACGTTTAGACCTTTGCTTGCGTACTGCGCCGCCAGGGGCAATCCGATCTTGCCCAGACCGATGACCGCGACGGTCTTCACCGCCCGGAGCATACCGGGTCAGGCCGCTTCGGCCGGTCTCCTCGCCGGCGGTTCGGGCGTCACCGGAACGCTCAGATCTTTACCGAGCGCGGCCTGACGCGCGCCGTAGAAGAGCCCAAGCGCCAACCAGAGGTACGGTTCCTGGACGAACCGAGCTTCGAACTGGCTGTAGAGGAATATGGGCACGACGACCGCGGCCGGAACGGTGGCCCAGAACGCCATCGCCTCGGCGCGCAGTCGAACGCGGATGGCCTCGCGCGCGAACTGGACGAGGAAGAGCAGGAACAGCACCAACCCGACCAGCCCCTGCTCGGCCATGACCGTGACGAGAGACGTATGCGAAACGCTGTCGGTGTACCCGGAAGGCAGGAACCTGCGGTACGTGGTGAGGATCTGCTTCTGGTAGCCGCCGAAGCCGACGCCGAGGATCGGGTGGTCTTTGAACATCGTCAACCCGGCCGCGATCAGGTACCGCCTGTTGTCGTCGAGCGCGGACGCACCCTGCGCTGCCGACGTTCGGGCATGGGATCCTCCGGATGTCGCCGCCAGACCGGTCACTGTGGCAACCGCCTGCTCCGCTCGCGACCGGGTGGCGGGGTTGATCATCGTCGACCCCGCAAACGCGACGAGGGCGATCGCGCCGATGGCCGCCGCGCGGCGCTGGTCGAATGCGACGAGCACAGCGAAAAGCACCATCGCGACGAAAAGCGCAAGGCCTGACCGCGAAAACGTGAGCGGGAGCACCGCGCCGCAAGCGACCGCGCTCGCCATCGCGAGCAATCGGGAGCCCTGGCGAGCCGAATACATGAGGACGCACGCGCACGCGCAAAGAGTCAGAAACCGCGCCGTGATGTTCGGGTCGGCGAACGTGATGTTCATGCGGTTGGCGACGGCTGGGTTCGGAGCCCAGATTTGCCCATGCATGACGTAAAGCACCGCACCCACGGCCGACACGATCAAGCCGGAGACGAGCAGCGCGATCCACGTGCGACGGTGTTCGGCGTCGGTCAACACGATGTTCGCGATGAGGACCGCGGCGACAGGGTAGGCGACGATGTCCACCAGCGAATTCAGCGAACCGGAGCTGCGTGTCAGCACCCAGCTGGCGATGGACGCGGCCACGAACACGCCGAGCAACCACGCGCTCAGGCTGCGTGGGATCACGAGCGTGCGCCTGTGGGTGCCCAGCAGGTAGAGGAAGGCGGCGCCGACGACGAGAAGGACGAACCGGCTCAGCTGCTGACGGAACAGCATCGCCGTGAACTCGAGCGGAAGTAAGAGCACGTAGGCGGCGACCCCGTACTTGACGATGAGCTCGGCCGCGCGTGCGGTCATCGGTTCGCGGGCGGCGGCAGGCGCGGCTTCAGGCGCGAGGGCGTGCTTGGGTGGCAAATGCTCTCCGGAATCAGAAACGTATGGCGGCCCCGAAGTGGCGTCGCCGAACCTCGATGCCAGGGCCTGAATCTGGGCGCGCCCTTATCCTGTCCCCCACGAGCTCGATCTCACGCCGTCCGCGAATCGTCTTCTACCGCACCCTGCCGATCGATCCTGCATCGCGTTTCGGATCAGCGCTGAGGCCGGCGAGGCTGCTCGATGCTTTCCGCGATCTCGGCTATGAGGTCGACGTCGTCGCGGGACGGGCTGCGGAGCGCAAGGCAGCCATGCAAAAGGTCGAGCGGAACCTCGCATCTGGGGTCGTTTACCAGTTTCTCTATGCCGAGCCGCCGACCACGCCTGTCCTGCTGAACGAGCCGCACCACATGCCGGTTCATCCGTGGATGGACTACCGATTCCTCGAGCTATGCCATTCGCGCGGCGTGCCAGTGGTCCTCTTCTACAGCGATGTGCAGTGGCGACTGCCGCACTACCCGCGGCGGATCGGATGGGCGAAGTACCTGTTCATGCTGCCCTTCTTCCATCTGGATCTCGCCGTGTACCGCAGGTGCGTCGACGCGTGGCTTGTGCCCGAGCTAGGCATGCGGCCGCAGATCGCCGGTTGGGTCGAGCAAAAGCCGAGCTGGCCTTCCGCCCCGGGATTCGACCCATCGGAGCAACCACCGACGAGAGAGCCCCGCGCCCCGGACGCCGGCTTGAGACTGTTCTATGTGGGCGGCGTCGAACCGCCGGTGTACGACCTGACGCCGTTGCTGAGTGGCGTCGCTTCAGCCGCGGGGCGCGGGGTGCGATGCGAGCTGACTATCTGCTGCCGCGAACCCGAGTGGGCTCGGGTGGCCGCCGCCTACCAGCGGTTCCTTGGAGATCACGTCCACATCGTGCACAACCGCTCGCGCACTGAGCTCCTCGAGCTGTACGCCACGCACGATGTCGCGGTCATGCCCTACGGCACGCTCAACTCCGATTGGGCCATGCCGATCAAATTCGCCGAAGCGATCGGCATGGAGACTCCGGTGCTGGCGGGCGAAGGGACAGCAGTCGGCCGCGTCGTTGCTCAGCTAGGAATCGGCTGGGTAGTCGGATCGACGCCCGAAGAGTTCGTGCAGACGGTTGCGCGCATCAACGCAGCGGAGATCGAACTTGCGCACTCGGCAATCGTGCGGGTCCGTCCGGACTTCTCCTGGACCGAGCGCGCGCGCGAGATCGCGAGAATCGCGGAAGAGGTGCGTATTCCTAGCGCCCGCGCCGGCCGAGAAGCGTCCCCATCGTGTTGAACAGGATCTGCAGGTCGAGACGGACGGATCGGTTCTTGATGTAGTACAGGTCGTACTCGAGCTTGCGGGTCGTCTCCGCGATCGTGCTCGCGTAGCCGCTTTTGATCTGCGCCCACCCGGTGAGCCCGGGCCGGATCAGCAACCTCGTCCGGAAGTGCGGGATCTGCGCCTCCAGCTCGCTGACGAATTCCGGCCGCTCCGGCCGCGGCCCGATGAAGCTCATCTCGCCTCTTACCACGTTCAAGAGCTGCGGAAACTCGTCCAGCCGGATAGCACGCAGCACCCGGCCGACGCGGGTGATGCGGGGATCGCCGGCCGTCGCGTACCGGGCTCCGTCGGCCTCTGCGTCGGCCGACATCGTCCGCAGCTTGACCAGCTCGAAATCGTGTCCGCCCTCGCCCACGCGCCGCTGGTGGATGAACACCGGGCCGTGCGAGTCGAGCTTTATCAGCCCTGCCACCAAAGGCAGCAGGACTAGAAATGGAATCCCCAGGATCGCCGCGAGCACGAGGTCGGCTACCCGTCGCAGCGCGGCATAGGGCCGGCGCCAGACATCGTTGTCGGGCAGATCCAGGTACCAGTGGACGTCCACGGTTTCGACGGGAACGCGGCCGAAATAACGCTCGACCAGCTCGCCTGCGGTGACGAGGCGCACGCCGTGGGTCAGGCACTCCTCGACCAGTCCTGGCACAAGCCTGAGCTCATTGCTTGTGACGACGACCTCCTGCGCGCCCGTCTTTTCCAGGATCGTCCGAACCTGCTGCGCGACGTCATGCGCCGCCGCCACGTCGCTCCGGACCAGCGTGTCGACGACCTGGTATTCGAATCGAGCGGCGCGGAGTGCGCTGACGATCTCCGGCCCCGGCACGCTGTCCGAGACGAGCACGACACGTGTCGCGAGCGACTCGTGCAGCAGCAGTCGCGCGGCGGTGAGCCTGAACAGGATGATGAACGCGGTGCCAAGACCCAACGAAACGACGATCACGGGTCGCGTGAGGACGTAGGGATGCAGGAAGAACACGAGAACGGTCAGCAAGGCTGCGACCGGCAGGGCCTTGATCACGGAGATGGCGCTTTCGTCCCGGCTGCTTGGGATCTGGAACGCATACCCGTCGGCGATGAGCAGGCCCACCACCCAGAAGCCGCCGATGATCAACGGATCGGTGAAGCTGAGCTCCTTCAGATGCGGGTGGCGGATCACCACAAATGCCAGCAGGCACGTTGCCGCGCCGATCAGGAAATCGGCGACCGCCAGCACCGAGCGACGTTCTCGGACGCTGAGGGGGAAGCGCCGCCGCGCCACGGCGAGGCTCGGCGCGGCTTCGCCGGCCGGCCGCAGCTCATACGCCTTCAATAGTTCGAAGCTTGATCGTACCGGTCCGTACTCTGGCGGTCAAACATGCCGGTCGCGCGAAGCTGGGGCGTTTTCTGGTTAGGCTGTGTCAACCGCTTTGAGTTCGTCACGACAGGGAATCGCGCGCTTGCTCCGCGCCTGCTACCGCTACGGCCTGCCTTTTGCGGCCGAGGTGCTCGCGTTCTGGCTGATTCTTCAGGCGGTGAGCGCCAGCGGCTACGGTAGCGCCAGCCCGTGGCCGTGGCGCCCGTGGTACCCAGCGGCTGCGCTGCTGATGGTTGGCCTCGCGATGGGGGCCGGTGAGGCACGATTCCAGCTCTACCGACGCCTGTGGTCGGTTGCGAGCGTGAGCGATGCGTTTGCGGTCGGTCTCGCCGTATTCGAAGCCACGCTCCTGGTCACCTTCATCAACTTCCTGATCCCTGACGGCTACCGCCCCGTGCGACTGCTGTCGCCGATCCTGGCCGCGCCGGCTTCGGTCATCGCGGTCGGCCTCATTCGCCTCGCCCCACGGCTGAGGAAGTCCGGTCGCCTCGCGGCCAACCGCCTGCTGGTCGTCATCCCCGACGCCGGTTACTACGGCACGGTCAAGGCGCTGTTGCAACAGACGAATCCCGAATGGAGGCCGGTCGCGGTCGTGACGATCAAGGGGCCGGCCGACGTCGGCCAGACTCTCATGGGCGTTCCGGTCATGGGCTCGACGGACCATCTCGCGCGGTGGATCCGGCTGTCGGAGGCGCAGGGCGTCGCGTTCGTGCAGGGCCGATCCGTGGACCGGCACCAGGCGCGCGCGCTCTACCACGAGTGTCTCGTGGCCCAGCTGCCTGTCTTCATCGTTCCGGCGGCCTACGACTGGTTCCCGCGCAGCGCCGAGTCAAGGCTCCGGCAGCTGACCGCCGACGACCTGGTCGGGCGTGACGAGCGCGAGATCGACCTCGAGATGTCCGCCTCGGAGGTCCGCAACCGCACGATCGTGGTCACGGGTGCGGCGGGGTCCATCGGCTCCGAGCTCTGCCGGTTGCTCGCCTCGTTGCACCCTCGCCGGCTGATCCTGCTCGACAACAACGAGAGCGGTCTTTTCGAGCTGGGCGAGGAGCTGCGGCTCGACACGAGCCTTGACCTCCGCGAGGCATTGGTCTCGATTCGCGAACGTGAGCAGCTGATCGACGTGTTCGCTGATGAGCGGCCGGACATCGTCTTCCACGCCGCCGCCTACAAGCACGTCCCCATGCTCGAGTCCCATCCCGGTCAGGCGGTCATGACCAACGTCGTCGGCACGATGAACGTGCTCCGCTGTGCGCATGCCGCCGGCGTGAAGAGCTTCATCCTCATCTCCACCGACAAGGCCACGTCGAGCCACTCCGTGATGGGAAGCACGAAGAGGGTCTGCGAGCAGATCGTGCTTGCCTACCGAGGGCCGATGAAATGCTGGGCCGTGCGCTTCGGCAACGTCGTCGGCAGCCGCGGCAGCGTCGTGCCCCTGTTCGAGCGACAGATCGAGCACGGCGGCCCGGTGACCATCACTCACCAGGACGTGACGCGGTACATGATGACCATCAGGGAAGCCGCTTCACTCGTGTTGAGCTCGCTCGTGGTCAGCAAGCCCGGCCATCTCTACATGCTCGACATGGGCGAGCCGATCCGGATCTACGACCTTGCCAAGGACTTGATCCGGGCGCGGGGCCTGCGTCCGGACCTTGACATCAAGATCACGATCACGGGGCTCCGGCCGGGCGAACGGATGACGGAAGAGCTTCTCGCGCCCGACGAAGGAGTTCGGCCTACTGACCATCCCTCGATTCGTGAGGTCATCTCGGCTTCGGTCGCCAACGAGGACGACCTCGCCTGGGTCGTCGAACGCATGGAGCAGCTGGCCCGCGAAGGACGCTCGGACGAGCTCGTCCGAATCCTGCGCAAGGCCGCCCTCGGTCATCCAGCCGCAGTCGAGGAGCCGGAGATTCCGGGACCCGACGCCGCCCCCCAGCCCGAATCTCCTCCGGAGCAGAACCGGACTGTCTGAAGCGCCAACATAAGCCTCGTGGCTGACAGCAGCGTGCACATCCACCCGACGGCCGATGTCTCGGCGGATGCGGCGGTCGGCGCCGGGACAAGGATCTGGCACCAGGCCCAGGTGAGAGAGGGGGCCGTGATCGGTCGTCAGTGCATCATCGGCAAGGGCGCCTACGTCGACAAGGACGTGCGGATCGGCGACTTCTGCAAGCTGCAGAATGGCGTCTTCGTGTTCCACGGGTTCACCGTTGAGGACGGCGTGTTCCTCGGTCCGGGCGCGATGCTCCTGAACGACAAGCATCCGCGAGCCATCAACGCCGACGGGACGCCCAAGTCCGACGCGGACTGGGACGTCAGCGAGGGCGTCATCCGTTACGGCGCCGCGGTCGGAGGTGGGGCGGTCGTCCTTCCGGGCATCGCCGTGGGGCGGATGGCTCTGGTCGGCTCGGGCGCCGTCGTCACGAAGGACGTTCCCGAGCGGGGCATCGTGACCGGCAACCCCGCGCGGCTCAGGGGTTTCGCCTGCGACTGCGGCAGGCCGCTAGCCAAACGCGACCGCAAATACATGTGCGCACACGACGGTCGCAGTTACGACATCCCGGCGCAGCTCGAGGCCGGCGTGACGGCGTGAGCGAGACCGAGCGAATCGCGCAAGCCTATCGAGAGATGGAGGCCCGAGCGGGCCATCGCTGGAGCCTGGCGAACCCCGGCAACCGCGCCATCCTGGCCGAGCGGCGGCGCGCATTCACGCGCCTGCTTACCCAGGCGGGCCTGGTTCCGTTCGGCGACCGAACCGCGATCGAGGTCGGTTCAGGCACGGGTTCCGAGCTGGCCTGGCTGCTGGAGCTGGGCGCACAGCCGCGAAACCTCGTCGGCGTCGACCTGCTTCCCGACCGCGTGGCGGTGGCACGAGCTTCGCAGCCCGGCATCGATTTTCGACAGGGCAACGCGGAGCGCCTCGACATCGCCGACGACACGTTCGACCTGGCCATGGCGATCACCATCTTCAGCTCGATCCTGGATCCGACGATGGCAGCGAACGTGGCGGCCGAGATCACGAGGGTCCTGAAGCCGGGGGCGGCTCTGCTCTGGTACGACGTCCGTTACGACAGCGTTTCGAACCCGAACGTCAAAGCGGTTTCCCGCGAGCGCATCCGTGAGCTCTTCCCGACATTGCGGGGCAAGCTGTCCACCGTGACGCTGCTTCCGCCCCTTGCTCGTCGTCTTGGCTTTGCCACGAGGCCGGCGTACTCGGCCCTGGCCCTGGCGCCGCCACTACGCAGCCACCTCGTCGGATTGCTGCGGAAGCCTGCCGCCTGATGCGTTCGGACTTCCTCCATTTCGCGCCGCCGCTGATCGGCGACGCTGAGGTCGACGAGGTCGTGCGGACTCTGCGGAGCGGCTGGATCACTACCGGCGAACGTGCCCAGCGATTCGAGAATTCATTCCGCCAGCGCGTCGGCGCGCCCGCCGCCCTGGCGTTGAACTCGGCGACCGCGGCGATGCATGTCGCGCTGGCTGCGCTGGGCGTCGGGGAGGGCGACGCCGTCGTGACCACCACCATGACGTTCGCTTCGACGGTCCATGTCATCGAGCACCAGCGCGCACGCCCCCTCCTCGTCGATGTTGAAGCGGACACGCTCAACATCGACCCGTCGCAGGTTGAGCACGCCGTTCGCTCGCATCCCGGGGTCAAGGCGATTCTCCCCGTCCACCTCTACGGCCATCCGGCGGCGATGGACGAGATCTACGCCATCGCGCACCGGCACGGTCTCGCGGTGGTGGAGGACGCGGCGCACGCCCTGCCGGCGCGATACCGCGGCCGGATGATCGGCGCGCCCGAGACCGGCTTCGACGGCCCGAACATGGTCGCGTTCTCCTTCTACGCGACGAAGAACCTCACCACGGGTGAGGGCGGGATGCTGACCGGGCCCCAGGACCTGATCGACGCGGCCCGGATGTGGAGCCTGCACGGTATGAGCCGCGACGCGTTCAAGCGCTACACGTCAGAGGGCTCGTGGCGCTACGACGTCGTTCTGCCGGGTTTCAAATACAACATGCCCGACATCCAGGCCGCGATCGGCATCCATCAGCTCGAGCGTCTCGACGAGATGCAGCGGCGACGGCACGCAATCGTCGCCCAGTACGACGAAGCGCTCGCTCAAATAGAAGAGCTGGAGACACCTGTCGCGCGGGAGGAAGTGGAGAGCGCGTGGCACATCTACGTGTTGCGGCTGCGCCCGGATCGACTCCGGATCGGCCGCGATCGCTTCCTCGAGGAGCTGCGTGAGCGGAACATCGGCGCGAGCGTGCACTTCATCCCCATCCACGCCCATTCCTACTACCGCGATCGTTACAACCTGCGGCCGGAGCAGTTTCCGGTCGCCCAGCGAGAGTTCGAACGAATGCTGTCGTTGCCGCTGAGCCCCGCGCACTCCGATGCCGACGTCGCGGACGTGATCGAGGCGGTCACGGACGTCGTCAAGAAGAACCGGCGCTAGCGGCGTCGCAGGACGGTGGCCGCCGTTCGTATGAGGATGCCCAGGTCGGAGGCGAACGAAGCTCGGTCGATGTAGTCGAGCTCGAGCGCGAGCTTTTGCGGCATTACGTCCGCGACGTAACGCGACTCGGACTCGCCCCCGCTGAGCCGATCTTCCTCGTCGACGAACGCGAGCGCAGCGGGTCCGGTGATACCAGGGCGAACCTTCAGCAGCCGTCGCTGTTCGGCGGTGTATCGCTCCACGTACCGCGGGTGCTCGGGCCTGGGCCCGACCAGGCTCATCTCGCCCTTGAGCACATTGAAGAGCTGAGGTAGCTCGTCGAGCTTTGTCCGGCGCAACACCCTGCCCACGGCGGTGATGCGCTCATCGTCCGCCGCGGTGACGGCGGGCCCGCTCGCGTCGGCGCCCGTGCGCATCGACCGCAGCTTGTGGATTCGGAACAAGCTGCCGTCCCGGCCGACGCGGGGTCCGCTGTAGAAGACAGGTCCCGGCGAGTCGACCTTGATGGCGATCGCCGCAGCCAGGACCACAGGCGATGTGACGACCAGGCCAAGCCCGGCCACGACGACGTCAAACGCTCGTTTCATCGCGAGACGCCGGCGACCTCGCGCAACAGGTCACGCAGCCGGAGGGCGATCTTGCCGCGGTTGAAATGCTCATCGACATAAGCGCGGCCGTTGCGGCCAAGCCGTTTCGCGGCCTCGGGGTCGGCCGCCAGCGCTGTGACCGCCTGCGAGAGCTGCGCCGCGTTTCCCGGCTCGGTCACGAGCCCGCAGTCCGCCGCACGGACGAGGTCGGCCCCTTCGCCCCACAGGGCGGCGATCAAGGGCTGCCCGACCGCCATCGACTCGAACATCTTCGAGGGCAGGGCGTGCCTGAAGAGATCGAGCGGTTTGAGCGAGATGACGCCCGCGTACGCCAGGTTGAGCAGCGCCGGCATCGAAGACTTCGGCTGGTTGGGCAGGAACTTGACGTTCTCGATGCGTTCGGTCCGCGCCTTCTCCACCAGCGCCGCTTTGTCGGCGCCCTCGCCCGCCAGGACGTACAGCACCTCGCCTCGCGGGGTGAGCTTTGCCGCCTCGAGGATGACGTCGAGCCCCTGGGAGAGGCCGTGCGTGCCGGCGTAGAGGAACACCTTGCGCCCGTCGAGGCCAAGCCTCTGGGCCATCGCGGCGTCGGGCGGCTGCGGCTGGTAGATGGACGTATCGACCCCGTTGGTGAGCAGGACCAGCTTCTTCCGCGGCACGCCACGATCCGCCAGACGCTCGAGGATGCCCGGCGTCGGCACGGTCACCCGCGCGGCCCGCCGGTAGATGTGCATCTCCAGCCTCTCTGCCATCCAGATGGCAAGCCGGTTGCGGAGCATGCCCAGCTCGACTGCCGACTGCGGCCAGATGTCGCTGACGTTGAAGACGAACGGCGCGCGTTTGAGCCTGGCGTACGCGAGCGCCGCGATCCCGATCGGAAGCGGAGGAGACTGCACGAAGATCACGTCGACCTTGCCCACTTTTCGTGCCGCTGTCAGGGACGTGACGACAAACGAGAACCAGTTGAAGATGCGCTTGAAGAAGCCGGCGTTGGGCGTCGCGAAAACCCAGCGGCGGAGCACGCGCACGCCGTCCAGCCGTTCCTCCATGGCGAACCGCCCGCGGTAGCCGTCGTGCACGACTCCCGTCGGGTAGTTGGGAAACGCAGTCACGACCGTGACATCCTCGCCCGCGTCGCCGAGGCGTTTGGCCAGCTCGAACATGCGGGCCTGGGGCGCGCCGATCTCAGGCGGGAAGTAATGGGTCAGGAACATGATCCGCAGCGCGCGGCCGCCGGAGGACTCAGCCGCCATGCCCGTTGGCCATGATAGTTAGCGCATGAAGGTCCTCACGGTCGTCGGCGCGCGGCCGCAGTTCATCAAGGCCGCTCCGGTGTCGCGGATCCTGCGCCGCGACCACGAGGAGTTCCTTCTGCACACGGGTCAGCACTACGACGACGCCATGTCGGACGTCTTCTTCCGCCAGCTCGCGATCCCGCCTCCGGACCTGAACCTCGAGGTCGGATCTGGCCGGCATGGCGCCCAGACCGGCGCGATGCTGCCGGGGATCGAGGACGTCGCGCTGGCCGAGCGGCCGGACTGGATGCTGATCTACGGCGACACCAATTCGACGCTCGCCGGGGCGCTCGTTGCGGCGAAGCTTCACATCCCGGTCGCGCACGTCGAGGCTGGGCTGCGCAGCTACGACCGGCGCATGCCGGAGGAGGTGAACCGGATAGTCGCCGATCACCTGAGCGACCTGCTCCTTTGCCCGACCGAAACGGCGGTCTCCAACCTCGCTCGCGAAGGCATGGACAAGAACGTCGAGATGGTCGGCGATGTGATGTACGACGCGTTCCAGCAGAACCTCGAGGTCGCGAGGCAGGCGTCCGGGATCGTCGCCGAGCTCGGCCTCCGGGAGGGCGGTTTCCAGCTGATGACGGTGCACCGCGCGGAGAACGTCGACGTTCCCGCCAAGCTGAAAGCCATCATGGAGGGAGTCGGCGCGTCGGGACAGACGGTCCTGTTTCCAGTCCACCCCCGAACGCGCGCGGCCTTTGCGGCGCGCGGCATCGAGCCGGCTCGCAACATAAGGCTCATCGACCCGGTGGGATACCTCGAGATGCTCGTCCTCGAGGAGAGCGCCGAAGCGATCGTGACCGACTCGGGCGGCGTCCAGAAGGAGGCCTACTTCGCCGGCCGGCGCTGCGTGACGCTGCGCGACACGAC
>CAYWTI010000044.1:0-28142 GCA_964461175.1 uncultured Actinomycetes bacterium | reverse complement strand
GGCTGAGATCGAGCCCCGCGGTGATCCGGTTGGGCACGGCGACGCACCTCATGCCGGCGAGCTTTGCCGCCGTGATGCCGTTGGCAGAGTCTTCGATCGCCAGCGCCTCGGCCGCGGGTACGCGGAGACAGTCGAGGATCGCCAGGTAGAGGTCGGGCGCCGGCTTGACGAGCTCGACGTCGTCGCGGCAGCGCACGCAGTCGAAGCGGTCGAGGATGCCGAGCCGCGCCAGGTGCCCGCTGACCCAATCCCGCGACGAGCTCGACGCCACGCCCAGCCGGAGACCCAGCGCGCGCGCCTCGTCGATGCGCGCGACGACACCCGGAAGCGGCGGCTGCGCGAGGACGAGCTCGGTCCGGCGCCGTGTGCGCCGGTCGAGAACCTCCTGAGGGAGGGCGCGGCCGAGCCGGCGTTCGAGGTGCCGCTGCGGGTGGAACGAAGCGTTGTCCGAGCCCACGGTCTGGAGCCAGCGCTCAAAGGGCAGCTCCTCGCCGTGCGCCTCGTAGACCTCGAGCCACGACCGGTAGATCGGCTCTTCGGTCTCGAGGATGAGGCCGTCGAAGTCGAAGACGATGGCTCGAATCACGAAACGAAACATTAGGATCGCCGCCATGCCGGAGACGAAGCCGAACACAAGGCCTGCGCCGACCTCGATCGGCTGGCTGGGGGCGATCCTCTCCGGGCTTGCGCTGGTCGCGGTCGCCGTGATGCTGGTCGTGTTCTTCGGGTTTCTCGACGCGCTCCACTACCGCTCGTTCGCGGACCTTTTCACGCCGGACCCGTCGGCGGCGGCCGGCACCCTCGGCCTCGTCGGCGGCGCCGAGGGCGTGACGCTGAGCATCGTCCTGCTCGGCGTGATGTTCGGCATCCAGACCAGCTCGTCGCGGTACTCGCCACGCATCATCGGCATCTTCACGCGCAACCCGCTGAACGCGCTGGTCCTGAGCTTCGCCCTCGCGTCGATCCTGTACACGTTCCTCGTCCGCGCCGAGGTGAAGGTCAACTATGTGCCGATGGCGAGCGTCGCCGCCGCCGAGGCGCTGGCGCTCGTGAACTTTGCGCTCCTGTTCCCCTACGTCCTCTACACGTTCGAGGTGATGCGCGCAGAGACGCTGGTGTCGGGGATCATGCGCCGCGCGCGCCGCGAGCTGAAGCACGCCGCCGCGGGGCGAGACATCATGCGGCGGCGCTCAAACCTGATGACGTGCGTCGCACAGGTCACCGACATCGCCTTCGGCTCCCTCCAGCTCGGCGATATGCCCGTGTGCCTTCTCGGCATCGAGGTGCTCGGCGAGTTCCTCGGCCGCGAGTACGTGCCGGCCAAGAAGAAGCTCCCCGCAGAATGGTTCAAGGTCGGGCACGCGGAGATGCCGGGCGCGTCCGACCAGATCGTCGCCGAGGTGAACCGCGCGCGGACCTGGTTCACATACACCGTGATGTCGAGCTTCGTCGACCTCGTCGAGCTGACGCCGATGCACCGCAAGGAGGCCGTGCACGAGATCGCCGTCGTCACGCGCAAGGTCGGGCTCGCGGCCATCGACGTCGGCGACGCCGAGGTGGCGGAGCTGTCGCTGCGCTTCTTCAACACCTACCTCCGGGTTGCCATCAACCGCTCGGCGCCCACGTTCGCGTCCGGGATCATGAACGAGTACCGCCGCTTCGCCATCGGCGCGCTCGAGTGGCGGCGCGACCTGTCGCTCGAGGCCGCCGCCCACCTCCTTCGCTACGGCCGGCACTTCGACGAGGCGGGCATGCCCGCGATCTTCGGTGCGGCGGCCGAGGACGTCGCCGACCTCGCGATCGAGGCCCGGGTTCGCGACCCGCTGGTCTCCTTCCGGCTCGCGCAGCTCCTCGTGCGGAACCTGCTCGACCTCATCCCGAACGCTCGGCCGATCGGGCTGAACGGGCTGTTCAAGGGCGTCGCCAAGCTCGCGTGCTGGGCGATGGCGTCGGACGAGAAGGACATCGCGCACGTCCTCGTCGAGGGCATCGCCGCCGCGCCCGCCGACTTCGTCGACGCGGCCCTCAGCCGCATGGAGAGCCTGCAGAGCGGCCTTTTCTGGGAGGTCAACGAGCGCGTGATCTCGTTCGACTGGCTCGAGCATCCGCTGCGCGACCAGGTGCCGCGGCTGCGCGCCCAGGTCCAGCACGTGCACAGCTCCGAAGGCTCAGGGGGCAACGGCGCGGTGACCGCCGCGCTCGAAGCCACGCCCGTCGTGGCGAGCGACCTGGTCCAGCCGCAGCCGGCGCCTAGCCAGGCCGGTTGATCATCGCCGTCGACGCCGTCTCGAAGTAGTCGAGCAGCGCACCCCGGACCTGCGGCGCCAGGTCCATCGACGCCACCGCGTCGTGCATGTGCTTGAGCCAGGCGTCGCGCTCGGCGCGCCCGATGGCGAACGGCTGGTGCCGCAGCCGCAGGCGCGGGTGTCCGCGGCGCTCGCTGTAGGTCGAGGGCCCGCCCCAGTACTGGATGAGGAAGAGGGTCAGCCGCTCGGTCGCGCCGGCAAGGTCTTCCTCCGGATAGACCGGCCGGAGCACCGGGTCCGTAGCGACGGCGGCGTAGAACCGCCGCACCAGCTCGCGGAACGTCGCCTCGCCGCCGGCAAGCTCGAAGACGCTGCGGTTTAGGCGCGAGTCCGTCACGCCTGCTCCACGCTCGCGCGCAGCGGCTCGGGACGCGCGGCGTAGCTCTCCATGTCGGCCTCGCGAGGCAGGAACCAGGCGATGCCGATGGTGACGATGACCAGGAGGACGTGAGTCATCAGCGAGCGCTGCAGGCCGATCGCGTCGCCGATGGCGCCGTTGATCGGCACACCTATCGCGCCGGTGACGAAGCCGAGACCCATGACGAGCCCGGACGCAAGGCCCGCACGCGACGCCATCAGCTGCTGCGCCATCAGCAGCATCAGCGGCGCAGTCGAGGCGGCGAGAAAACCGATGCCGATGGCGGACGCGAAGCCCCACGGTCCCGGGAACAGCGTGAACAGCAGGATCGCCGGGATGGTCAGGACCAGGGTGCCGATGATCACGGTGCGCCGCCCGTAGCGGTCGGCGAGCGAGCCGCAGCCCACCGTGCCGACCGCGCTCGCCAGCACGAGCGTCGTGGCGAGCGGACCGTAGAAGGCGGGGCCGTAGCCGAGCTCGCGGTACCAGGTGGGCGTGAACGCCTGGAACACGTTCACCGTCCAGCTGCGCGACATCATCACCCCGATCACAGCCGCGAGAGCGAAGACCGGCGCCGACCGCGCGACCGCGCCCTTCTGCGCGGCGGCGGTCGCGGCGGCGGTCACGCGGCCGCGCATGCGCCACAGCATGTAGGCGCCGGTGATCAGGCCGGGCACGACGAGGAAGCCGGTGCCGTGGATCCCGAAGGCGCCGAACAGGACGATCCCGATCAGCGGCCCGGCCGCGACGCCCACTGTGCCGGCGGTGACGTACACCGACATGCCGAGGCTGCGCCGCCAAGTCGGCAGGAGCCCGCGCACGTCCAGGGCGCCGAGCGGGTGGAAGCAGCCCGACCCGAGGCCCGACGCGAGCGCCAGCCCGAGCAGCAGGGGAAAGCTGTTGACGAAGCCGATGACGGAGAAGGTCATCGCCGTCCACGCCAGCGCGAGGCCGGTGAAGCGGGTGCCGAACCGGTCGGCGAGGATGCCGAACAGCGGCTGCGAGATCGCGGCCATGCCGCTGTAGGCGAGGCTGACGAGGCCCACCGTGGCGAACGTCAGGTGGAAGCGTCCGATGAGCAGCGGGTAGAGGACCGGGATCACCCCGACGTAGCTGTCGACGGTGAAGTGCCCGAGCATCAGGTTCAGCAGCTTCCCGTTGCGCAGGAAATCTCTCAATTGCCTGCATCTATGATCGCGGCGGTGGCAGAGCTTCTGTACTTGAGCCGTGCCGACGTGGAGCAGCTCCTCGACGTCGACGCGATGCTCGACGCGCTCGCGTCGGCGCTCGTCGCGTACTCGAGCGGGAAGGCGTCGGCGCCTGCGCGCACGTCTGTGCGCCTGGAGCACGGTCTCCTGGGCGTCATGCCGGGTTACGTCCCGGGCGCCGCGCTCGAGAGCAAGCTCGTCTCGGTGTTTCCCGGCAACGACGAGCACGGCCTGCCGTCACACCAGGCGCTGATCGCGCTGTTCGACGAGCACACCGGCGCGCCGCTGGCGCTGATGGACGGCACCTACATCACAGCCATCCGCACCGGCGGAACGGCGGCAGTTGCCGCCCGCGTGCTTGCGCGTAAGGACGCGAAGGTCCTCGCCATCCTCGGCGCGGGCGTGCAGGGCTGGTCGCACCTGGAGACGTTTCCGCGCGTTCGCGACTTCAAGGAGATTCGAATCGCGTCGCGAAACCGCGAGCGCGCCTCCGACCTCGCCGCGCACAACCCGCGGGCGCACGTGGCGCTTTCGTTCGAAGACGCCGTCCGCGGCGCCGACGTCGTCGCCTGCTGCACCGACGCGCGCCAGCCCATCCTGCTCCGCGAATGGCTCGAGCCCGGCGTGCACGTGAGCGCGGTCGGCGGCACGTTCGGTCCGGAGCTAGACCGCGACACGGTCCGCGACGCGAGCATCTTCGTGGAGTGGCGCGGCGCCGCCACCAACGCGCCGCCCGCCGGCGCGCCGGACCTACAGGGCGTCGATCCCTCCCGCGTCACCGAGCTCGGCGAGGTCATCGCCGGGACCAAGCCCGGCCGGCGCACGCGCGACGAGATCACCCTGTACAAGTCGACTGGGCTCGCGGTCGAGGACGCGGCGGCCGCGGCGCTCGTCTACGAGCGTGCCACCCGGGACGGCGTCGGGACGAAGCTCCCCCTCTAAAGCTCGAGCAGCCGCGTCGCGACCACGTTGACGACGCGCGTCGACCCGATGCGCCGCTCGGGCATGACGCGACCGTACGGATGGACGTGGCCATGCACCGCCAGCAGCGGGTGGAAGGTGCGCACCAGGCGGAGGAACGCCCTGAACCCGGCGTGCGCCGAGTCCTCGGCCTCCGCGACGCCATGCGGCGGCGCGTGTGTGACGAGGATGTCGAGCTTGCGGCCTTCGCGGACCCGGTTGAGGCGGAGCCGCACCTCCAGCTTGAGCGCGCGCCGGGACATCTGCGCCTGGGAGTACTGGTTAGGTCCGGGTCTGTAGCGGATGCTGCCGCCGAGGCCGGCGATCCGGACACCGCCCTCGTCGACGACGCGCCCGTCGATGTTGACGCAGCCCTCCGGACCGGTCGGGGGCGGCCCCAACACGCCGCGCGGCGGCGTCCACATCGAGTCCGCGGCGCGCAGCTCGGGGTCGTGGTTGCCCGGCACGTAGAGCAGGGGGACGTTGAGCCGGGTGACGAGGTACTCGAGGTAGTCGAAGGGCAGGTCGCCGCAGCTGAGGACCAGGTCGGGACGCAGAGTGTCGAGCCTGTCGCCGTAGAGCGACTCGTCGACCTCGTCGGCGACCGCGAGGATGCGCGTGTGCTTCGGGCTAGACGCGCTTGAAGCGCAAGGCGGTCCACGTCTCGTCGACGGCGACGAAGGCGACCGGCTTGTAGCCCCTTTCGCCGGTGATCTCGCCGAGGACGTCGCGCTGCACCCACGTCGAGGTGGCCGGGAGGTCGGTCGCGGCGTCCGCCCTCTCGGCTTTGGGGTAGGCGATCCACAGGAGGCCGTTGGCCTTGGTGGCGTGGATCGCAGCGGCGCCGCGCCGCTTGAGGTCCTCGACCCCCTTGACGAACAGAAGAACGGCGTCGTGGACGCCGGCGGAGCCGGGGTCGGTGTGGATGCCGGCCGGCCCAGGCCTCAGCAGCTCGAGGTAACCGTCGGGCGCGTCGAGGACGAGGACGCTCTGGCCGTCCGCGAGGCGCAGCTTCTTCGCCAGCGGGCTGAAGCCGGCCTTGTCGGCGCCGAGCACCGGCAGCGATCTCTGCGAGTCCAGGTGTCCCATCTGCGTTGTTCCGCGCACAGATTAATAAGGAAGTACGCATAATCCGCCGCGGTATGCGTACAACCGTGGCGGCCGTCCTGTTTCTCGCCCTCGTCTTTTTGGCTCTCGTCGGGGCCTGCTCGCAGCCGCAGCCGCGCTTCTCGATCGCCGGCGCGACGGTCGACGCGACGCACTGGTGCCCGGGCGGCGCCGCCAACGCCGCCTACGACCTCCATGCGAGGATCGACGCGCGCAACGACACGTCGCGGCCGGTGACGATCGAGTCGGCGAGCGCGACGATGGTGCTCGCGGCGGTCACTGGCCCGTGGCTCGAGCAGATCGGCGAGGCCTACGACGCCGGCTCGGTCAAGGTGACGCCCACCACCGTCGCAGCCACTTCGCGAAAGACGCTCGACGCCGTCATCCCCAGCGCGTGCACCAGCGGGAGCTACGGCAGCGGGCCTTCGATCTCCGGCGACTACACGGTCAAGGTGACCCTGGAGACGAGCGCGGGCAGGTTCGTGGTGACGGCCTCCAACCGGCATGAGATCCGGGCCGCTTAGCGCGCGCGCAGGATCGCCAGGGACTGGACCGCGGCGGCGAGCCATCCGGGATCCGACAGCCAGGTCTCGGCGCCCCAGAGCAGGACGACCTGGAGGGGCACCTGCCGGTAGTCGGCAGCGCTCTCGACCAGGTCGGCCGGGCTGAAGGCCCCCGGCGCGTCGTCCCACGGCTGGGCCTGCATCTCGGCCAGCCATATGTCCTTGCCCGCGGCGTGCGCCTGGGCGGCCCAGAACGCGACCGTCTGCTCCTTCCACTGCGAGCGCAGGGAGACGCTCGCGACCGATCGCAACGGCACGCTCGGACCGTCGACGTAGAGGTCGAGGCCGAGCGCATCACCGACCCGCAGCGTCGGGTCCGGATGGCCGACGGCGCCCATGTGGTAGACGAGCTTCGGCGCCCACAGCTCGAGCAGGTCGATCGCGGTGTTGAGGCCGTTGTAGGTCGTCGTCACCGCCTTGTGACGCGGATCGAGGCGGTGCACCGTGCCCATCTCCCACGCGAGCTGCGCCGGCGAGATGCGGTCGTCACCGGTCCAGTCGTTGATGACGTAGTCGAGCGCCTCGTTCTCGACCTGCCACGCGTAGAGGAGCGGTGAGGCGCGATAGCGCGTGATGCTGGTCGTGAAGTACGACCGGTACGGTGCGCCCGACTGCACCGCGTCGAGGTTCGGCTGCTGCCGCGGTGACGCCCACGCGGGCATGTGCAGCTCCGGGTACAGGAAGTTGCGGGCGCCGACCGTGAGCACGACGCGCGTCATTCGCGGCGCCGTCTCGTTGTGGCGCACGACGACCGACAGGAGCTGATCGACCGACGAGAAGTCGAGCCGGTCGGGTGCGGGCTGGACGTCGTCCCAGTAGATCGGCAGCCTGACCAGGTCCGGGTTGGTCGCGTCGAGCAGCGTGGCCAGGTCTTGCTGCGGGTCGCGGCCGGCCCACTGCGACGCGAGCGGGCTGAAGCTGAAGCCCACGAGCGGCGGAACGGGCCGGTCCGAAGGCCACGACTCGCTTCCAAGGGCCAGCGCGGCCAGGACCAGAACGACGAGCGCCCTCATCTCACTGCAACGCGGGCCGCGCTTCGGCCACGGGTTTTTGGCTCGTTTCAAGCGTTGCTCGACTGGAGCAGACGAGTACATGCCGCGCGCCGCGATCGTGGTCGTCGGATTCGTGCTGTCGGGCCTCGTCGGTCTCGGCGCTTATTTCCTGCCAGTATTCCAGACCGCGGCCACCGCGGGCCCGATCTCGGGCGGGCTGCCCAACCTCGACCCGGTCCAGGCCCCAACCCAACCCTTCACGGTCCTGCTCCTGGGCTCCGACGACGATTCCAAGTTCGTCCCCGACCAGCTCAACACGCAGTCGATGATCCTGCTCCGCGTCGACCCGCAGACGAAGCAGGCGACGATGCTGTCCATCCCGCGCGACCTCTGGGTGCCGATCCCGAACCACGGCATGGGCAAGATCGACTGGGCCTATCGCTACGACGGCGCTCAGGGCGCGGTCGCGGCCGTCGAGTCCAACTTCAAGGTCCACGTGGACGACTACGTGTGGATCGGCCTCAACGGGCTGGTCAAGCTCATCGACAAGCTCGGGGGCGTGAACGTCCAGGTCACGAACCCGGTCATGGACGACTACTACCCGGCCGATCTGAACAGCGCTCAAAGCCCATACGGGTATTACCGCGTGGCGGTGCTTCCGGGTGCATCGCACATGGACGGCGTGCAGGCGCTGCAGTATGTGCGGTCGCGCCACGGCGACGTGCGTGGCGACTTCGCGCGGTCGGAGCGGCAGCAGCAGCTCCTGCTTGCGATCAAAGCTCAGGCGTCGCACATCAACGTGACCGACCTGCCCGCGCTCGCGAGCGCTTTCCAGGGTGAGATCAAGACGAGCATGGGGCTCGACAGGCTGCGAGCCCTCATGTCGATCGCGAACGAGTTCAACGGTCCCAACGTACACCGGGTCGTGCTCGTCCCGCCCTACACGTCCGAGGGCGTGATCGGCGACCAGGACGTCGTAATAGCCGACTGGTCGCAGATCCTTCCCCTCGTCCAGCAGTCCTTCCCCTGATGCGCTGGCCCCTGATGCGCTGGGCGATCGCCGCCGGCCTCGTCGTCGCCATGCTCGCCTTCGGCGTCGGCATGTACGAAGCCGCCGGGATGCTTCGCCACAACGGCCACGGCGTGCGCAAGCCGACAGAGATCTCGGCTCCGTCGCTCTCGGGGACGATGTACGTGGTGCAGGGCGGCGCGATCTACCGCCTGTCCCACGGGTCCTTCCGACAGATCACCGCCGAGGACGGATGGATGCAGCCCGCCGCGGCGCCGAACGGGCAGCTCGTAGTGGTGCGCCGGGAGGCGAACTACTCGGACCTGTACCTGCTGTCCAGCACCGGCGCCAGGGTCTCGCAGCTGTCGCACAACGCGTCGAGCCAGGTCGTCGAGGGCAACCACTGGACCTTCTATCCCCGGTTCAGCCCCGATGGCCACGCGCTGTTCTACGACTTCGACCCCAAGGATCCGTACAACAGCTACCGCGTCGACCTCGCGATCTTCACGAGCCCGATGACGGGCGGCGGGAACGCATTTGAATGGACCACGCCGAACGACTACACCGGTGGTGACGTGCAGCCCGTGCCCTTGCGGGACGGAAGCCTGCTCTACACGAAGTACTCCATCGACGACTCGTTCCAGGTCCACTCCCAGCTCTGGCTCCAGCGTCAGGCAGGGAGCCAGGGCGTCGCCCTGACGGCGCCGGACGCCGACTGCGGCCAGCCGGCGGTGTCACCGGACGAGACGCGCATCGCCATGGTGTGCACGCGCGGCTCGAGCCAGGTCGCGGAGCTCGACGTGGCGACCTTCGACCGAGCGAACCTGACGCTAGGCTCGCCGGCGACTCTCGTCAGCGGCCACCTCGTCGCATCGCCGGCCTTCTCACCCGACGGCAAGACGATCGCGTTCCTCGCGCCGGAGTCGCCGGGCGGACAGTTCCAGCTCTGGACCGTCGGTGCGCAGGGCCCCGCGTCCGTGCGCCAGGTGACGTCCAACCTCGGCCTGGACGCGTCCTCGGCGCCGGTATGGGTCAACGGTTAGTTGGGGAGGCCATCCAACCGTGGAATCCAATAACCGTCCAATAGTGGTAGTAGGGCGATGGCTACATGCGCGTTTCCTCAGCAGGAGACGAATGGTGAGGTTCAGATCAAAGTCCGACGCACCCGACCTTCACACGCAGCTCGAGTCGATGCTCGACCAGGTGTGGCGGTCCGAGGCTGACTGGCGGCTGTGGGATCGACTCGACGCCGCTGTCAAGCTCGAGGACCTGCGCAAGAAGCACCTCGGCGGAGAGCACGACGTGAAGAAGGCGGCCTAGCGATGGAGCCCACCGGCTCGAAGCGATGACCGCCTCCCCCGCTCCACGCGGGGCGGCGGGCACGTGCGCTTTCGTGCTCTCCGGTGGCGGCAGCCTCGGAGCGGTCCAGGTCGGAATGCTCCGCGCGCTGCTCGAGCAGGGAGTCCGCCCCGACCTCGTCATCGGCACCTCGGTCGGCGCCATCAACGCGGCCTGGGTCGCCGGGCGTCCCGACATCGACGGCGTGCTCGAGCTCGCGGAGATCTGGATGGGCCTTCGGCGCCACGACGTCTTCCCCCTTAGCCCGATCACCGGCGCGCGCGGCCTGATCGGCCGGAGCAACCACTTCATCTCCAACGACAGCCTGCGCAGGATTCTCGAAGAGCACATCGGCTACCGCCGGCTCGAAGACGCGGCTCTGCCCGTCCACGTGGTCGCCACCGAGCTCAAGAGCGGCCGGGCCGCGATCCTGACCTCGGGCCCTGCCGTGCCGGCGCTGCTCGCCAGCTGCGCCATCCCGGGCGTCTTCCCGCCGGTGACGATCGGGCGCCGCGAGTACATCGACGGCGGGGTGGCCAACCACACGCCCGTCACCGCCGCGATCGAGCTGGGAGCGAAGCAGATCTACGTCCTGCCGGTCGGCTATCCCTGGCTCAACCGCGAGCCGACCAACGCACTGGGCATGGCGCTGCAGGCGCTGGCGCGGATCGTGGAGCAGAAGCTGGACGCCGAGGTCGCCGCCAACCGCGCGGTCGCGGACATCCACGTCCTGCCCGCGCTCGACCTCGCCGACGTTTCGCCGGCCGATTTCAGCCGGACGAAAGAGCTGATCGACTGGGGGCACCGCGCGGGGCGCCGGTACCTCGGCTCCGCTCAGAACGGGCGCGGCGTGATGCCCGAGAGGGCCAAGCGCACGCTGCGGCTCGACCCGGCGCGAGCCGCCTAGCGGCCCGCCAGAACCTAGAGCTAGACGACCTTCTTCAGCCGCTCCATCAGGTCGTCGCGCACGTCGCGAAGGTCACGCATGCGGACGTCGCCCAGCTCGCGAAGGTCGCGGAGGCGCTCCGGCAGCGCGGCCTGGATCTGCTCCACCAGCGTGCGCCGGCGCCGGCTGCGGTAGACCATCCAGCCGATCACGCCGAGCCCGACGAGCGCGACGCCGACCCCGGCCGCGATCACTCCGGGCGGCACCCGCCACGCGTACGGATCTTCCATGTCCTCGCTGGACATCTCGATCGTCTGCCGGCCGGCGTTGATCCGTTCGTTGATGTCGTCGTCGGCGAGCGTGCCCATATCGTCTTTCTCCTTCTTCATCTGGATGAGTCTCCTCCCATTGGAGAACGAAGTCGAGCCCGGTAGCGGCTACCGGGGAAGCGTTTTCTAGTCGAGGCGCCAAAGCCGCACGACGCGCACGCCTCAAACCTCGAAAGGAGGTGTCCTCTCGACATGAAGTGCGAGATCTGCGACGCCGACGTCGCGAACTCGGAGGAGCTCAAGGCGCACATGGAGCGCGAGCATCCGATGGGCGGCCAGAACGACGACGAGCTCGAAGCGCCCGACATGCTGGAAGAGTCACAGCGCGGCGCCACGATCGTCCCTGGCAAGAACTGAGGACGTAAGCGTCCGGGCCGGCGGTGCACATGCGCCGCCGGTTTTTCTTTTTGTCTAGGACCGGGCGACGTTCCCGTAAAGCTGCGGCTGCTGCGTCGGCGCGCTCGCGCCGTCGGGTCCGGCCTCGTCCGTCACGGCCATCACCGAGTAGCCCCGCAGTGATCCGTTGACGAGCACCACCTTGCGTCCGTCCGCGTCGGGAACGAACACCGCCGCCGCCAGCGGCGCGCCCTTGGCGGGGACGAGCCACAGCTCGTAGACGCGCCCGGCCGCGAGCTGCGGCAGGCCGGCGAAGTCGACGAGCGCCACGTCTTCGGTGCGCAGGTCGACGACGGTGGCCTGTGCGCCGGCCATCGGGCCGTGGCCGGTCAGCGTGAATCGGGCGACCTGCGCCGGCGCGGGCGGTCCGGGTCCGCGCAGCGCGACCTCGCCGACGAGCACGCCGGCGAGCAGGGCGACGAGCGCGACCGCCGCCAGCGCGTAGGCGGGCATGCGGCGCGCGAGACCGGCGCCAAGCGGAAGGGCGGCGGGGACCCGGCGCCTGGCCGCGACCGGCCCTAGCGCCGCCACAGGCTGGTCGGCCGCGCCCGCCGCAGCAAGGACGCGCGCGCGCAGGCGGGGAGGCGGCGCCACCTCCTCGGCCGCGAGCGGCAGGGCGCCGACGACGCGACGCAGGTGCGCCGCGAGCTCGCGGCACGTGGCACATGCCTCGACGTGGGCGCGGATGCCGTCTTCCTCCGCGGGATCGAGCGCGTCAAGGACCCACGGCGCGACCATCGCCTCGAGGTCGTCGTGCCGGTCGACGTCAGACATCGACGACCCCCCTTCCGCGGAGGTATGCGCCGACCTTCTCCAGGCCGAGACGCATGCGGCCCTTGACGGTGCCGAGCGGCACGCGAGTCATATCGGCGATCTCGTGGTGCGAGTAGCCGCCGAAATAGCTCATCTCGAGCACCTGACGCTGCTCGACGGGCAGGCTCGCCATTGCGTCGCGCACGGCGGCGCGCTCGAGCGACAGCGCCACCTCGCGCCACGGGTCCGCCGGCGAGACCGCGTACACGTCGTCGAGGTCGAGCGGCTGCTCGGCGCGCTCGCGGCCCGACCGTCCGCGCAGGTAGTCGATGCAGCGGTTGCGCACGGTCGCAAGCAGCCATGCGCGGAGGGACCCGCGCTCGGGGTCGAAGGTCGCCGCGCGCCGCCAGAGGTTGAGGAACGCCTCCTGGACCACGTCCTCCGCGCGGCCCGGATCGCCCAGCACGCGCAGGGCGACGCCGTAGGCAAGGGGTGCGTAGCGGTCATAGAGCTGGGCGAGCGCCTCCTGTCTGCCTTCGGCAAGCGCGGCGGCGAGCTCGTTGTCGCCCGCTGCGGCTACGACGTGCCCGCCTCCACCGGCTCGGCCTCGACGCCAACGTGACGGCCGGTCAGCTCGCCGATCGGCGAGCGCTTCGGCGCCTTGATCGCCCACTCCTCGTTGTCGATCAGGCGCCATGCCCAGCGCGGGTCTTTGCGCGCGCGCTCGCGGGCGGAGTAGAGCGCCTTCGACATGAGCTTGATGCCCGCCAGCCCGGGCAGCTTGCCGATCTTGGCGTCGAGCTCGAGCAGCTCCTCCTCGCCCTGCTCGTCGTCGAACAGGTACAGCGCGAGCGCGTCGACCTCCTCCTGCTTCTTCACGCCCTGGCCCACCGGCACCCAGACGCGGTCGAGCATCCAGCGGTCGACCTTCTGCGCCCTCGCGTTGCCGCTGAGCCACTCCCTGGCCGAGTTGTAGTAGAAGGCGAAGTGGCGGCGCTCGTCCTTGATGATGCGGCCGAGCAGGTCCTTGAGCACCGGGTGGCCGGACTTGCGGATGAGCGCGCCGTAGCCAGTCAGCGTCGAGAGCTCATTGATCGCGCCGATGGTCAGGTACACCGCTGAGAAGTCCTTCAGCAGCCACGACCCGGTCATGGTCGAGAGGATGCTGACGCTGTTCTGGAACCCGAGGTTGGCGCGCACGTTGGCGATGCGCTCCTGCGTGTCGAACTCGATGCCGTAGAGGTTCAGCAGCCGGCCGAGGTTCTCGCCGTGCCACAGCTCCTCGTAGTTCCAGCAGGCGAGGAAGGCGGTGAGGATCGGGTCCATGCACGCCCGCGTCACGAGCAGGTGCGAGAGATAGAGAGGGACGTGGTTCTCGATGTCCATCATGTAGTGCAGGCAGAACAGGTCACCCCTGGACAGTGGGTGGCCCGTGACCTCGTCCCACGCCACGCCGGTGACGTCGACCTTCTTCGACTCTTCCTTGTAACGCTCGATGCTGAAGCTCATGTCAACCCCTACGAAAAAGCGCCGGCTGCGGATCAATCACGGGCTCGGCCAACTCACAGCCCCTTCCCAAGGCATGCTCAGCGGCCGCCGCCAGTCTAGGCCCCGACGCCCGCGATGGGCGATCGAAACAAGGAGGCCTGAGAATGGTCAACGGAGTCAGGAAGCTGATGGTCGCCGGCGTCGTCGCGGGGTCGATGCTCGTCGGCGGGGTCGGAGGCGCGGCGCTCTACGCGACGACGCTCGGCGTGCAGGCGGCGTCACCGTCCCCGAGCCCGTCGTCCGGCGGCGGCGCGGGCGCACCGGGAACGGCCGGCGGCAAGTTCGTGCCCAACGAGGACCCGGCACACGAGGCGTCAGAGTCGGCGGCGCGGGAGGCGCAGGAGAACGCCGGCCAGGTGCCGACAGTGCCCTAGCGCGACACGCTACGGCAGGAGCTGCCTCGCCACGAACCAGACGTTGGCGGGGCGCTCCGCCAGGCGGCGCAGGTACCAGGCGTACCAGGCGTCGCCCCAGGAGATGAGGTCCCTGACCGTGAACCCCTCGCGCGCGAGCCGCAGCTGCTCGTCCATGCGGATGCCGTAGAGCATCGCGACCTCGAAGTGGCCCCTGTCGACGCCTAGCGCCTCCGCGTACCGCCACGCCTTGGCGATAAGGACCGTGTCGTGCGTCGCCGCGACGAGGCGCAGGTTCCGGCGCTTGACCTCGGGCAGCATGGATGCGACAAGGGCGAGGTAGTTCTCGTCGACCTCGCGCTTGGCCGTGAACGCGATCGAAGCCGGCTCGGCGTACGCGCCCTTGACGAGCCGGATCGCCGGCTTGAGCGGCATCAGGCCGGCTACGTCCTTGACCGTGCGGTGGAGGTACGCCTGGAGCGCGATGCCGACGTTGGCGTGCTGCGCTCGCAGCTGGCGGTAGAGGTCGACCGTGCGGTCCGTGTAGGCGCTGCCCTCCATGTCGATCCACAGGAACGTCCTGGCGTTGGCGGCGGCGCGCGTCAGGCGGACGAGGTTCGCGTAAGCCGCGTCCGGGTCTATGTCCAGGCCGAGCTGCGTCGGCTTGACCGAGACCTCGGCCGCGATGCCGACGCACGCGGCCAGCACCTCCTCGTAGTGCTCGACCACGCGATTCGCGTCCGCGAGGTCGGAGATGTTCTCGCCCAGCAGGGTGAACAACGCTCCGACACCCTTTTCGCGGAACGCCGTCGCCGCCTTCAGGGCCGCGTCGAACCCCTCGCCCGGCATGAACCTCTTGACGGCGCGGCGGGCGAACCGCCAGCGGGGGACGTGGGCCGCGAGCCAGGGGTTCTGCGCGCACCACAGCAGGAGCCGTCGCATCGCAGCAAAGGGTAATGAGCGGCCGTGCCGGAGCGGCGGCCGCTCAGCTACCTAAGCAGGCCGTCCGCCGCCCCCCAGCGAGCATTCGACGCTGCAGAACGCGTCGTCCCCGCGCCACACGGCCGCGAAGTCGACGGGCGAAGCACACGCCGCGCAGTAGAGCGGCCTGCCGGCGGCGAGCACCCGCAGCGTTGGACGCGGCACAGCCACAGCCGCGGCGCCGCGGCGGAGAGCGAGCCGCTCCACCTCTCCCCCGGCCCTACCGACCGGGAACAGCACGATCCCCATCCCGTTCCTCCAGCCTGGAGTCCAGCCGACATCCGCAAGTATCGGCAGCGCGGGGGAAATGTCGCCGTACGGTTGTAGGAGACGACGCTCCTACAACCTTTCAGCGGTTGTCAAAAAAGCAAAGAGCGCCGCGAGCGCGGCGCCCTTCGGCCTGGTGGACCAGGCTGCTTACCAGTAGTACCAGCGGCTGCCTTCGGCGGCCCGGACGAAGAAGCCCAGCACCCAGAGGATCAGCCCGATGACGAGCAGAATCCAGAGGATGTGAAGCGCCGGTGCCAGCAATCCGCCCCCACCGAGGAGCAGCAGCAGCAGGATCAAGACGATCAGCGCAACCACTTTGGATCGACCTCCTTTTCGAGCTGAAGCCGAGCCTCAGCCTTGAATTCCGTACCTGTCACCAAAACGCCTGCGACGGCAGGCGTTACCTGCGCCTGCGGCCTGAGCGGCCTCCCTTCATCAGGGACCGCCAACCGCGCGCCTCGATGTGAACGCCGTACTTGCGGGCGGCCGAGCGTATGCGGCGCCAGGCGGCGTCGCGCTCCTTGTCGCTCACGCCCTCGACCTGGTCGAAGCGCGCCACGGCGTTGCGCACGTGGCTCGCGTCGTTCAGCGGCTCCTTGCGCTCCTTCGGAAACGCGAACTTCTCGGAGGACATCCGATCGCGCCTCCGGGTGGACAGTCCGTGTGAGCTCTTGTGCTTCGTCGCCATGTGCTTACCTCCTGTTTGGCGGATTCCCCCTCGCCTCGTGAACGCACGCGCGGCGGTGGGGTACCGGAAAAGGGAAGGGGCCGGTCCGAGGACGCGGCCCCTTATTGATGGCTCCCTGAGCCGAGCTCAGGGCGCGATTACGACGGAGAAGCCTGAGCGCTCGGCGACGCGTTGGTGTTGCCGCCGCCGCTCGGCATGGGCGACGTCACGCTCGGGTTGTTGGTGGTCGAGCCCGCGCCTGAGCGCGCGCCGAACCAGTTCCACTGCGTGAAGCCGAAGAAGAGCAGGATCAGCACCAGCATGGCGAGGATCGCCGCGGCGATGCCCGCGCCCGCGCCCGCTCCGCTGTCGCCTGTCTCCACGACCTCCGACCCCGCCGGGCTCCAGTAGCGGCGAACACTGTATCCGCCGGCGCCCAGGAGGACGGCAAGCACGAGGATCACGAGCAGAATGAACAGAAGAGTTCCCAAGATCGCGCTAACCTCCTTGTCGAAATTTCAGATCGACCCCTGCTTCCCCACGAGTGGCGATTCGGGCCGCTCGCTGGGGTAACGCCCAGCAGCCTGCTGGTTACCTTTGGTCTGAGTTCGGGCCGAGTTCGGGGCCGAATACGGGCTACGAGCTCGTGCGGGGCCTCCGCCGGCGGACGACACCGGCCGCCATGGCGAGAGCCAACACGCCACCGAGCGCGACGCGCTGGAAGATCGAGCGCGGCGCCGGCCTCGGCTGCGCCGGCTCCAGGGGCGCGGAGCGGCGTGCCTCGATCGCCTCGTTGGCCCGGTGCTTCTCCCGCGACTCCTGCATGGGGCTCGCGATGATGCCCTCCGCGTGTGGCTGGCCGAGGCGGAACTTGTTGAACACCGCGCCGAGGAGGATCAGCTGGCTGAGCAGGTAGAACCACGTCGCGAGCAGGAAGAACAACGCGAACGTCGCGCCGTACGTGTTGAAGCCGCCGGCGATGCGCACGTAGAGCGGAAACGCGAACGTGAGCAGCTCGATCCCGACGCCCGCCAGCACGGCGCCGGGAAGCACCTCGCGCAACCGGAACGTGCGGTTGGGTACGAAGCGGTATAGGACCACGAGCAGGCCGACCATCACCAGCGCGCCGATGACGAAGCCCCACAGCCACGCGAACGGCAGAAACGCGGCGAAGCCGTTGACGAGCATCGTGAGCACGATGGCGATCACCAGCACGAGGATCATCAACAGGCCCATCGCGCGCTGACGGATCATGTCCCGTTGCTTGGTGCCGAAGATCTCGGTGAGCGCGAACTCCATGGTCGAGAAGATGCTGCTCGCGCTCCACAAGAGGCCGGCGATGGACAGCACGCCGAAGACGCCGGCCGACTGCTTGACGCCGTCCAGCGCCTTGTGCAGCTCGGCCTGGGCGCTGCCCGGAAACATCTGGACGATCAGCGACTGCAGGTGTGCCTCGGTCACCGGGTCGCGGACCGCCAGGCCGATGATGGCGAGCGCGCCGACCATCATCGGGAACATCGACATGAACCCGGCGAACGCGAGCGCGAGCGCGAAGTTGCTGGCCTGGCTCTCGCCGTAGGCCATCAGCACGCGCGCCGGCATGGTTTGCTGGGCGCGGGCGACGAGCCGCCGGATGCGGGCCTTCAACGGCCGCAGACTACTCCGCCCGCGGCGCGGAGGAATCGTCGTCGGGCGCCACGAAGCGGTTGAGCAGCGCTGACCCCGCGGTGCCTACGAGCGCCGGCGCGACCTTGCGCACGATGCTCTCGACAGTGCCCGGCTCCTCTTCGGTCTTCTCGTTGACGCGCACCGTGACCGATGGCATCCGCTCCTTCAGGCTGCCGGACAGCTCTTCGGCGAGCGAGCGCAGGTTGCTCAGCGAAAGCTCGTCCAGCCGGTCGCGCAGCGTCGGCCTGTGCATCCGCCGGTAGAGGACGATCCCCGCCGTGGCGACGACCGCGAGCCCGAGGACCGCGGCCGCGACGATGCCGTAGCGGCGCGCGTCCGAAGCCGCCTGGCCCTCGAGCCGGTCGAGGTTGCCGTCCATGCGGTCGCGTGTCTCCTTTATCTGCCGTTCGATTTCACGCGCCGAAGCGCCCATTCCTTGTTCTCCTTCAGGCTTTCAACGGTGCGCGGCGGCAGGCGCATCTGCATGCGCGCCTTGCCGACGAAAACGAGCACCAGGCCGAGCAAGAGGTATCCCGCGACCCAGACGGCGGCCGCCTGCCACTTCCACGGCACGAGCGTGATGACGAGCGCCGGGGCGGCGACCAGGACGGCGAGAAGGACGAGCAGGCCGCCGAATGCCACGAGACCCGCGGCGATCGCGTTGCCGGTGGCGAGCTCCTTCGCCTCCTGCTTGGCAAGCGCGATCTCGAGACTGACCAGGCGCTGCGCGTCGGAGATCACCGAGGAGATCAGCCCACGAGAGCTGGTGTCCCGGGCGTCGGGCGGAGTGGTGGTGGTTTCGACAGGCGCGCGCACAGCAGTACTCACAGGGTTCAACGCGTCGCGTATTTGCCATACGCGCGCGCGTTGCCATTAGCGTGGGCGCGAGGGGCGCGGATCGCGGAGTCGAGATCGGCTACGCGCTGTCGAGCGAGGAGCAGCAGCCGCAGGACCTCGTGCGCTACGCGCAGATGGCGGAGGCGCACGGCTTCACCTTTGCGTTGATCTCCGATCACTTCCACCCATGGACCGAGCGGCAGGGTTCGTCACCGTTCGTATGGTCGGTGCTGGGAGGCATCGCCGCGACGACGCGCACGCTGCGCGTCGGCACCGGGGTCACGTGTCCGATCATGCGCATCCACCCGGCGATCATCGCCCAGGCCTCCGCCACCGTCGGATGCCTCATGCCGGGCCGCTTCTTTCTCGGCGTGGGCAGCGGCGAGAGCTTGAACGAGCACATCACCGGCCAGGCGTGGCCGCCGCCCGATATGCGCCACGACATGCTCGAGGATGCTATCGACGTCCTGCGCAAGTTGCACGAGGGCGGCGAGCGGAGCCACCACGGCCGCTTCTTCCGCGTCCAGGATGCGCGGGTCTACAACCTGCCGGAGCCGAGCGTGCCCCTCTATGTCGCGGCCGGGGGCAAGCACTCGGCCGAGCTCGCCGGACGCGTGGGCGACGGCATGATCGGCACGAAGCCTTCGGAGCAGACGGTCGACGCGTTCGTCGCCGCAGGCGGCGAGGGCAAGCCGCGCATCGGCCAGCTGACCGTGTGCTGGGCGCGCACGGAGGACGAAGCCGTGCGCACGGCGCACGAGTGCTGGCCGAACGCAGCGCTCGGCGGCGAGTACAAGAACGAGCTTGCGCGCGTGAAGTATCTCGAAGAGGCGACGCGCAACGTCACCCCCGAGATGGTCGCGAAGGAGGTCGTGTGCGGCCCCGACGCGCAGCGTCACCTCGACGCCATCGCGGAGTTCGTCAAGGCGGGCTTCGACCACGTGTACGTGCACCAGGTGGGGCCGGACCAGGAAGGGTTCATGCGCTTCTACGAGCGCGAGATCCTGCCCCGCGCCGGATCGCTCGCCGCCTAGGGCGCGAGAGCGGTCACGACCAGCGCGACGGCCGCGACCGACATCGCCGCCGCCGTCGCCCACGTGAGCACTCGGCTCAGCCGGCCGCTCGCGTAACGACCCATGACGTGCCGGTCCGACCCGAGCAGGATGATGAGGACGAGAACGGGCGGCGCGACGAGTCCGTTGATCACCGCGCTCAGGAACAGCGCCCGGATGGGGTTGATGCCGACGAGGTCGATCGCCACGCCGGCGATCGTCGACAGCGCCATGATCGCGTAGAAGGTCGGCCGGTACCGGGGCTTGTCCGCCAGCGCGCCCTTGAGACCGACGAAGTCACGCACCGCGTAGCTCGCCGAACCGGTGAGGATGGGAATCGCGAGCAGGCCCGTGCCGATCATGCCCGCGGCAAAGAGCACGAACGCCCACTGGCCGGCGAGAGGCTCGAGGGCCTGCGCCGCCTGGCCGGCGGTCTCGACGCCGGTCTTGCCGTGCGCGTGAAGGACAGCGCCGCTCGTCAGGACGATCGCGTACATGACCAGGTTCGAGAACAGCATTCCGATGAAGATGTCGGTGCGGGCGGCGCGCAGCTCTTCCCTGTTGGTCCTACGGCGCTCGTCCTCCGTGGCCTTTCCGGCGGCGCGCATCTCGTCGACCTCGGACGACGCCTGCCAGAAAAAGAGGTACGGCGAGATGGTCGTCCCGAGGATGGCGACCAGCGCGGCCACGAAGTCGTTGGTCAGCTCGATATGCGGGACCAGCGTGCCCACGACGACCTGACGGAGGTCGGGGTGCGCGAGCACAGCGGTGACGACGTAGGCGAAGAGCGCGATCGTCAGCCACTTGAAGATCTTGAAGATCGCCGCGTACGTCAGGAAGAGCTGAAGCGCGAAGATGCCGGCCGCGACGGGAACGAGAAGCCACAGCTCGGGGATTGCGCCGCCGGTGAGAAGCGAGCCACCCGCAGCGACGGCGCCGAGATCCGCGCCGACGTTGAAGGTGTTGGCCGCGAACAGGGCGAGGATGCACAGGCCCACGAGCCACGATGGAAACCGGCGCCGCAGAGACGTGCCGAGCCCGACGCCGGTCTGCAGCGCGATGCGGGCGCACAGCTCCTGCACGGCGGCCATCGCGGGGAAGGTCACGATCGCGGTCCACAGAAGGGCGTAGCCGAACTGGCTTCCGACCTGCGAGTAGGTGCCGATGCCGCTCGGGTCGTCGTCGCTCGCGCCCGTGATGAGCCCTGGCCCAAGCAGCTGCAGCAGGCCGAGCGGGCCTCGGCGCTTTGCCTCGGCGATGCTGGTACGGCCGGCCGCCGGTCCGCCGGTGTCGGCCTCGTCGTGCGCACCCATGTCGGCCTTGCGCAGCGCCGACGCCGGCGGCTCCTCGTCCGCGCCCGCAGGGAGGATGCGGAGGATCGGGTCTTCGATCCGCTCCCCGGGCCGGCCGACGTCGTCGTCTTTCGTCGGGCGCGCGTCCTCGCGCCCCTGGCGACGCTCCTTCATCTCACTCTTGCAACGCCCGCGAACGCACCCTTTACCGGCGCGGCGCGTTCCCCAACAGATGCAGACGACCCCCGTCGCACCGCCCCGAATCCTTCCTGAGACGGTCGACCGGCGCCTGTATCGGGTGATCCACGGCCTGCCCCACTCCCCGCTCGGCGATCGCTACGTATCGGCGCTATCCGATCTCGGCGAGGGCCTGGGGTGGGTCGCGGCCGGGGCGGCGTTGGCGTGGCTCGGCGGAACGAAGGGCCGGCGCGCGGGCCTCGCGACGACGATCGCCGCGCTCGGGACCACCTACGTGGTCCAGCGCATGATCAAGCCCGTCTTCAGGCGCACGCGCCCGTGGGTCGAGCGCGACGTCACGGTGGTCGGCATCCGCACGACCGACGCGTCGTTCCCGTCGGGTCACTCCGCGGCCTCGTTCGCGGCGGCGACCTCGCTCGCCTCCTTCTATCCCGGCACAGCGCCTCTCGTGTACGCACTCGCCACGGGTGTCGGGCTGTCTCGCGTGCACCTCGGCCATCACTTTCCGAGCGACGTCGCGGCCGGCGCGATCCTCGGGGTGGCGAGTGGAAGTGTCATCGCCTGGATGCTGCGCATGCCGGCGACGCTGTGAAGAGGAACGAGGGGCTCGGCCATTGCTGGCCAAGCTCCCCCGACGCTTGAACTCACCGGCTGCGGGCGATACCCGGATTTTTTGACGGCTCAGTAGAAAACTCGCCCCACCGGTTAAACGTCTTATGGAGAGGAGAAGCAAGGTTTTGTGGTCTGTCGGCGGCTTCTTCATCGACGATCTCTTCGCCAGGCGAGGCGCGGACGGACCGGTGTACGCCGACGGCCAGCTGGTGGTGACCAGGACCGACAACCCGACCGGGCTGCGTTTTGCGGGCGAGATCGACATCTCCAACTCGGGCGCGGTCGGTGAGTCAGTCCGCGTCGCGTGCGCGGGCTCCGGAAATCCTCACATCGACCTGACGAACCTGAGCTTCTGCGACGTCAGCGGCATCCGCGCGCTTCTGGCGGCGGCGGTCGACCTGGCGGAAGGGCGGCGGCTGCTGCTCCACGGGCTGCCGGAGCAGCTGCAGACCGTCATGCGGGTAACCGGCTGGTCGGACGTGCATTCGCTCGTGCTGTGCGAGTGCGGGGCCAGCCAGTGAGCCCGCAAGCCTTCCGCCATGAGGCGCTGATGTACGCGGATCGCGCCGGCTTTCTCGCCGGCACGGTGCCGTTCATCCGCCACGGCGTCGAAAACGGAGAGCCGGTGCTCGTGGTCGAATCGCGCGAGAAGATCGATCTCCTGCGCTCCGCGCTCGGCGACGACATGGCGGCGGGCGTGATGTTCGCGGACATGTCGGAGGTCGGAGCCAACCCGGCCCGCATCATCCCGGCCTGGCACGACTTCGTCGCACAACACGGCGCAAGCGGCAAGCCGGTGCGCGGCATCGGCGAGCCGATCTGGAAGGGGCGAAGCGATGACGAGCTGGCCGAGTGCCAGAGGCACGAATCGCTGCTCAACGTCGCGTTTGGCTCAGGCCAGGCGTGGACTCTGCTATGCCCGTACGACACCGCAAGCCTCGACGAGTCTGTGATCGCCGAGGCACGCCGGAGCCACGAGTACGTGTGTGAGTCGGGCCGGTCGTCGCCGAGCCGAGAATTTCGTGGGTTCGACAGGTCCGGCGATCCTTTCGGCAGGCCGCTCCCCGAGCCACCCGCCGGTGCGCGACGCATCGCCTTCGACCGCGACCGCCTGCTCAAGGTTCGCCGCGAGGTCATGGGGTTCGCCACTGCCTCGAGCCTCGGCCCGAACGACGCGACAAGGCTCGCGACCGCCGTCAACGAGGTGGCGACGAACAGCGTCATCCACGGTGGTGGCAAGGGGACACTCCGCATGTGGCCGGATGGCGACGCCATCGTGTGTGAGGTGCGCGATGCCGGCTGCTACGACCATGCCCTCGCCGACCGCGTGCGCCCGAGCGATGCGCCGGGCGACGCTCGCGGCCTGTGGACGGCGAACCAGCTGTGCGACCTCGTCCAGATCCGCACGCTGGCCGACGAGACGATCGTCCGCGTGCACATGAGGGCCGGCCCGAGGGCGAATTAGAGGGCGAACTAGTCCCGACGGCGTTCTGTCCACAGCGGACTTACCCGTGCAGCACACCCCGCGTGGAGGACGGCGAATGGCGAAGACGGTCGGCGAGGTCATGACGAGAAATCCGGTCGCGTTGAGCGCGGACAGCTCCGTCGTCGACGCGGCCCGGGCGATGAGTGACATGCGGATAGGCACGGTCGTCGTGATGGACGGCAACAAGCCTTGCGGGATCGTCACGGATCGCGACATCACCGTGCGCGCCATCGCGACCGGCAGCGACCCCGCGACGACGAAGCTGGCGGACATCAGCAGCAAGGGCCTCGCGGTGGTGCGGCCCGATCAGTCCGTCGACGACGCGATGCAGATGATGAAGGCGCACGACGTCAAGCGAGTGCTGGTGATGTCGGAGAGCAGGCTCGAGGGCATCGTCAGCCTCGGCGACCTCGCGCGCGAGGGCGACGGTGAGAACGTGGAGGAGGACATCAGCCGGGCCGAGCCCAACGGCTGAGGCGCGCACCCTCGAGTTTTCGAAGGGCTTCTTCGGCCTCCGCCCGGGTCCTGAACAGGCCGGCGACAGTGTCGGGCATTTACACAGGTAACACCCACCGACGCCCCCTATCCTGATGGCCCCATGGGTGTCCGCTCCGAGCTCGAGGGCTATTCCACCGGCGAGGCGCGGCGCGCCCTGGAAGGCCTGCCGCGATGCGACTACGAGGTCGTCATCAAGCCCCTGCGCTACCGGTCGGGCCCGCACCTCGCCGCGCGGTGCGAGTTCGACGACAGGCGGATCGTGCTCCAGGTCCCCATCCCGTTCAAGGCTTTCAAGGAACCCGTCGTGTACGCCGCCCGTCGCAAGCGTGGCGCAGGCATGCGGTTCGCCTGGGCTTCCGAAACGGTCTTGTTCCGCGGCCGCCGGGATGTGCTCCGCTTCCTCTACTGCCACGAGTGGATGCACTGGTACCTGCACGAGGTCCTGGGCAAGGGCGCGGCCGCCGAGACCGCGTGCGATCGCTTCGCGCTGCGCAACTTTCGCCGCCGCTACGTGACGACCGACGACGCCGACGTCGCCCTCAGGCGGCGTGGGCTCCAGGCACGCGCGTCGGGCTGAGCCCCTCGCTCGCCGCCAGCTCGGCGAACACGGCCGCGTCGCGGATCGCGTATCCCCTGTGGTCGTTGTTGAAGTACACGTAGACGTCCTCGTCGCGAGTCCACGTCCTGGCGATGCGTTCGACCCAGGTCCGGAGCACATCGCGCTGGTAGCCCGGCCGCTGCGGGCCCTTGCCCTCATGGAAGCGCACAAACCCCCAGCCTGCGGTCCGCCAAGCAGGCTGCTTGCGCCGCGGTGAGTCGGCGAGGCACAGCGCGACGCCGCGCCGCTCGAGGAGCGTCTGCGTCTCGTCGGTGAACCAGCTCTCGTCGCGGAACTCGACCGTGACGCGCACCGAGCGCGGAAAGAGCTTCAACGTGCCGTCGAGGCGCTCGAGGTCGATGCCGAAACGTGGAGGAAGCTGGATCAGGATCGGGCCGAGCTTCGGACCCAGCGCGCGCGCCCGGTCCATGAAGCGCTCCACCGGCTCCTCGGGGTCGTGCAGTCGCTTCAGATGCGTGAGGAAGCGGCTCATCTTCAGCGCGAAGATGAAGTCGGGCGGCGCGGTCCTGCGCCAGTTCTCGAACACCGACCTCTCCGGCAGGTTGTAGAACGTGTTGTTGACCTCCACCGTCTGGAAGCGCTCGGCGAAGTACGGAAGCCACAACCGCTGGGCGAGCTTCTCCGGGTAGAACACCCGCCGCCAGTGCGCGTACTGCCATCCCGATGTGCCGACGTAGAGCATCGCTGCTCTATGAGAACGCTTCGCGCGAGTCCTTGCGGAGCAGGATGACGATCGCCAGGGGGAGGGCGACGTTGACCATCAGCGACACGATTCGATAAGACCCTGTCGATTTCGGCCGCCCGCGTTCGTCGCTTGAGTGCGACCAAATCACAGGAGGACATCACATGGCGAACTTCGTTCTCATCTACAGCGGCGGGAGCGCCGGCTCGAGCGAGGCCGAGCGCGAGAAGATCATGCAGCAGTGGGGCGGCTGGTTCGGCAAGCTCGGCGACAGGATCGTCGACATGGGCAACCCGTTCGGGCCGAAGGCGAAAAACCTCTCCAACGGCTCGGTGCACGACGGCGCCGTCGGCACCCCGGCGACGGGCTATTCGATCGTCAAGGCCGACTCCCTCGACGCCGCGACCGAGCTGGCGAAGGGCTGCCCGGTGCTGCAGTCGGGCGGCAAGATCACCGTCTACGAGGTCACGCCGGCGATGTAGAGCGCCGCGGCTACTCGACGGCGGTGAGCGAGACCCTCTTGCTCGCCGTCAGGGTGCCGCGAGCGCCCGAAACGTAGGTCCCGGAGGTCGGCGCGACGTCGGAGTAGTCCGCGCCGACCGCCACCGTCACGTACCCGAGGCCGCCCCGGCCCGCGTGCGTCGGGTCGAATGTGTGCGCGATCGCCTCGCCGGTCCCGTCGCCCGCCGGCAGCACCACCTCGACCCAGGCGTGCGTACCGCCCTGGCCGAGCAGGTGCCCCGAGACGTAGCGGCTGGGCAGGCCGCAGGCGCGTGAGACCGCGAGCATCACGTGCGCGTAGTCCTGGCACACGCCCGCCCCCGCCGCGAGCGCCTGCGCCGCGGTCGTCTTGACCCCGGTGACGCCGTGCCGGTACGTCAGCGACTGGTACACCCAGTCGTTGATCCGGTCGGCGAGCGGCAGGCCCCACGCCACCTGCTCGGACAGGTCGTCGGCGGCGCGCAGGATGGCGTCGTCCGGCTGCGTCAGCCGCGACGGTTCGAGCAGGTAGCCGTCGGCGAGCCAGCCGTCGGCGAGGCGATTCGGCCTCTCGGCCTCGCGCTCGATCACCGCCTCGGCGACGAACTCGATCGCCGCCGGCACCCGCGGCGCGAAGACGTCGAACACCATGTTGCCGAACCGGTCGTTGCGGCTCTCGACCACCGCACCGGGCGCCGCGACGGACACGCTGTGCTGGAGCCGGCGCTGGTCGCCGAAGCGCTCCGGTGGGATGACGATCAGGCGGTGGCTCAGGTCGCGGATGGGCTGCGGGTACTCGTAGCGGAACGTCTGCGAGAGGCGGTACGACGCGCGCCGCGCCGATCTCCAGTCGACGGAAGCGGGGTCGATCGCCATCAGGACTCCTGGTCCGCCCAGACCGTCATCGACCGGAACTGTGCCGGCCCGAAGGTCGTGATCATCGCCACGTCGAGCGCGTCCCGGCCACGGCCGATGAGCACGCGGCCGACGCGGCGGGCGTTGTTGCGCGGATCGAACGTCCACCACCGGTCGCCGAGGTACACCTCCATCCAGGCCGCGAAGTCCATGGGGTGGTCCGGCGGCTCGACGTAGAGGTCAGGCAGGTAGCCGAAGACGTAGCGCGCCGGGATGTTGAGGGCGCGGCAGAACGTCACCGCGAGGTGGGTCATGTCGCGGCACACGCCCTTGCGCTGCTCGAGCACGTCGACCGCGGTGGTCAGCGGGTCGCTCGTGCCGTACTGGAACTGGATGTTCGAGTTGACCCAGTCGCAGACCGCCTGGACGCGCCTGCCGCCAGGCTCGGTCTGGCCGAAGAGCTCCCAGGCCATACCCATCAGGTGGTCGGACAGGCAGTAGCGGCTGGGGAGCGTGAAGTGCAGCAGCTCGCCGGGGATATCGTCGACCGGGACCTGGGGCGCCTCGAGCGCGTCGAGGTCGGCGGCGTCGGGAACCAGCACCTGGGCGTCGTAGCGCAGGGCGAGCTCGCCGGCCGGCATCAGGAGGCGCTTGACCGGGTTGCCGTAGTGGTCCGCGTACTCGTCCACGGGCAGGGGCGGCGTCGTGTTCCACGACTCGGTCACGAGGCGGTGTGTCGAGTCCGACCGCGGGCGCACCTGGACCGTCGCGACGGTCGGGGCGCTGACGTCGTATTTGAACTCGCAGCCGACCCGTAGCTTGATCGTTTTCTCAGGTTGCGGGATGGCGTGACACTATAGCGGTGACCGTCGGGATTCTCGATGCCAACTACGACGTCGATGGGTTCTATGACGAGATGCTCGCGGCCGCCGGACGGCCGCGTCCCCCCTACACCCGACTCTACGAGGAGCTGAACCGGCTCGGTCCGGCCGAGCTCCAGCGCCGCTGGGCGGTCGCCATGGAGATGTTCCGCAACCACGGGATCACGTTCGCCGTGTACCCGGACGCCCAGGGCACCGAAAAGGTGTTCCCGTTCGACATCATCCCGCGCCTGCTCGAGGCCCAGACGTGGAGGCGGATCGAGGACGGGCTGAAGCAGAGGCTTCGCGCCCTGAACCTGTTCCTCGACGACGTGTACGGCCGCAAGCTGATCCTCAAGCAGCGGGCGATCCCGCCCGAGATAGTGCTGAGCAGCTCGCTCTACATGCGCGAGATCGAGGGCCTGCCGACGCCGCACGGCATCCACTGCCACGTCGCCGGGATCGACCTCGTGCGTGACGGGAGGGGCGAGTTCTTCGTCCTCGAGGACAACCTGCGCACCCCGTCGGGCGCGTCGTACGTGCAGGCCAACCGCTATGTCATGAAGCGGGTCCTGCCCGACCTCTTCGCCGGCTACCCGGTCCGCCCGGTCGAGGGTTACGTCCACGAGCTCCTGCGGCACCTGCGCTGGCTGGCGCCCGAGGGCGTCGACGATCCGACGGTGGTGCTGCTGACGCCCGGGATCAACAACTCGGCGTACTACGAGCACCTCTACCTCGCCAAGCAGATGGGCGTCGAGCTGGTCGAGGGGTCAGACCTCGTCGTCGACGACGACCGCGTCTTCATGCGCACCACGCGCGGGCTGCGCCCGGTGCACGTGATCTACCGCCGCATCGACGACGAGTGGCTCGACCCCATCTTCGGCCGCCAGGAATCGCTTGTCGGCGTGGCGGGGCTGGTCAGCGCGTACCGCGCGGGCAACGTCGTCATCGCCAACGCCCTCGGCAACGGCGTGGCCGA
>CAYWTI010000043.1:0-4749 GCA_964461175.1 uncultured Actinomycetes bacterium | reverse complement strand
GCCGTCGATCTCGAGCCGCACGATGTTGGCCAGGCGGTCGATGAACCACCGATCGATGCCGCTCCGCTCCGCAAGCGACGCCGGGTCGGCGCCGTGGCGCAGCGCGTCCAGCAGAGCGAACAGCCGGCGGTCGTTGGGCTGATCGATCGTCTCGGGCCCGAGCTCCCACGTCGGCGGCTGCTTCTGCTCCAGAGACCGCATCGCCTTCGTCAGCGCGGCCTCGAACGTGCGCTCGACCGCCATCACCTCCCCCGTGGACGCCATCTGCGTGCCTAGGCGGCGGTCGCCGGCCGGGAACTTGTCGAACGGCCAGCGAGGGATCTTGACCACGCAGTAGTCGAGCGCCGGCTCGAAAGCGGCGAACGTGCGCCCGGTGATCTCGTTCCGGATCTCCTCGAGGCGTCGGCCCACCGCGACCTTGGCGGCGACGCGCGCAATCGGATAGCCGGTGGCCTTCGAAGCCAGCGCCGACGAGCGGCTCACGCGCGGGTTGACCTCGATGACGTAGTACTGCGAGCTCTTCGGGTCGAGCGCGAACTGGACGTTGCACCCGCCCTCGATGCCGAGCGCGCGGATGATGCGGATCGCCGACGAGCGCAGCATCTGATGATCGCGGTCGGAAAGCGTCTGCGACGGCGCGACGACGATCGAGTCGCCGGTGTGCACGCCCATCGGGTCGAGGTTCTCCATGTTGCAGACGGTGATGCACGTATCCGCGGCATCGCGCATCACCTCGTACTCGATCTCCTTCCACCCCCACAGCGAGCGCTCGACGAGGACCTGGTGGATCGGTGACGCCGCGAGCCCGCGAATCGCCACGCGCTCGAGGTCGGCGTCGGTGGTCACGAATCCGCCTCCCGTGCCGCCAAGCGTGTAAGCAGGCCGGATCACGAGCGGAAGGCCGGTCTCGGCCGTGAACTCCCTGACCTCCGCCAGCGATTCGCACACCCGCGAGACGGGCACCGGCTCGCCTATCTCCTCGAGCATCTGCTTGAAGGCCTGGCGGTCCTCGGCCTTGCGGATGGTCTCGATGCTCGCGCCGAGGAGCCTCACGTGGTGGCGCTCGAGGACCCCGGCGCTCGCGAGATCGGTCGCCAGGTTGAGCCCGGTCTGGCCGCCGAGCGTCGGCAGCAGCGCGTCCGGCCGCTCGCGCTCGATGACCTTCTCCACCGCCTCAACGGTCAGGGGCTCGAGGTAGACGCGGTCGGCCACGTCCTCGTCGGTCATGATCGTCGCCGGGTTCGAGTTGACCAGCACGGTCTCGATGCCCTCTTCGCGGAGCGCCTTGCAGGCCTGTGTGCCGGCGTAGTCGAACTCCGCGGCCTGGCCGATCACGATCGGGCCGGAGCCGAGGATCAGGACCTTGCGCGGCCGCGGCTCCTCCTTCATCCCGGAGACCGCGCGCATGAGCGGAGAGCGCTCGCGCACCATCTCGAGGAACCGGTCGTAGAGGTGCTGGTTGTCCTGCGGCCCGGGGCAGCCCTCGGGGTGGTACTGGACGCTGAACGCGGGCAGCGTTCGGTGTCCGAGGCCCTCGACCGAGCCGTCGTTGAGGTTGCGCTGCGATACGTAGAAGTCGCCGCGCGGGATCGAGGCGGCGTCGACCTGGAACTCGTGGTTCTGGCTCGTGATGTGCACGCGGCCGGTGTTCAGGTCTTTGACCGGGTGGTTCGCGCCGTGGTGGCCGTAGGGCAAACGCGACGTCGACGCGCCCGCGGCGCGGCCGAGGATCTGATGCCCGAGGCAGATGCCAAACAGCGGCATGCGGCCGAGCGCCGCGCGCGCGAGCTCGACCGGACCCTCGAGCACCGCCGGGTCACCGGGACCGTTGGAGAGGACAAGACCGTCGGCGCCGAGGCCGCGGACGTCGTCCCAGGTGGCGGTGTGCGGCAGGACCACGACCGAGCAGCCGCGCTCGCGCAGGGAGCGCAGGATGTTGGTCTTGACGCCGTAGTCCACGACGGCGATCACCAGGCCTTTGCCATCGAACCGGCCGCGCGCGCGGAGCTCGGGAGGCAGCGGCTCGATCCACTCCTCCCTCGCCGTCCGCGAGGTCTGGCCGACGAGGTCCTGCTCGGCCAGAGGTGTCACGCGCCGGGCTGCAATCGCGAGCTCCGCCAGCCGCTCGCTCGTCGGCGCTGCGTCCTCGTGCACCAGCACCGCTCGCTTGGTGCCGTGCATGCGGATGTGCCGCGTCAGCGCGCGCGTGTCGATCTCTGTGATCGCGGGCACGTCCCACCGCCGGAGGTATTCGTCGAGGGACGCCTCGCTCGAGTGGTGGCTCGGAGCGGGACACGCCCACCGCACGGCGAGCGCCCTCGCCCACGGCCGCGCCGACTCGGCGTCGGCGTCCCGCACCCCGTAGTTGCCCTGCAGCGGATAAGTCATGCACACCATCTGTCCGGCGTACGACGGGTCGGTGAGGACCTCCTGGTATCCGGTCATCGCGGTGTTGAAGACGAGCTCGCCCTCACCCACCACATCCGCTCCGAGGGCCGCGCCGACGAAGGCACGACCGTCCTCGAGCACGAGAGCGGCGTGCGTCCTAGCCGGCAACGATCACCGCCTGGTCGAGGCCGTCTTCCTCGGCGACGAGAACCTCGATGCGCTCGGCGTCGGCGGTCGGCACGTTCTTGCCGACGTAATCGGGGCGGATGGGAAGCTCGCGGTGGCCGCGGTCGAGCAGGACCGCCAGCTGGATCGCCCGCGGCCGGCCGAAGTCCATCAGCGCGTCCATGGCCGCGCGTGCCGTGCGGCCATGGTGGATGACGTCGTCGACGAGCACGACGACCTTGCCGTCGACGTCGGGCAGGCGGCTTTCCTCGCGGTGACCGTCGCGCGGCCGGAGGTGCAGGTCGTCGCGATGCCCGGTCACGTCAAGCCGCCCCCATGGCACGGTCGTGGTCTCGAGCTGGGTCAGCGTCGCCGCGAGCCTGCGGGCGAGGACGTCGCCCTTGCTCACGATGCCGACGAGGACGATGCCCTCGACGCCGCGGTTGCGCTCCACGATCTCGTGCGCCATGCGTGTGAGCGAGCGCCGGATCTGGTCGGCGTCCATCACGGTGGCCTTGAGGGTGACGCTCATATGACGCTCACGTCAGCAGCCGGTCCAACAGCGCCATGCGGATGTGAAGGCCGTTGCGCGCCTGCCGGAAGTACGCGGAGCGCGGGTCGGCGTCGACCTCGGGCGCGATCTCGTCCACGCGCGGAAGCGGGTGCAGGAGGATGGCGTACTTGCGCATCAGGCCCATCGCCCGACGGTCCATCCGGTAGACGCCCTTCACCTTGTTGTAGGTCTCGGGGTCCGCGAACCGCTCCTTCTGGATGCGCGTCATGTAGACGACGTCGACCTCGGGCAGCACCGAGTCGAGGTCTTGCGTCTCGACCCACGGGATGCGGTGCTCGTCGAGGTGCGCCTTCAGGTCGGCGCGCATCGCGACCTCGGGCGGGGCGACGAACCACACCTTCACGTCCTTGAACTTGCTCAGCAGGTAGGTGAGCGAGCGAACCGTGCGGCCGTTCGCGAGGTCGCCGACCATCGCCACGCGGACGCCGTCGATCCTGGTCAGCTCGTCGCGGATCGTGTACAGGTCGAGCAGCGCCTGCGTCGGGTGCTGCCCGGGCCCATCGCCGGCGTTGATCACGGGCACGGTGCTGACCGAGGCCGCGCGCCGGGCGGCGCCCTCCTCGCTGTGCCGGAGCACGATCACATCGGAGTAGCCGCTGACGATCCGGATCGTGTCCTCGAGTGTCTCGCCCTTGGCCGCGGACGAGAACTCACGCGCGTTGTCCGTACCCATCGTCTGCCCGCCCAGCCGCAGCATCGCGGCTTCGAAGGACAGTCGCGTGCGCGTTGACGGCTCGTAGAAGAGCGCGGCCATCACCTGGCCGGCGAGCCGGCCCATGAACCGGTGTGGCTCGCGCTTGATCTCCTCGGCGCGGACAAAGAGGTCTTCGAGAAGCGCGCGAGAGAACTGCTGCGATTCGATGACGTGCCGCATGCGCGTAGTGACGGCCACGAAAAAATCTCCTTTCCCGGCTCTCTGGCCGAGATTTAAAGGCGAGCTCCGGCAAGTTTACCGTAAGTTAGTCGGCCGTATGGCCAAGCGACCAGGACACGTCGACGTCGTCACCGAGGTCGGGTTCTGCAACTTCTGCGGACGGACTCGGAACCTCCGCCGCGAGGAGCACCACCTCGGCGGTCTGCTGCGCGTGGTGACCACGTGCGAAGCGTGTCACCGCACGCTGTCGAGCACGATGGAGGTGGCGCCGGCGCAGGACGAGACCAAGGCCGAGACGAAGGCCGAGCCGGAGCCGAGGGCCGAGAAGCCGGAACCCGCCGCCAAGGCGGCGAAGCCGCCGGCAGCAGTCAAGGCGGCGAAGCCGCCGGCAGCAGTCAAGTCGGCGAAGCCGGCGGCAGCGAAGCGAAAGCCCACCACGACCGCGAAGGCGAAGGCGCCCGCGAAGCCCCCGACGAAGGTGAAGACGCCGGCCAGGGCCGCGGCCAAGCCGCGCACCACCGCCGCGCCGAAGAAGACCGCCCGGGGCAAGTGACCGGCGCCACCGCGGTCAAAGTCGACCGGGTGGAGAAGACGCTGGGAGCCAACAGGGTCCTCCGCGGCGTGTCGCTGGACGCGCGCTCGGGCGAGATCTTCGGCCTGCTCGGCCCCAACGGCGCAGGCAAGACGACCACGCTGCGCGTGATCTGCACGCTGCTGACGCCGGACGCTGGCTCGGTCGAGGTGCTGG
>CAYWTI010000042.1:0-9955 GCA_964461175.1 uncultured Actinomycetes bacterium | reverse complement strand
CGTGCTGCAGCTGCGGTTCGGGTTGATCGACGGACACCAGCGCACCCTGGAAGAGGTGGGGAAGAGGTTCGGCGTCACGCGCGAGCGCATCCGCCAGATCGAGGCGAAGGCGCTGCGCAAGCTCCGCCACCCATCGCGCTCGAAGAAGCTCCGCGACTACCTGGAGTAGGACCCGAGCGGGAGCGCTCTAAACTCGGCTCCCATCGAACGCCGCCTTCCCCGGTTGCTCGCAGTCGGCGTCCTGCTTGCGGTCGCAGCGATCGTCGTCGCCGTGCAGTACGGCAGGCTCGGCGGCCCGACACCACCGGCGCTGCCCCCCGACGCGCCGCCGCAGGGCGTCGACCTGGTCTACGCCCTCAATCCCGGCCACCCGCACGGCCTCGTCGCGTACGACTGGAGCGGGAAGCGTCAGGGCGCGATCACGTTTCCGACGTGGGTGAACATCGCTCGGCTGCGTCCGGCGCCCAACGGCTCTGGTTTCATGCTCGATCCGCCCTCGCAGGACGACTACGCGGCGTACTTCGACCGCTACGCCCACACCGTCTTCGAGACCAACGACCCGAACTTCGTCTCCCAGGCATGGGCCGACGACAGCACGCATGTCTGCGTCTACACCTACGAGGGCGACCTCCTGACCCGCGTCCCCGGCCGGCCCGACCGCGTGGCGCACAGCCGCGTCGCCGGCCAGTTCAGCGTCGCGGCGTGCAGCGTCGTGGCAGACGAGGCGGTGCTTGCCTCCGCCGACCGGATCGACGTCGTCCGGTTGTCGACCGGTGCGACTGTGCGCGAAGCCGCGATTGCCTCATCCGGCTCCCTGGTGGCCAGCGTGGACGGCAACTTCTTCCTCGCCGCCGGCCCGGGCGGAGCGAGTGAGATCTTCAATACCGAAGACCTCTCAACCCCGGTCGGGCGCCTCGGGCCCTCGCTGAACCCGCTGGCGTTCAGTGGCGACGACTCGCTGGTGCTGGTCACCGATCCACTGGACGGTGCGTTGGAGGCGATCGTCTGGCGGACGGGGCGCCTGGCGTGGCGGTACGGCGACACAAACGGTGACGTCGGCTTTGCCCTCGCCCGTCCATCCGGCAGGGACTTCGTCGCCTATTTCACGACCGCGCCGCCAGTCGTCATCCACGCCGATGGGCAGGTGGCCGCGCTCGGCTGAGCACCCCGCCTGTCTATTGCGTGCGTTCTGAAGTAGATTGACCGCCAGGACATGCCGGTCATCACGATCGGGCGGCAGTTCGGGGCGGGGGGCGCCACCGTAGGCCGGATGCTGGCCGACCGGCTGCATGCCGACTTCCTCGACTCCAAGATCATCGATGAGGTCGCGCGCCGGCTCCAGCTGCCCAAGGAGGAGGTGGAGGCCGAGGACGAGCAGCCGGGATCTCTCCTCGCGCGCCTGCTGGTCGCGCTCGGCAGCGCCAGCACCGAGCCCCTGATCCCGGCCGAGGCGGCGACCGCCTGGACGCCGCCGAACGCGGCCCCCGCCTTCGACACGCGCAAGGCGGTGCTCCAGATCACGCAGCACGTCATCCAGGAGGCGGCGCGAGAAGGCAACGTCGTCATCGTCGGCCGGGGCGGCGCCTACCTGCTTCGCGATATGCCAGGGGCGCTGCACGTCTTCCTCCGGGCGGCCGAGGACGTGCGCGTCAAGGCGATCATGGATCGCTTCTCGATAACTTCGCCGGAGGAAGCGCGGAAGCGCCTTCGACAGTCGGACGAGAACTGGACCGCCTACATCCGCCAGGTTTACGGCCACGACCGCACCCACCCGGCGCACTACGACATGGTCCTCGACACCGGACGGCTCGGCTACGACGGCACGATCGCGGTCGTCCTTGCCGCGCTCGAGGCGCGCAAGCCGATAACCTAACCCCGGGTGGTTCATTCCTTCGGCTCCCGCACGTCCGGCGTCGACGGCTCGAGCGAGGGCGGCCGGATCAACACGATCAGCATTCCGGGCGCGCTCGTGATCTACGGCGTCGCGCTCCTCGGCCGGCTCCAGCGCACGAACCCGAAGCTGAAGATGAGCGTCGCGCCGGCCCTGGTCGACGGGATCTGGAACCTCGAGCTCAGCTACCAGGGAGACGCTCCGCCGGCGGGCACGCCGCAGCGGTGGCATGGCCACGGCGTCGTCCTGAAGAAGGTCGAACCGCCGCCGCCTCCACCTCCACCGGCGCCGCCGCAGCCCGCCCAGGCACCGCCGAAGAAGAGTGCCTGAGCCCTTCGGACCGGAGTCCAGCGTCCACGACGTCGTCGACGTGCTCGGCGATCGCGGCCGCGACCTGCTGCGCCGGCACGGCTACGACGTCGGCGAGGGTTTCGTCGACGTCCTTTCGCAGTACCAGACGCTCGCGCATGCGGCGCACAGCGATCGTTTGCGAGACCTTCGCGAGCTGCTGCAGGAGCTGAACCAGGCTTCCTGACGCGCGCCGCGCGGGCCGGCGTCGCAATTTACATTCTCTTGACCTTCCAATTTCACTGCGGCCGGTGTAAGCTGCCACGAAATTCGGCCCTGGGTCGTTATACGCGTCGAGGACTACGTCATTGCAGCGAGCGAAGTTGGAACCGGACAAGGGCAAGTGCGTCTGCGGCAGGCGCCTTAAGGACGCCGCCATCTACACCTACCGCTCGCGCTCGGACCGCTTTCTCTTCCACCGCTGCGAGTGCGGCACCGAGTGGACCGAGCACCTCGCCGACATCGACCCGACCGACCCGGTGACGTCGGACGAGGTCATCGAGGTGCACAAGCGCCTGGCCACATTCGAGGGTTCGATCGCGGAGCTGCTACAGCAGCCGCACTCAGCCTGACCTAGAGCGCCTCTTCGCCGACTTTCGCTCCTCGAACGGCCATGGGAACGGCCACGGGATCGGCCAGTGGCCGTAGAAGATGGTGCAACCATCGGGCCCAGCCTCGACGGAGTAGGCCTGCCCGGCCGGCACGTACATCCAGTCCCCCGTCTTCAACGCCTGCCGGCCGTAACGGAGCGTGCCGCTCAGGACGATGCGGAAGACCCCGACCTTGTGGGCGTGCTCAGGCACTCTGGCCCCCGGCTTCATCCGGCTGATGAAGCACACGACTTCGTCGGCCGAACCGAGTGCGACGGGAAGCTGCCAGTGCTGCACGCCTGCGGGAAGCCCGCTCTGCTTCAGCTCCGTGTTGACCGCAGCCATGCCGCGGTCGCGCGAAGTGAGGATGCGGTCGACGGCGGTTATGCGGTGCTTGCGGAGGACGTCCTTGCCCCGCCGGGCGGCTTTGACCTCGCCCTTTCGGTTGAGGTCGAGGATGGAATCGTCCGGCTGCCAGCGAGGGCTCATGTCCAACCCCTCCAGAGAACCGTGCCGACGGGAGCTGTGGTCCGGTCAGACCTTACTCGCGCGTGGAGGGTTGTCAACTGCCGGTTTGATGCCGTGGGTTACCGCCCACGCGGCGACCTCGGTGCGGGAACGCAACCCGAGCTTGTTCCGGATGCGTTCGACGTGGCCCTCGGCGGTGCGCTCCGCGATATACAGGCGCCGTGCGATCTCGCGGTTGGTGAGGCCCGCCGCGACGAGGGCGACCACCTCGCGCTCGCGCCGGCTGAGCGGCCCGGTTTCAGGTTCGTTCTCGCCGGCCGCGAGGCGCTCGGCGCTGAGCGCGTACGCGATGACCTCCGGCGTCGTCATCGAGGCGCCCTCTGACCACGCGGCGTCGGCGCGATCCTTATTGCCGAGCCGGCGGCGCGCCTCGTTCACGCTTGCCTCGAGCTGCGCGATCCGGTAGGGCCACATGCCGAGCGAGTACTCGGCCGCCAGGCGCCTGGCCGCGGACACGAGCCGGAGCGAGCGCTCGTCTTCCTGGCGCGCTGCCGCGACCAGTGACAGCCCGACAAGGCTCCAGATGATCCCGAACCAGTCGTTGACCGCCCCGAAGACGGACAGCGCCTCGGTCCAGGAAGCGGCGGCGGCATCCGCGTCGCCCGCATCCAGCTCCGCGTTGGCGGCGCTGTCGAGATAGCGCGCGAGGCGTGGAGCATCGGCCGCCACGCGGGCTCCTTCGACGCACGGCCGGAGAATCGCCAGCGCGCCCGCCGGATCGCCCTGGATGATCGCGAGGAGCGCGCGGTTGTTGCTCACGTCCTCGCGCAGGACTCGGTTCGACGATTCGCGAAGGACCTCGAGCGCCTCGTCGTACATCTGCCGCGCGACCGCGAGGTCGCCAGACGTCTCGTGGATCAGTCCGGCCCCATTCAGCGCACGCGCGACAAGGTCGGCATCGCCTGTCTCCCGCGCAGCCGCGATCGCCGAAGCGGCGAGAGAGCGTGCCTGCGCGTTCTCCGCCTGGCGGTAAGCGAGCCGCGCCGCCATCGTCAGCGCTCGTGCCTTCAGGGCTGCGCCCGCCTGCGGACGCTTCAGCAGCGCAAGGATCAGGTCCTTCGCACGGGCCTGGGCGCTGAAGTCGGAGTCGCCGATCTCGAGCGCGAGGCTGAGGCCGCCGTCGGCGGTGTGCGCCTCGGCCCACGTGACCGCGCGCCAGAAGTTCGAGGAGTCGGCCGGCGCCCATGTCGCCGACCGGAAGTAGTCGTAGTGCCTCTCTTCGAGGGCAGGCTCTTCGCCGGCCTGGCGCAGCTTCTGACGGGCGAAATCGAGGTGCGACTCGAGCAGCCGGTACCGGGTGCTGTCGCCCGCCGTTTCGGCCACGACCATCGACTTCTGCGCGAGCGCACCGACGACCGCGCGCGCATCCGCGACGCCATCTCCGGAGATGACCTCGGCCGCGTCCATCGTGAATCCGCCGTCGAAGACCGCCAGGCGGCGGAAGATTCGCGCTTCGTCCGGGCCTAGCAGGCGGTGGCTCCAGTCGATGGTCGCCGCCATCGTCTGCTGCCGCTCGGGCGCGGTTCGACTCGCGGACTCGAGGCTGCCGAAGCGCGTTGTCAGGTCGTGCAGGAGCTCGAGCTCCGACATCGCGTCGACACGCGCGGCGGCCATCTCGATGGCGAGCGGCAGCCTGTCAAGGCGCCTGCAGATGTCGGAGACGGTGCTTGCGCTCAGGTGGGCGGAGAAGCTCGGACGCACGAGCCGTGCTCGCGCTTCGAACAGGCTCAGCGCGTCGGCGTCGGCAAGTGACGCGAGCGGCCATCGGGCCTCGCCCTGGACGCGCAGGGGCTCGCGGCTGGTGGCGAGAATCGCAAGCTCCGGGTTGCGCGCGAGGAGCACCTCGCACACCTTTGCGCACGCCTCGACGATGTGCTCGCAGTTGTCGAAGATCACGAGCGCGCGCTTGTGGGCCAGCCAGGACGACACCACCTCCAGGGGAGCACCGCGCCCGGGAAGCTCCAGTCGCGCGACGAGCCCGGCGGCCACATCGTCCTCTGTGGCCAGCTCGAGCCACCATCTCCCATCCGGCCAGAGGTCCTGGCTCGCCTTCGCGACCTCGATCGCCAGTCGGCTCTTGCCCGCGCCGCCGGTGCCGGTGACCGTGACGAGGCGCGACGAGCGGAGCAGCGACCTGATCGTCCGCAGCTCCTCCTCGCGATCGACGAACGTCGTCAGGAGATTCGGGAGGTTGTTGGGGAAGGCTGCGGCGGACTTGAGCGGGGGAAAGTCACGCTGCAGGTCGGGATGCAGCAGCTGGTAGACGTGCTCTGGCCTTGACAGGTCGCGAAGCTGATGAGCGCCCAGGTCGAGGAGGGTCACGCCTCCGGGCAGGGCATCGGCGACGAGCTCGCGCGTCGCGGTCGACAGCAGCGTCTGTCCGCCGTGCGCCGTCGCCATGATTCGGGCGCACCGGTAGAGCGCGATGCCCACGTAGTGGCCGTTCTCGAGGTCGGCGGCGCCGGTGTGCAGGGCCACGCGCACGCGCAGCGACCGTCCATCCGGCCAGGGTTGCTGCTGCAGCGCCCGCTGAAGATCGAGGGCGCACGCCACCGCCTCGGTCGCGTTCGTGAAGACAGCGAGGATGCTGTCTCCCTCACGTCCTGACTCGACCATCTGACCGCCGCCGTGTTCGACCGCGCCGGTGACGATGCGGTCGTGATGCTCCAGGGCTTTGCGCGCGGACGCCGGCGATTCGTCCCAGGCCTGCGTCGACGACTCGACGTCGGTCATGAGGAACGTCACCGTGCCGGTGGGAAGCCCGGCGGCGCCGCCGGCCGCGCTCTGGCGCCGGCGCCGTCGCGAGGTCGCGTTGGCGGCCACGCCGCAATTCTGGACCGAGATCCCGAGCGTGGCTACTCATCGCGTTCGCTCCGGATGAAGAAGAGAGGGACCGCGATGGTCCCTCTCTCTTCGCCCGCCGCATTGGGGATGGGGACGGCGGCGCTGGAACGCCACTGCCTACGCGCCTACTGCGCCCGGAACCCCACGAGTGGCTCGAAGTCGGCCGAGCTCGCACCGGCGTCGCCGCCGGCCGCGCTCGGGTCCTGGAACTGGTTGCCGCTGGTCCGCCCGGTGTGGCTGCCGGCCGGTGCTCCGACGTACGAGCGCTCGGCGCCACGGTCGATCAGCTGCGCGCCCTGGACCGGGTTGTCCTGACGCAGGACTGTGCCGGCCGCGGGGTGGACGATCGCCTGGGTCGATCCGCTCGATGACGCGCCGAGGCCCTTGACCTCCGCAGCGCCCAGCGTCGCGAGCCCGATCGCCGCGCACGCTGCGACTGCGACCATGAGACCCTTCGGAACCGAGTTCTCCGTCAACGTTCGCCTGGCTTCCATCGCTTTCACCTCATCACTTGTTCTGTTTCGGCTGCTCACGCAACCGTTGAGGTGACCTTAGGAATCGAGGCATGCGCCCCAAAACGGGGGAAACACCTGAAAGAAGGACCGGCAGGTACCTGTTTTCAGGTACCTGCCGGGGAGTGATCAGCCGGCGGACGCCGCCGAGTGCACGGTGTCGAGGAGCTGCTGCCCCTGGACGATCAGGTCGTTGACATCGCGGTCGTTGTGGTGCGTCGTCGCACCCGGCGCGGTGAAGTCGAGCAGGGCGATCATCTGCGACGCCAGCGCGTCGCGCTGCGCCGTCCACGACGCGAGGGTCGAGTCGGCGTCGAGGTACTGCTGGTCGCCCGCCGAAGAGCTGAGGATGGCGCGCGTCGCGAAGGCTGCGCTGTCGAGGCCGAGCTGGCCGACCGGCGCGTTGATCTGCTTGTAGACCGCCGCGAGCCGGTCGAGATCCTGGCGCGTGCCGGTCATGATCTCGGTGATCGGCCTGCCGGAGTGCATGTAGTCGTCGTCCAAGCCCGCCAGGGCAAGAAGCGTGGGCCGGATGTCCGAGTGGTCGGTCCACAGGTCGTCCTTGACGCCGAGGTTGCGGACGCCCGGGCCGACGACGCCAAGCCAGGTCACGTTGATGTCCTGGCCGATGTCGCCGTGGTTCCAGGCGAACGCGGAGTTGATCGTCACGCAAGGCGAGCTGCAGTTCCTGGCCCCGGCGAAGAGGAAGTAGTCGGGGTTGGCGAACCACGTGAACGTCGGGGTCCGCGCGGGGTCGGCGGTCACCATGTGCAGTAGCTGCATCTCCGCGGGATCGGCGAGAGCGCGGGTTAGGTTTTGCGTCACGCCGGTGTAGGGGTTGACGGCGGTAAGCGCCCCGGTCGCCCGCTCAAAGGTCCGCGTCACCGCGGCGTCGTGGGCGGGGTTGCCGGTGATGTAGACCGTCGGTGCGTCGTCGCTGTGCACGGTGAAGGGGGTCGTGATGCCCTGCTCGGTGGCGAGCAGGCCGGCCATGTTGGTGTTGACCTCGCCGATCTGGTTTGGGCCATAGACGCATGGCGTCGTGACGCCATCGCAGCCCGTCTGCTGGATACCGACGAAGTGGTCGCCCTCGTCCGCGGTGAACGTGAAGATCGTGTTGCTCGAGTTGATCCCGTCGGCCGCGAGCCGGCTGAAGAACGTGCCGAAGGCCTCGTCGTAGGACTTGAGCGCCGCGACGTAGCCCGCCTGTCCGGGTCCGTAAGCCGGGCCGCTCGGGTGAGCGTCGTGGGCATCGGAGATGTAGGCGTACGTGACCGGGACGCCGTGCTCCTGCATCGCCGCGACGTAGCCGAGAGAGTTCGCCGCGGACATGCCGTCGAAGCCCGGGAACGCGTTGATCGGCGTGCCGTCGGTGGCCGTCACGCCGCCGATGGCGGGCGCCACGTACTTGTGGCCGAAGAGTGCCTGGTAGCCGTTGTAGCCGCCGGGCTCATCGGGAAGGCGGTCGGGTCGCGCGTTGGGTGAGCCGGCGCACAGCGCCGCGCCGTTCGCGCAGTGGATGGCGATGCCGACGAAATCGCCGAACGCCGGCTGCCCGGCGCTGTTGCTAGAGGCGACCTCCGCCGCCTCGGGCGAGCCGGGGCCGAAGACGGTCGGGATGTCGGTCGCGATGTTCTCGAGCTCGATGTTGGCGGTGCCGATGCCACCCACGTTGCAGCCCGCGCGCGTGAAGGGCACCCAGGGCGCGGGGGCGTTGTGGCCGTCGGCCGTGAGCATGTTGTAGGTCGTGTCGGTGGGCGTCAGCGTCGTCGGATCGAAGATCGGGTCGGTCCAGTAAGCGAACGACACACCGAGGCTGGTCGAGCCGTCGGGTTTGAAGTACCGAAAGCTGTTCGCGACGGGCACGCCCATGCGGTCGCCGTAGGTGCCGGTGAGGGCGGTCAGGATGTCGGTCGCGGTGTGGGAGATGAGCGGGGTGTGCTCATTGGTGAGCAGCGTGCCGTTCGACTTGATGAAGTTCAGGAGATTCGGCATCTGCTCGAGGTCGGAAGGCACGTTCGGGTTGTCGCGCGAGAGGTGAGTGTTGTCGAAGACGATATTGATGACGTGCTGGACGCCGTTGCCCAGCTGGCAGGTCGGTGTTGCGGCCTCCGGCGCGGCAGCGGCGGCGCCGGGGGCCGCGGCCCACGTCGAGCCCGCGGTGAGCGCCGCGATGACGACGAGTCGAATCAGTCGTTTCATTCCAAACCCCCTAGTAGCTGCAACCAGCGAACCCGACGCGGGACCCCCTCGACCCGCGACGCCAAGACGCCAAGCTAAACCGGCGCCATCAAACGCGGTTTAAGCGCGATTTAAGGTATTGGCGCGCGGGCGGCGTGTCAAGCGCGGCGCGCCACGAAGACCAGCTCCAGTCCGTCGACGTCGTCGATCTGCTCGCCGACCTGCTCGAAGCCGAGCGCTCGCACGACCGCGAGCGACGCCCCATTCGCCGGTGCGACGCTCGCGAAGACCTCGTGCTCGCCTTGACCGAAGGCCCATTCCTTGAGCGCCGTCGCCGCCTCCTTCGCGTAACCACGGCCTCTGAATTCGGTGAATACCGTGTAGCCGATCTCGGCGCGGCCGATCGTCGCCGGCGGCCCGTGAAAGCCACAGTGACCGGCGAGCAGACGGTCGGGCTCGCGGATGACGATGAACCGCGCCATCCACCCGCGGCGCGCCGGTTCGGTCTCCATGCGCTGGAGTTGGATCGGCAGAAAGCCGGACAGCTCGTCGAGGGTGGGAAACTCGCCTGGAAAGGCGATGCCGGCCGCGACCTGGGCTTGATCGCGCTTGCCGTCGACGAGAAGGTGGATCACCTCAGGTGCGATGGGAACGAGGTCGAGCCGCGGTGTGCGGATGGTTGTGACCATCGCGATGGTACTTTGATGCATCGCTTCGGCTGGGCGGCGGTCGGCGGACGCCAGCACCTAGAATTCGAGGTCTGTTCCGGGATAGCTCAACCGGTAGAGCAGGCGGCTGTTAACCGCAAGGTTCAGGGTTCGAGTCCCTGTCCCGGAGCCAAACTCCGAATTTGTTGATGTCGCGTAGTGCTTGACATCACGAGTTCGCTCGACCGGCTTACGGCGATCTTACGGCAGTTATTGCCGTAAGGGCCGTATGCGTAGCCTTGGGCCGCATCCGCCATCGTCGCGGCGGTGAAAGGGCCAGCGATCTGGTTTCCGCAACGCGAACCGGCTTTACAGGGACTGCGCACCCCTAGCCTGATCAGTCACGCCGTCAGT
>CAYWTI010000041.1:0-10225 GCA_964461175.1 uncultured Actinomycetes bacterium | reverse complement strand
GTGAAAGAAGCCTCCTCGGGCAGCGGGCTCACGAACTTCGGGGGGCAGTTGGTCGTGCACGTCGGCGGCGAGCCGCCACCCCGAGCGAACTGGGAAACCGCGATGCCGCCGACGATGAGACCGACGATGAGCAGCACCGCGATCAGGCCGCCCGCGATCAGCACCGGCCCGAGCCTGGTCCGCGGCGCCGGGTACGCCGCGAACGGCGCGGGCGCGTACCGGTACACCGGCGGGGTGGCCGCGGCCGCCATCAGCACCGGCGTCCCGCACCGTCCGCAGAACCCAGCCCCGGGAGCGAGCGGGGCGCCACAACGCCCGCAGAAGCGCGCCGGGCTCGCGACCGCCATCAAACCCCTCCCGCCAGTCGCGTGCGTGTTTGCTTCGGCGCCGCGGCGCGTGCCGCGCCGCAGGCGGGACAAAACGCCATGGTCGGGACCATGCGGTGACACTCGGGGCACGGCGCCTCCGGCCCGATGTGGTGTGCCGCACCCTCGATGAGCAGGGCGTCGTGGATCACCACGCGCATGTACAGCAGCAGTGCCGCCGCCGCCACGATGAGCACGCCGAGATCGAGCACGAGGTCGGCGACCTCGAACTCCACGAGCCCGAGCGCCACCTGGACGCTGAAGGCCGCGAGCACCGTCGCGAGCACGGTCGTATGCCAGGGCTTGGCGCCGCGCCGGCGGTCGAAGCGCTGCAGCCACAGCGCGGCGGTGATGATGCCGGTCGTGCAGGCGTTGATCACCGCGACGAGGAGCCCTGCGCGCGTCAGCCGCACCGCCCAGTCGAGCGGCGATCCCGGCGCCAGCAGCGGTCCCGCGAGCAGCGGCCAGAACTGCGTCAGCGAGCTCGCGAGGGTGAAGCCGAGCGCCGAGGCCGCGCCGAAGGTCAGGCCGTCCAGCGGTTCGCGGAAGCTCCGCCGAAACAGGTAGAGGAAGAGCGGCCCGACGAGCATGAGGACCTGCGCCGCGACCGGGATGGCGACGCCCGCGAGCGCCAGAGCGGTGTCCCGGTCGCCGGTGAGCACGGCCCGGGAGAGCGCGCTGCCGCTGAGGTTCGTGAACACGAAACCGAGCACGGCGCCCGCGACCATCGTCGCGCCGACCACCACCCAGGGTTCGCTCTCGTAGATCTCCACCTCGTAGAGGTACATCAGGTAGAGCACCGGCAGCACGAGCGCGGCGGCGACCGTCGCCGGGGCGAACAGGTGCATCGCGGCGAGCATGATCACGAGCGCCCCGCCGGCCACGAGCGCGATCCGGAACTGCGCCCCGTGGCGGTGCGGGAGGTGCGGGAAGAGGGTCGACACCAGCGAAAGCTGCGCGAGCCGCTCCGACGGCACCGCCGCGTATGCGTGGGTGCGACGCGCCGTGCCCGTGAGATGCGCGCCGCAGCGGCCGCAGAACTCGCCGGCGGGCACCGTCGAGCCGCAGTGCTGGCACGTGACGAGCGGTGGTGCGTCGACCGGCGCGGTCTCGTCCGCCGCCTCGGCGCGCCGGTCGCGCCCGGTCCTTCTCTCGGGACCCCGCTTCTTCATCCGCCGCCGCTCTTGAGGTAGCGGATCCAGGCGGCGTCGAGGCCGACACCGTCCATGCTTCCCCACCCGGTCGCGAAGTCCCATCCCGGCGCAGCCTCGAAGCCGAGGTTGTTGCCCGCCGTGACGTCGTGGAACGGCCTGGGGTTGAGCTTGGCTCCGTTCTCGCCGATCCAGTACAGCGCGGGGTTGGCGAAACCCGCCTCGTGCAGCCCCTTCGCCTTCAGGTCCTGGTCGATCAGCGCCATCGTTCCCGCCCATAGGGGCGTGGACGCCGAGGTGCCGCCGATCTGGCCGTCGCGGCCTCCGAAGAAGATGTGGAAGCCGGTGATCGGGTCGGCGTCCGCGGCGACGTCCGGCACCTGCCGCTGTCCGTGGCCCGCGAACTGCGCCTCGTTCTTCTGCCACGCCGGCCCGGCGTAGAAGACGCTCGCGCCGCCGCCGCCGCCGCTCGCGTCGAGGGGGCTGGACCAGGCGAACTCCTTGAAGTAGACCCCCTGCTGCGATTCGAACACCGTCGTGCCGCCGACGGCGGTCACCGTCGGCAGCGTCGACGGAAAGCTCGCCGCGGCGTCGTGGTCCTGGCCGCATGTGAACGCGCCCGAGTCGCCGCTCGCCACGAAGTGCGTCATGCCCTGCGCCACGGCGCGGTCCTCGATCGCGGCGTACACGTTGCGCACGCCGCTGGGCGTGTCGGGCTCGCAGGAGCCGAGGCTCTCGGAGATGATCGACCCGAGGTGCTCGGTGACCATCGCGTCGAAGGCGCGGTCGCCGTGGCCGAAGTCGTCGGCCGACATGTAGGCGACGAGCTTGGCGCCGGGCGCGATCTCGTGCGCGATCTCGAGGTCGAGCACCGCCTCGCCCTGCGGCTTGATGGGCGTCCCCCAGTTCGGGTCGCGGCGCACGGTCAGGATCGGGCCGAACGGCGGCAGGCCGAGCTCGGAGGCGAAGGCGTCGAGATCCGACTGCTTGAAGTCGTCGATCTCGGGCAGCAGGATTGTCTCGCCCTTGCCATCGAGCCCCGCGTCACGCAGGGGCTTGAGGTTGTAGAAGGTCAGCACGTCGGCGGGCTTGAGCCCGCCGGGCGCGACCGCGTATCCGCGCGGCCGGCGGTAGCTGTCGAGGCCGCTGACGTCGGAGGAGACGGCGGCGATCGCGGACGGCAGGCGCGGCGTGCCGATCGCGGCGTAGAAGGTGCTGCCGTCGGCAGAGCGGTAGCTCTCGAAGCCGACGCCAAGCAGCGCCGCGGCCGCAGGCGCGGGGCCGTCGGCGGCGATCAGCGACGACGGCGCCTGCCATCGCGCGTCGAGCCCCGCGGCGTCGAGCGCGGTCACGGCGCGCTGCACCCGCGCGGAGTCGGCCGAGCCCGGCTTGAGCCCGAAGTCGAGGCTCACAGTCGTGGAGGCGCCGGCGGGTCCGAGGTCGACCGCCCGCGCGATCGCCTGGGCGAGGGTCGGCGCGGGCTTGGGCGCGGGGCTCGGCCGCACCGGCTGCGCGGCGCTTTCAGGGCCGCCCTGCTGGCACGCCGCCAGCAGCAGGACCGCGGCCGCGGGCGCCAGGAGTGATCTCACGGGCACGTAGCTTCCCAGACCGGGCGTCGGTTCGTGACCTCGAAACGGCGCAGGGTCACGCCGTGACGCGCGTGACCACCTCGTATGCCTCCGGGATCTCCCGCCGGATCATCTCCTCGAGCTCGCTCTCGATCCGGTGGGCGTGCTCGAGGCTGATCTCGCCCGCGACCTCGGCGACGACGTGCGCGTGGATCCGGCTGTGCCGATCGCTCAGCTCGACGTCGACGCACCGCCGGACCTCGGGGTGTGACTCCACGACCGTGCGCATGCGTTCGGCGACCTGCCGGTTGCGGGCGGTGACGTCCTGACCCGGCACCACGGCCGGATCCATGGGCTCGAGGTGGATGTCGATGCGCCTCACCTCTGGGAGCTCGGCTCGGATCGACTGCTCCAGCGAGTGGCTCGTCCTCGACGCCTCGGCGAGCGTCTCCTCCGCGGGCAGCTTCGCGTGCATCGTCAGGTGGAGGGAGCCGTCCGCCTCGCGCTCGACCGTGACGTTGTGGAGGTCGCGCACCCCGCCGTTGCGCGCCGCCGCAGCGTGGATGCGCTCGACCAGGTCTCCGCGCTGCTCCTGGCCTTCGACGCCGACGGCGAGGTCCAGGCGCGGAAGCGCCGCGTGCGCCTTCGCCTTGACGTCCTTCACCAGGGCGCTCGCCGCCTCGACCGACAGCATGCGGCCGGTGGCGATGCTCGCGTCGCCGATGAGGTTCGGACCCGACCGCCGTACGCGGACCCCGCGCACCTCGCGCACGCCGTCGACCGAGAGGATCGCGTCCCGCAGCGCGCTCTCCGCGCCGGCCGGCGCGCGGTCGATCAGGATGTCGCCCGAGCGCCACGCCAGCATCCCGGCCGCGCGCACGATGACGGCGGCCACCAACAGCGCGGCGGCGGCGTCCGCCCACGTCAGCCCCGCCCGGACGCCGGCGAGGCCGACCAGGACGCCGATGTTCGCCAGGACGTCGGCCACCCGGTCGGTCGCGGAGGCGAGCATCGCCTCGCTCTGCGCGCGCCGTCCGACCTCGCGCAGCACGACCGCGCGCCCGGACTCGATCACGACCGTGCCGATCAGGAGGGCGAAGGCGTAGCCGGCGGGGTTGACCGGCGGCCCCCCGCTGACCAGCCGCCGGACCGCCTCGAACGTGATCAGGGCGGCGATCATGAGCAGGAGGATCCCTTCGGCGAACGCGGCCAGGTTCTCGGTCCGGCCGTGGCCGTAGGGGTGCTCCTTGTCGGCCGGCTTCCGGGACGTGCGTACGGCGAGGAGCGTGAAGGTGCTCGCCGCCAGGTCAAAAAGCGAGTGCACGGCCTCGCTCAGGATGCCGAGGCTGCCGGTCAGGAGGCCGACCACGAGCTTGGCGATCACGAGGCACACGCCGATACCCACCGACGCCAGCGCGACGTGCTCGGGATGCCGCGCGAGTCGCTGCACCGGCTCAGCTTAAGGGCACGTTTAGCCCCCGCCGGGAGCGGGGAATTTCCCCTGTTGCCGAGAGGCAACAAATCCAAATCAGGAGGTGCGTGGCAAGTTGAGCATCACGTGGTGGAGTCCAAGCGCAGACGTCCGGAGCGCGGCACGGGCCATGGACCGTCTGATCGAGCAGTTCTTCGGCGAGCAGGCGCCCGACGGCAACCGTTCGGAGACGCCGCCGACGTACTACCTGCCGGTCGACATCTTCGAGAGTGACGACGCGTACACGCTCGTCGCCTCGGTCCCGGGCTTTGCCGAGGACCAGGTCGAGGTCGTGTTCGAGGAAGGCATTCTCACGATCAAGGCCAGGGCGCAGGGTCACCAGGCGCCCGGTCGCTGGCTGCGCCAGGAGCGGCCGTACGGGTCGTTCGTCCGCCGGCTCGAGGTCCCGCAGCAGGTCGAGACGGGCAAGATCGCGGCCCACTTCGAGAACGGGGAGCTGACGATCACCATCCCGAAGACCGCCAAGCCGAAGCCCGTCAAGATCCAGATCGGCACGGGCGGGAAGGAAGCCAGGCGCATGGGCGAGGCGAAGGAAGTCACGACCAAGGCCTAGACCTCGGAAAGAGGGAGGCATGGAGGGCGCGCCCGCGCGGCGCGCCCTTTCTCTTATCTAGCGGAGCTTCGAGACCGAGGCGAAGAGCTGCTCCTCGGTGCCGAGCGCGATCACGAGGTCACCGTCTTCGAGCTTGGTCGCCGGCGCCGGGTTGACGTTGACAGTGCCGTCGCGGTGTCGGACCGCCAGCACCCTGGCGGCGTCCGCGGCCAGGAGCCCCGCCTCGTCGAGCGTCTTGCCCGCGGACCTGGAGGCTCCGGTCACGACCATCTCCTCGACCCCGATCCCGGCCTCACCGTGGTGGAGCGTGTCGAGCACGTCGACCATCGCCGGCCTCAGCGCGAGCTCGGCCATCCGGTGTCCCGCCATGACGTACGGCGAGATCATCCGCGTGGCACCCGCGAGCTCGAGACGGCGGATCGAATCCGGCCTGCCGGCTCGGGCGACGATGTATAGGTTCGGGTTGAGCGCCCGGGCGGCGAGCACGATGTAGACGGCGCGCTCATCGGAATCGACCGCCGAGATCAGGCCGCGCGCGCGCTCGATCCCGGCCAGCTTCAGCACCGCCTCGTTGGAGGCGTCGCCTTCTATATGGAGCCGGCGCTCGGCGCGCACACGCGTCAGCGCCTCCTCCGTCTGGTCGATGACGACGTAGGCGACATCGTGCGCCTCGAACTCGGCCACGATCTGCGTGCCGATGCGGCCGTATCCGCAGATGATGAAGTGGTCGCGCAGAGCGTCGAGGTCTCGCTGCAATCTTCGTGCCCTCCGGTACTCGCCGAATGCATTGTCGGTCAGCGTCTGGGCGAAGACGCCGAAGCCGTAGAGCATGGTGCCGACGCCGACGACGATCAGGGCCGAGGTGAAGAGCCTTCCGGCGGGCGCTTGCGGGTGCACCTCGGTGTAGCCGACGGTGCTGATCGTGATGATGACCATGTAGAAGGAGTCGAGCAGGCTCCATCCGTCGATCAGCATGTAGCCGCTGACGCCGACGCCGATGACGATGAGGAGCAGGATGGCGGCGAGCCGGAACCGCTGGAGCGGGTGCTCCAATCGCGTCATCGCCGAGCCGGGTTAGCCGCCTCCGCCCGGTCCCTCGAGCCCCGGCTTGGTCATCTTGCCGAGGTCGAGCACCTTGTTCAGCTCCTTCTCGCCGACGCCGTGCGCGCGGGCGAGCTGCCGGATCGACTTGCCGGTCCGCATCGACTCCTTGGCCAGCTTGGCGGCTTCGTCATAGCCGATTAGCGGGTTGAGCGCGGTCGCGAGCATCGGGCTTCGCTCGACGAGCTCGGGCCCGCGATCGGTGGCCTGCAGACCCTCGACGCACCGCTCGGAGAAGTTGCGCGTTGCGGCCGCGAGCAGCGTGATCGATTCGAGCGTGGCAAAGCCGGCCACCGGCATCATCACGTTGAGCTCGAAGAAGCTGCCCGACTGGCCGCTCAGCAGCACCGTCGTGTCGTTGCCGTAGACGCGCGCGACGACCATCAGCAGCGACTCGACGATGACCGGGTTGACCTTGCCCGGCATGATGCTCGAGCCGGGCTGCGTCTCCGGCAGCTTGAGCTCGCCGAGGCCCGCGACCGGGCCCGTGCCCATGAGCCGGATGTCGGAGCCGATCTTCCACAGGCTGGTGGCGACCGTGCGCAGGCCGCCGTGCGCGGCGACCAGGGCGTCGAGCGTCGCCTGCGCGTGGAAGTGGTTGGCGGCCTCGCGGACCGGAAGCTTCGTCGCCTTGGCGAGACGGGCCGCCGCCATGCGCGCGAACTGCGGATGCGAGTTGATGCCCGTGCCCACCGCAGTGCCGCCGAGCGGAATGCGCGCGAGCTCGTCGACCGCCTGGTGCGCGCGGCGGACAGACTCCTCGACCTGGCCCGCGTAACCGCGAAACTCCTGGCCGAGCCTGATCGGCGTCGCGTCCTGCAGGTGCGTGCGGCCCGTCTTGACCACCGGCCAGAACTCCCGGCTCTTGGCGTCGAGGGCACGCCCGAGACGCTCGAGGGCTGGTATCAGCTCCTCTTCGATCGCCATCGCCGCCGACAGCTGGATCGCCGTCGGGATGACGTCGTTCGACGACTGGCAGAGGTTGACGTGGTCGTTGGGGTGCACGAGCTTGGAGCCGCGCTCGCCGCCGAGGATCTCGGTCGCGCGGTTGGCGATGACCTCGTTGGCATTCGTGTTCGAGGACGTGCCCGATCCCGTCTGGTAGACGTCGATCGGGAACTGGTCATCGAGCTTGCCGTCGACGACCTCCTGCGCGGCGGCGGCGATCGCGCGGGCGCGCCGGCGGGGCAGGAGGCCGAGGTCGCGGTTCGACTGCGCGGCGGCGCGCTTGACCATGCCAAGGGCGCGGATCAGGCGACGCGGAAGCGGCAGGCCGGAGATCGGGAAGTTGAGGACCGCGCGCTGCGTCGAGGCGCCGTAGTACGCGTCGGCCGGCACCTCCATCTCGCCCATGGAGTCGCGCTCGACCCGCGTCCGCTTGGCCACGGCGTGATTCTATTTCCGGAGTGACGCGCCTCGCCGCGCTGGACATCGGCTCGAACACCGTCCACGTCCTCGTCGCGGATGTGGTGCGCGGCAAGCTCGAGGACGTCGCCCACTACGTCGAGATGCCGGAGCTCGGCGCGACGGTCGCGCGCACGGGTGTCATCGGCGCCAAGAGCGGTGCCGCGATCCGAGCCGCGCGCAAGGTCCTTGCCCAGGCGCGCCGCCAGGGTTACGACGAGCTGATCGCCGGCGCGACGCAGGCCGTGCGCCAGGCGCGCGACGGTCAGCAGTTCGTCCGCGACGCGGCGGCAGCGCTCGGCGTGCCGGTCCGGATCGTCTCCGGCCGCCGCGAGGCGCAGCTCAGCTTCGCGGGTGCGGCGAGCCGGCACGCGAGCCGCCGGGAGTGGGCGCTGGTCGACCTGGGCGGCGCCTCCACCGAGGTCGCGATCGGGCGCGCCGACGTGATGCTGCACTCGGCCACGCTGCCGATCGGCTCCGGCGTGCTGGCGGCCGAGTTCCTGTCCGACCCTCCCCGGCCGGAGGAGCGGGCTCGGCTTCGCAAGGCGGCGTTGCGGGAGCTGACCCGCGCGCCCGACGGAGAGGTCGACCGCCTCGTGGCCACAGGCGGCACCGCGTCCAACCTGCCGGTCGTGCTCGCCCGGCGCAACCCGCCGCCGGTGCTGACGACGGCCGACATCCTGACCTGCGAGTCGCGGCTCGACCGCGGCCGCGCCCGCGCCGTCGCCGAGGACGTCGGCCTGCCGGTCAACCGGGTCAAGGCCATGCGCGCGGGGGTGGAGGCGCTGCTCCTGCTTCTCGACTGGTACGGGCTGGCGCTGCTGCACGTCAGCCACGAGGGGCTGCGCCACGGCATGCTGCTCGCCTACCTCCAACGTGGAGAGGATTGGTGGCGCGATGGGTAGATTTAAGCCATGGAGCTCGACGGCCACGCCGGCCGGAGGCTGAGGCTCGCGCTTGTCCTGACGCTTGGCGTGCTCGTCATCGAGCTCGCCGGAGCCCTGCTCTCGCACTCGCTGGCGCTGCTCTCCGACGCCGGGCACGTGCTGACCGACGTATTCGCGCTGGGGCTCGCGTGGTTCGCGCTCGAGCAGTCGCGCCGGCCTGCGGATCAGCGGCGCAGCTACGGCTACCAGCGCGTCGGCATCCTGGCCGCGCTCGTCAACGCCGTCGTGCTGGCGGTCATCGTCCTGGCGATCGCGATCGAGGCCGTCCGGCGCCTGACGGCGCCGGAACAGGTCCAGGGCGGCGTGGTGATCGTCTCAGCCCTGGGCGCGATCGCGCTCAACGGCTTCGTCATCCTCGCTCTGCGCGGCGAGGCTCGCAACCTCAACCTTCGGGCGGCCCTTTTGCACGTGAGCGGGGACGTCGCCTCGTCAGTCGGCGTCGTGATCGCCGGCATCGTGATCCTGTTCGCCGGGTGGACCTACATCGACCCGCTCCTCTCGCTGGCGATCGCTTGCCTCATCGCCTTCGGCGCGTGGAGGATCGTCCGCGAGGCGGTCAACATGCTGATGGAGGGCACGCCCGCCGCAATCGACGTCGCCGCGGTGACCGCCGAGATCACGCGCACAGAGCATGTGACGAGCGTTCACGACCTCCACGTGTGGGCGCTGTCGTCCGACGAGACCGCGCTGAGCTGCCACGTCGTCGTCGACGACGTTCCGCTGGGCGATGCGGAGCACGTCGTGCGCGACCTCGAGAACAGGCTGTGCGAGCGTTTCGACATCGGCCACACGACGATCCAGGTCGAGAGCTGTCACCCCTGCGGCGAGATCGCTCACGGCCGCGGCGAACACAACCATCCGCACGTGGTCGTCAGCGCGGTGCGGCCAGCGCGTTCTCCTGCTTCAGGATCCGCCTCGCCACCGCGATAGCGGACGCGTACGTGGAGTCCATCCCCCGGTAGCTGAGCCCGCGCGCGCCGAGCGTGCGCGCCTGTGTGTAAGGCGTATCGGATGCGTAGTGGACGATGCCGAGGTCGAACGTCGCCTGCGCCATGTTGACGCTCTCGTTCATGGGGTAGCGGTCGGGCTGGCCGATCTCGAAGCATGCGTCGAGATACGGGCCGGCCTCCATCTCGACGACGGTGTAGCGACCCTGGTAGTAGAAGTCGAGGTAGTCGCGGTTCTGCAGGAACGTCCCGCGCACGGTCACGGCGCGCTGGTTGTCGAGCGCCGACCCGTAGACGAGGTTCGGCTGCACGTCCGCCGCGGTGAAGCAGTTGTCGAGCCAGTACGTGTTGCCGGAGTGCTCGTTGTAGACGACGTTCGGGATCATCACGTCGCCGACGTCGGCGTTCAGCGTCGCCGCCTTGCCGAGGACGTACACGCCCGCCACCCACGCCGACTGCTCCGCGACCTGGCGGAGGATGTGGTACGCCGCTTCACCGAGCGGGTAGTCGACGTTGATCACGCACGCGTCGGACTTGCGCAGCGCCGCCTCGTCGACGGCGCCGACCCGCGGATCGATGGCGGTGGGGTCCAGCTTGGAGAGCTTGAACACCTGCGCGGCCGAGTCGACGCCCGTGCCGCGGGCGGGTATGTGGCGGACGCCGTTCGCGGCCTCGAGCTCGGCGCGCCACTTGCGCA
>CAYWTI010000040.1:0-6204 GCA_964461175.1 uncultured Actinomycetes bacterium | reverse complement strand
CGGTGGCGGCGGAGGCGGCCGCGCCCGCGGAAGAGATGGCGGCCGAGGAGGCGATGGAGCCCATGGCCGAGGTGTCGCACCTCGACGCCCCGGCTCCCCAGCCCGAGGCGCCGCCCGCGCCCGAGCCCGAGCCCGCGGAGCAACCGCAGGCCGAGCCGGCGGTCGCCGAAGCGCCGATGGCGGAGCCCGAGCCGGAGCCCCGGCCCGTCGCCGCGGCGGAGGCTGAACCCGAGCCCGAGCCTGGGTCGGCGATCACAGAGCCCGTGCTGGCCACCATGGACGAAGCACCGGCGCCCATGTTCCAGCCCGCGCGCGAGCCCGAACCCGCGCGCGAGCCGGAGCCGGAGCGGCAGCCGGAGCCTGTCGCCCAGGCCGCCCCCGATGTCGGCGCCACCCTGGTCGCCTGGCCATCGGCCTCCGCTTCCTCGCCGGCGCCGGCGGCGGCGCCGTCCGCGCCCGAGAACGGCGCGCCGGCGCAGCCCGGCGCGTTCGAAGAGGCGACGTCGGTCATCCCCGCCTGGCAGCAGACCGACCCGAACGCGGACGCGCGCCGGACCGTCTCCCTGCAGGCGATGCCGCCCGAGGAGATCGCCTCGGGCTCTGGCTACGCCGCGCTGCTGACCTTCGAGACCGGCCCGTTCGCCGGCCGCATCGTCGCCCTGCCCAACCACCTGGTCACGCTCGGCCGCGCGCCGGACAACGACATCGTCGTCGGCGACCCCGCGACGTCCGGCCACCACGGGCGGATCGACGTGCGCGGCGGCTCGTTCTGGATCAGCGACCTCGGCAGCACGAACGGGACGCTCGTCAACGGCGACCCCGTGATCGAGAGGCAGCTCGCCGACGGCGACATGATCGCCATCGGGCAGAACACGCTCCGCTTCACGCTCGAGGCGTAGCCGCTCCCCGTCGCAAGAGCTCGACCATCAGGTCGTACTCGCCCATGTGGCGCCGGATGTGGACGCCCGCGGGCCGCACGACCAGCTGCCACGCCGGCCGGCCGTCGAGGTCGGCGATATCGGCCCACGCATCGGGCTCGAGGTAGAGCGGATGCCGCTCCTGGTTGGCCTTCATCGGCGGCACTGTGTCGAGCGAGGCGTCGGTCTGCGTGGCGAACCAGTCGAGCGCAGAGGCTTTGACCTCGGCGACGTACCGGGTGACTTCCTTGGCCGAAATCGCGTCCGTCACCGCGTCGGCGACCGCGAGCGGGATGCCGAAGCCCGCGCCCGCGTAGCGAGGAAACCTGTCCTTCCACGGCGCCGCATCGGCGACCTCGGGCACCCCGCGAATCGCCGACGCGACCGTCCAGTCGATGATGCGCGCGCAGTGCCACAGCACGAAGCCGGGTTTGTTGCTGTCCGGAAGGACGCGGGCGGACCACTCGTCGTCCTGGACAGCTTCGAGCCGCTCCTCGAGCATCGCGAACGAACCCTTGAGCAGCATGCCGACGACGTCGGTGCCGTGCATGACCGGTGATCCTAACCTGACGCCGCGACCAGCGCGGTGCAGTCTGCGGCGGCCTCGCGCAGCCTCGCGGTGAACTCCTCGACGTCGGGCACCACCGAGGGATCGGCGCTCAGGCCGAAGTAGACGTCGCCGTTGTAGGACACGATCGCCACCCCGAGGCCCATCCCGGGGTAGAGCGGCGCGAACGGCCACACCTCGAGCAACTCAGCGCCGCCCGAGTAGAGCGGGAACTGGGGGCCGGGAACGTTCGTGACGTTGATGTTCGCGCCGGCCTGCGGCGTCGACATGAGCCGCCCCGCGAGCACCAGGAGCGTCGGCGGCGCCCATTCGGCGAGGCCGGCGAGCTGGTCGGCCGCGACCGCCTGCTGCGTCCGCTTGAGGTCGCCGGTCGTGACCGTGATGCGCCGCAGCCGCTCCTCGATCGTGAGGTCCCCGGTGGGCAGCTCGAAGACCATGCCGCTGACCTGGTTGCCGAGCCGGCCCGCGCCTGAGTCCGAGCGCACGCTGACTGGGCAGAAGACGCGGACGTTGGCGGGGACATGCTCGCCGCGAGCCTTGAACCACCGGTGCAGGGCCTCCGAGACCACCGCCAGCACCGCGTCGTTGACCGTGCAGCCGTACCGGTCCTTGAGCGCCTTGAAGACCGGCAGCGCAACCTTCAGGCCGCGCCCGGTCCTCTGCGGGCCAAGCTTGCGGTTGAAGAAGACGTCGGGCCGCGGCCTGACCATGGTGCCGCCGAGCTTGAGCATGCCGCGGAGCGGGACGCGCCGCGTCTCCCACACCGCGGGGACACGCGAGCGGCTCTCCTTGTCGCGGGCGCCGACGTTCCACAGCAGCGGTCTCACCAGCTGCCAGCTGGAGGGCTCGGGTCGTGGCGTCCACGGCGCCGCCGGCGGGTCGGGCGTGTAGCCCTCGGGCGTGGTGTCGAGCAGCAGGGTGAGGATGTCCACTGACGAGGCGCCGTCGACCATGGCGTGGTGGGCGCGGTTCACGATCACCACGCGGCCGCCGCGAAGGCCGGAGATCAGCGTCATCTCCCACAAAGGCCGCCGCTTGTCGAGCGGCCGGGCGAGGATCCTGGCCACCAGCCGGCGCAGCTGCGCGCCGTCGCCGGGCGCAGGCAGCACCTCGCGCCGGATGTGGGCACCGAGGTCGAAGTGCGGGTCGTCGACCCAGACCGGATGGGCGAGGTTCAAAGGCACGCGCCGGATGCGCTGGCGGTAGCGAGGGACGAGGTGGATGCGCTCGGCGACCGTCTCTTCGAGACCGAGCGCGCCGCGGCCGCCAGGGACGCGCGAGCCGCCCTCGAAGACGTACACGGTGCCGAGGTCGAGCGGCGTCTCCGATCGCTCGGCGTAGAGGAACCAGGCGTCGCGCGCCGAGAGCGGCTCGTAGTAAGGCGCCTCCGCCATCCCCGCGGGTCATCGTAAAGGGCCGGTTACGCTTGCGGGCGCATGGCCAGGGTGGTCGAGGTGTGGCGCTATCCCGTCAAGTCGATGGCCGGCGAGCGCCTCGAGGAGTGCGCCATCACCGACAAGGGGCTGGAGGGCGACCGCCGGTGGGCGTTCATCGACCACTCGCCGCACCGGGACGGCAAGTGGTTCAACATCAAGCAGCACGCGCCGCTTATGACCTACCACGCGCGCCTGAACGGCGGAGCACTGCAGGTGGTCTCTCCAGGGGGCGCCCGTGTCGCGCTCGACGATCACCTGGTGCGCAGGTTCGAGGCCGAGGCGGAGCGGCCGATCGAGCTGCGCGAGCTGCCGGGCGAGAACTTCGACGACTCGCAGGTCTTGATCGTCAACCTCGCTTCGGTCGAGGCGTTTGCGCTCGAGGCCGGCACGCCGCTCGATCACCGGCGGTTTCGGGCCAACCTCTACGTCGACGGCCTGGAGCCGGAGGAGGAGCTTCGCTGGCTCGGCAGGCGCATCCGGGCCGGAGACGCCGAGCTCGAGGTCACGAGCCGCTGCGAGCGCTGCAAGGTCATCACCATGGACCCGGACACGACTGAGGCGAAGCCCGAGCTGCTCCGCCTGCTCGTCGAGCTGCACGACGAGCGAATGGGCATGTATTGCCGGGTCCTTCGGCCCGGCCGCGTCGCCGTCGGTGACTTCGTCGGCTAGTACGCTTGCGAGCGAAGGAGGTCGGAAATGACGGTCAAGGCTTTTTCGCCCGAGTGGGCAAAGCAGTTCGAGGCTGAGGTCAACAAGTCGAGCGTCTACAAGTCCGCCGCCAAGGGCTGGAAGTGGACGGTCGGCCTGGTGGTCGAGGCCGAGCCCGACAAGAACTTCCCCGAGTCGAGGGGCGTGGTCATGGACCTGTTCGACGGGTCCGCGCGCGAGATACACGTCGGCCCGGCGGCCGACGCGCAGAAGTGCGACTTCGTCATCACGGCGCCGTATTCCCGCTGGAAGCAGGTCGCGACCAAGGAGCTCGACGCCACCAAGGGCATGCTCCAGGGCAAGCTCAAGCTGAAGGGCGACCTGCCGACCATCGTGCGCTACACGAAGGCGTCGCAAGAGATGACCGAGTGCACCACGCGCGTGCCGGTCGAATGGCCCGACGAAAACTAAAGAAGACGCACGACAAGATCGTCGAATACCGGGACGAAGAACCTAGCGCGTTCGCGTCCATGCTCGGGGGCCTCATCGAGGCCAACGTGGAGGGCAGCCGCGCGAAGCGCAAGGACTTCGACGGCCTTGCCGCGCGCGTCGGGATCTGGGTCACCGACATCGCCGAGGGCGTCACGCTCGACTTCCAGGCCGGCCATCTCGCCGTCCACAACGGCCTGGAGCCGAAGCGCGACCTCACGATCCGTGCCGAGGCCGAGACGGTGATGAACCTGAGCAACCTCCGGATCGGCCTCTTCGGGATGCCGGTCTACTACGACGACGTCGGCCGCGGTGTGGCCGGAAAGCTCGTCCGCGGGAAGCTCCGCATCGACGGGCTGCTGGGCAACCTCGCGACCCTGAACACCGTGACCCGCATCTTCAGCGTGCGATGAGGCTGGCGGTCGCCGGGGCGGGGTCGATGGGGGCGCAGATCGCGCAGCAGGCAGCGCTCCACGGGATCGACGTCGCCCTCCAGGACAAGGACGGGCCGCAGCTCGAGAAGGCACGGGAGTCGAACCGCGGCCATCTCGCGCGTCGGGTCGAGAAGGGCAAGCTCGCGCAGGGCGACGCCGAGACGGCGCTGGACCGCGTCCGCTTGACGACCGACCTCGGCGACGCGGTGCGTGACGCGGATCTCGTCATCGAGGCGGTGTTCGAGGACCTCGAGGTCAAGCGCGAGCTGTTTCGCGAGCTCGACCGCCTGGCATCTCCGCACGCCGTGCTCGCTAGCAACTCGTCGACGATCGGCATCAGCAAGCTCGCCGCCGTGACCGGCCGGCCGGACCGCTGCGTGAACATGCACTTCTTCTTTCCTGTGCTCGTCATGGACCTCGTCGAGGTGGTGCGTGGCCCGGAGACCTCCGACGAAACGGTCGAGCGAGCGCTGGACATGGCGCGCGCGATGGGCCGGACCGCGGTGGTCATCAACAAGGAGATCGACGGCTTCATCGTCAACCGGATCCTGCACGCGGCTACCCAGGAGGCTTACCGCCTGCTCGATGCGGGCGTCGCGTCGTTCGAGGACATCGACACCGCCGTCGAGAAGGGCCTCAACTGGCCGATGGGGCCGTTCCGGCTCGGCGACTTCAGCGGTCTCGACGTCACTTACAACGCCCGCCTGCACATGTACCGCACCACGGGGGACGAGCGCTATCGGCCCTCGCCGCAGCTGGAGGCCAAGGTCAAGGCCGGCAAGCTGGGGCGCAAGACCGGCGAAGGCTGGTACACCTACCCGAAGACGGGATGAAGCTGCACCACGTCGGTGTCGCCGTCGAGGATCTCGACGCGGCCATCGCGCTCTACGAGAGCGTGTTCGGCGCCGCGCTCACGCATCGCGCGTCCAACGACGAGCTGAACGCGGCGTTCCTCAAGGCGGGCGAGGCTGAGGTGGAGCTCCTCGAGCCGGCGCGCGACGACACGCCTGTCGCCAAGTTCCTCGCCAAGCGCGGGCCCGGCCTTCATCACATCGCGGTCGCCGTGCCGGACATCGAGGTGGCGATGGCGGACGCGAGGGCGCGGGGCCTGGAGCTCATCGACGCCGAGCCGCGGATCGGGCTGCACGGCACTCGCATCGCCTTCGTCCACCCGAAGAGCGTCGGCGGCGTGCTCACGGAGCTGGTCGAGGAATGACCGAGGTCCTCAACGACAGCGGCCTGCCGCTGAAGCCGGTTTACGCCGTCGAGGACCGCCGCGCCGAGGAGCCCGCGCCCGGCACGTTTCCGTACACGCGCGGCATCCACAAGGACATGTACCGGGGACGCCTGTGGACCATGCGCCAGTACGCCGGCTTCGGCACCGCGGCGGAGTCGAACGAGCGCTATCGCTTCCTTTTGGCGCAGGGCCAGACGGGCCTCTCGGTGGCCTTCGACCTACCGACGCAGATCGGCTACGACTCGGACGACCCCATGTCCAACGGCGAGGTGGGGAAGGTCGGCGTGGCGATCGACTCCCTGGAGGACATGCAGGTGCTGCTCGACGGCATCCCGCTGGGCGAGGTTTCCACCTCCATGACCATCAACGCGACGGCCGCGATGCTGCTGCTGCTCTACGAGCTCGTGGCGGAGAAGCAGGGCGTGCCCAAGGAGAAGATCACGGGCACTGTCCAGAACGACATCCTCAAGGAGTA
>CAYWTI010000039.1:0-8215 GCA_964461175.1 uncultured Actinomycetes bacterium | reverse complement strand
GGATCGTTCCAGCCCGAGGCGATGCCGGTGAGCTCGTGGATGTTCGACGCCGTGCCGGCGCTCGACGCGGCGTCATGGAGCCTGCGCACGCCCTCCGGATCGCTGACCTACGACGACGTGGCAAGCTTCGACGACCGCCTGACGGCCACCCTCGACTGCACCGGCGGGTTCTACTCGACCCAGGAGTGGAGCGGCGTTCGCCTCGACCGGCTGCTCGGCGGCGTGACCGGCACAAGCGCGCGTGTCGTCTCGCACACCGGCTATGACCGCCGCTTCCCGATCGAGGACGCGCCGCGCCTTCTTCTCGCCACGCGGTTCGGCGGCCAGGCGCTCGACGCCGGCCACGGCTTCCCGGCGCGCCTGGTCGCCCCCGACCGCCGCGGCTTCTGGTGGGTCAAGTGGGTCGTCGCCATCGAGGTCGACGGCCTACCGTACTGGCTGCAGTCTCCGTTCCCTCTGCAGTAGCGGCGCGATCAGCCTCGCCGCGCGCTCGGCGCCACCTGGCGCGACCGGCGCGTAAGCCACATTCGATCCCAGCCGCTCGCGCATGAGCGCGGCCAGGCGCTCGGGCGTGGCGTCGTCGTACGGCGTCGGCGGCGGCGCGCCATGACGGCGGAGGCGGTGCGCGACGTGCAAGTTCTGCTCGAAGTGGTCGCGCAGCGGGACGTAGATGAACGGCCGCCGGTTGGCGACAAGCTCCATCGTCGTCGAGAGGCCGCCCTGGACCACCGCCAGGTCGCAGCACGCGAGCGTGCGGAACTCCTCGTGCAGGTAGCCGACGGCGCGCATGCCCTCGACGGGCGCGAACTCCGACGGATCGATGCGCGGGCCGCAGACGAGCAGCATCTCGGCCTCGGGCACGTCGCGGCGAAGGAGCGCGAACGCGTCGCGGATCCGCCGCAGCAGGTGGACGCCGACGGCCGATCCGCCGGCGGTGGCGACGATGAGCGGCCGGTCCGCGTCGAGGCCGAGGGAGCGCCGCACAGCGCGCGTGTCGGTGAGCTCGGCGGGATCGAAGGGGAGGACGTAGCCGCTGAACGTGAAGTGCTCGCGCACCCAGTCGGGGATGAAGGGTAGGCCCGGACCGAACGACTCGCGGACCACGTCCTCGGGGTCGCCGATAAACACCGACAGGTCCCGAATCTCGGGATGCGCCGCGATGTGCTCGAGCACCTCGGCGTTGTAGTCGGCGACCAGCGCGGCCTCGCGCTCGCCACCCGACGGCATCGGCAGGTAGCCGGCGAAGTCGGCCATCCACACGTACGGCGACGTCTTCAGCTCCGGGTTCTCGTGCAGGAAGTGGTCGATCTCCCAGCCCTCGTCCGCAATCCAGACGTCGAAGCGCTCGCGCGACACGACGTCGTGGAAGACGCCGAAGTTCGCGCACAGGATCTCGTCCATGCGCCGGAGCATCTGGAAGGCATGCAGCCGGTGCTCGCCCGACTCGGCGTCGACGTGCCTGGCCTCCGGGGCGAGCTCCGCGCTCGCCGGGTGCACCGTCTCGCCGCACGCGGCGAGCAGCGTCGTGAGCGGCGGCTGCGCCAGCCACTGGACCTCGAGCCCCGGCACCTGCCTGCGCAGCTCACGCGCGATGGCGACGTCGCGCCACGCGTGGCCGAGCCCGATGGGCGAGCTGACGAGCAGCACACGCGGATGGTCGGCGCGCAGCATCACGGCCGGCGCCTCGTAGCCCGCAAGCTCGGCGATCATGCGGTTGATCCGCACCGGGTGCCGCGCACTCGGGATGTGCCCCGAGCCCTTGAGCTCAACGAACCTCGCGCCGGGAACGAGCTCGGCCGTGGCCCGACCGCGGCCGATCGGCTGGCAGTTGTCGAGGTCGCCCATCACGATGACCACCGGGCAGCGGACGCGCGCGAGGATCGCCTCCACCTCCTCGCGGCTTTGCGCGACCGGATCCTCCTCCTCCATCAGCATCACATCGACGCTGCCGTCCAGGCCGTACGCCACGGCGTCCTCGATCTGCTTGGTGGAGTGCGGCTCCGGGAACATCTGCGAGAAGAAGAACTGCATGAAGTCCGCGTAGTCGGTGCGCCAGTAGTTCGCGTTCTGCTTGTCCCAGCCTTCGTACTTCTCGCGCTTGTCGTGGAAGTGCTCGACCGCGGCGGCGCGAAAGGCGTGAGGCGGATGGATGTGGGGCACGCCTGGCGCGATCGCGAAGATGCCGAGCACGCGCTCGGGGTGGTCGGCCGCAATCTGCAGCGACGGGAACACCCCGTCGTGGCAGATGCCGACGAGGACGGCCGCGTCGGTGCGTGTCGCGTCCATCACGGCCAGGCAATCCCGGGCGTAGAACTTGTTCGACCACTTGCCCGCGGGGTCGGGGAAGTCGGCGAGGCCGTTGCCCCGGCCGTCGTAGGTCACGACACGGAAGTGGCGCGCCAGGTAGTGCACCTGCGCCTTCCACAGCCGGGAGTGGGAGATGGGGTAGGCCGGCATGAGGACAATCGTCCTGGGCCCTTCGCCGAAGACCTCGTAGTGGAGGCGCATGCCGTCACTGACGGCGTAGCCGGACGAGTCGGGCTGCCGCGCTCGCGTCCCGGTTTCGGTGATCGCCATCGCTCTTGACCTCTATCTAATGGTGAAGAAAGCGGGCGGCTTGCGCCGCCCGCCCTTGAAGGGAATTCGCCTCTGGGTCAGGGCCGGACCTCGTAGACCAGGTTGAACGGCGTCTCGGCGATGCGGCGGAACCGCGTGAAGCCGGCCGCCGTGACGATGTCCTGGATGCGCTTCTCGCCGGCCTGGGCGCCGAGCGCGAGCCCGACCTCCTGGGAGAGCGAGTTCGGCACGCACAGGAACGTCGAGAACGCGTAGTAGGCGCGCCCGACCGGGTTGAGGTTCTTGTCCACGGTGTCGCCGGCGATCGGCTCGACGATGAGCCAGGTCCCATCCGGCGCCAGCGCCTGCTTCACGTGCCGGGCGGCGCCGACGGGGTCGCCCATATCGTGCAGCGAGTCGAAGACGGTCACCAGGTCGTAGCCGGTGCCGGGGAACTTGGCCGCCGGCGCAACCTCGAAGTGCAGCCGGTCGGAGAGCCCTGCCGCCTCCGCCTTCTTCCGCGCCAGCTCGATCGACTCCTTGTGGTAGTCGAAGCCGGTCACGCGCGAGCGCGGGTACGCGTCGGCCATCAGCCGCGAAGACGCGCCGAGCCCGCAGCCGACGTCGGCCACGCGCGCGCCGACGCGCAGCTTCTCCTCGACGCCCTCGAGCGCCGGGATCCACGTCGACACGAGGTTGGCGTTGTAGCCCGGCCGGAAGAACCGCTCGCAGCCGGTCGGCACTCCGGAGTCGTGCTCGTGCCAGCCGAAACCGGCGCCGCTGCGGAACACGTCCTCGATGTGCGGTGCGGCTTTGAGGGTCGCGGTCGCGAGCTCGAACGCGCCGGCCACGAACGCGGGGCTGTTCTCATCGGCCAGCGCCATCGCCTGCTCTGGCGGCAGCTCGTAGCGGTTGGTCGCGGGGTCGTAGGTGACGTAGCCGCCGGCGGCCTGCGCGTTGAGCCACTCGCGGACGTACCGCTCGGTCGTGCCGGTCCGATCGGCCAGCTCGGCCGACGTGATCGGGCCGGCGGCCGCCATCGCGCGGTAGAGGCCGAGCCTGTCGCCGACGACGATGAGCCCGGCGTTGACGGTCGCGCCAAGCTCGCCGATGACCTGGCCGAGAAAGGCCATGAGCTTCTCCTGGTTGACGGCTTGTGTCTGGACTGCCATGGAAGGCACCTCCTGGAATTGGGATGCTCCGATGGTGTCGCCGGCCCCCCTGGGCTCGAATCAGGGACCCCACCTAGTAGTTGGCGCGCGTGGTGTTCAGCGCCCCTGGATTTGACAAGCTGTAGCGATGCTGATCGGCCGAGGGGCTGAGCTCCGCCAGATCGATGAGGCCCTTGCCGCCGCCAGGGTGGGGAAGAGCGCCCGGCTGGTGATCCGCGGCGAGCCGGGCATCGGCAAGACGGCGCTGCTGGAGCACGCGGTGGCGAACGCCGGGGCGATGCGGGTGATCACCGCGCGCGGCGTCGAGTTCGAGGCCGGCGTCCCCTTCGCGGGACTGCACGAGCTGCTTCGTCCCGCCCTCGACTCCATCGGCAGGCTGACGCCGACCCACGCCGCCGCGCTGCGCTCGTCGCTTGGTCTCGGTGAGCGCATCGAGGCCGACCGGCTGATCGTCGGCGCGGCCGTCCTCGACCTGCTCTCGGCTTACGCCGAGGATTCGCCGCTGCTCGTCGCCGTCGACGACGCGCAGTGGCTCGACCGCGCTTCGGCGGAGGCGCTTGCGTTCGCCGCCCGCCGCCTCATCGCCGACCCCGTCGCCGTGCTGGTGGCCATTCGTGAGGGGGACTCCTCACCGCTCCTCTCGTCAGGCCTGCCCGAGATCCGGCTCGCCGGCCTGGCCGGCGACGAAGCCTCCAACCTCGTGCGCTCGGCGACGCCTCGCGAGCTTCCGGCCGAGGCGGTGGAGAGGCTCGTCGCCGCCACCGGCGGCAACCCCCTCGCGCTCGTCGAGCTCGCACGCAGCGACGTCAACCTCTCCGCCCACCAGGAGCTCGGCGTGGCGACGAGCGTCGAGCGCTCGTACCTCCGCCGCGCGGACGGACTGTCGGCCGGGGGGCGCCAGGTCCTGCTCGTGATCGCCGCCGCGGGCGTGTCCGACCTGCGAGTCGCGGAGCGCGCGGCCCAGTCGCTCGGCGCCACGGCCGCCGAGATCGACGAGGCCGAGGGCGCCGCCGGGCTGATCAGCGTCGTGGGCGAGCGCGCGGAGTTCGCGCACCCGCTTGCGCGCGCCGCGGTCTACCACGCCGCGTCGCCGGCGCAGCGCCGGGCGGCGCACCGGGCCCTCGCGGCGACGATGACCGACGCCGACGGCGCCGACCGCCGCGCGTGGCATCTCGCCGCCGCCTCCACCGGCTGGGACGAGGAGGCCGCGACCGCACTCGCCGAGACGGCCCGGCGCGCGCGTGAGAGCTCCGCCTACGACGCGGCGGCCGAGGCGCTGGCCGAGTCGGCCAGGCTCACCGAGGACGCCGAGCCGCGCGCCAGCCGCCTGCTCACCGCGGCCGAGAACGCCTGGCTCGGCGGTCGCGCGGAGCGCGCCGTGGAGCTGCTCGGCATGGCGCGCAAGCTCACCCGCGCGGCGGCGACAAAGATCGACATCGAAAGCCTCGACGGGCACATCGCCATGAGGCGCGGCGCCGTGCTCGAGGGTCACCGGCGCATGGTCGAGGCCGCTCGCGCCGTCGCGCCGACTGACCGCGTCAAGGCCGTGCGAATCCTCAGCGACGCGGCGCTATCCGGCTACGGCGGCCTTCCGGCCGATATGCTGCCGGCGGCGCGCGAGGCCCTCGACCTGCTGCGCCCGGACGACCCGCCCGACGTTGCCGCGTGCGCGCACGTCGCTTATGGCGCGCTCGCCATCCTCGCCGGCCGGGGCTCGGACGGACCGGAGAAGCTTCACGCGAGCCTCGCCTTCTTCGCGCGCATCCGGTCCTTCGGCGGCGACCAGCTGCTGCTCACGAGCGCCGGCATCAGTGGTCTCTTCCTGCGCGAGGCCGAGGCCGGTCGCGACCTGCTCGAGCGCGCGCTCACGCAGGCACGCGAGCACGCGCCGACGGCGGCGCTGCCGGTGCTGCTCTTTATGCTCGCCCGCGACGCCGCCGCGACCGACCGCTGGTCCCTCGCCCGCGCGCTGTACGAGGAGAGCGCTCGCGTCGCGCGCGAGACCACGCAGTTCACGTCGCTCGCGGGCGTCGTGGCCGGGCTCGCGTGGCTCGACGCGCTCGAGGGGCGCGACGACGAGTGCCGCGGTCACGCCGCCGAGGCGCGCCAGCTGGCCGAGGACTACGGCATGAACCTCTTCAAGGCGTGGTCGATGATCGCGCTGGGCCAGCTCGACCTCGCCTTCGGCGTGCCCCAGGGCGCTCTCGCGCACTTCAGCGAGTGCGCGCTGTTCCTCGACAGCGTGTCGATCGACGACCCGGACATCTCGCCGGCGCCCGACATCGTCGACGCGCTCGTCCGGTTGGGTCGCGCCGAGGAGGCGCGGCGCGTGAGCGACGACTACGAGCGGCGCGCGCGCGCGAAGGGCCAGCCTTTCGCCCTCGCCCGCGCGGCCCGGTCCATGGCCCTTCTCGCGGAGAAGGACTTCACGCGCCACTACGAGGAGGCGCTGCGCCACCATCGCGCCACCACCGACGTCTTCGAGCAGGCGCGCACGCACCTCTACTACGGCGAGCGGCTGCGCAGGGCGCGCCGGCGGGTCGACGCCCGCAAGCATCTGCGCGAGGCTCTCAAGGCGTTCGACCGCCTGGGCGCGTCACCGTGGGCCGAGCGCGCGCTCGCGGAGCTGCAGGCAAGCGGTGAGACCGCGCGCGTGCGCGACGACCGCTACCGCCAGCAGCTGACGCCGCAGGAGCTGCAGGTCGCGCTGACGCTCGCCGAGGGCTTGACGACGCGCGAGGCCGCCGCGCGCCTGTACCTCAGCCCCAAGACGGTCGAGTACCACCTGCGCCACGTCTACGACAAGCTCGAGGTGCGCACCCGCGAGGAGCTGCGCGCGGCCGTGCTCACCGAGCCGCGAGCGGAAAGCTCGCGCAAGGCGCTGATGTTCACCGACCTCGCGGGTTCGACCTCGCTCGTGGAGGCGATCGGCGACGTCGCTTGGCGCAACCTCAGCGCCTGGCTCGACAACGAGATGCGCGGCCTGTTCACCGAGCACCGGGGCCGGGAGATCGACCACGCCGGCGATGGATTCTTCGTCGTTTTCGAGGCGGCGACCGATGCGATCGACTGCGCGATGACCGTGCAGCGCCGGCTCGTATCGCACCGCCGCCTGCACGGCTACGCGCCGCAGGTGCGGATCGGCATCCACGTCGGCGAGGTGGCGGCGGAGGGCGAGGGCCTGCGCGGCGCCGCCGTGCACCGCGCCGCGCGTCTCTGCGCCGCGGCCGAGCCCGACTCGATCCTGGTCTCGCGCGAGGCGCTGGAGGCCTCGCACCGCCCGGTCGCCGGACTGCGCACCTACAACCTGAAGGGGATCAAAGAGCCTGTCGAGGCCGCGGCCGTCGACTGGCAGGCGGCGGGCGCGGTCAGGACCTAGCGGCGCAGTCCTCGCACACGCCGCCGAAGACGACGCGGTGGCTTGTGACGCGAAAGCCGGTCAGGTTGTGCACCTGCGCCGACGCGTCGTCGAGCACGCACACAGGCACCTCGGCCACCCGGCCGCAGCTCTCGCAGCGGATGTGCTCGTGGTGGTCTTCCCGCCTTTCGAACCGCGCTTTCCCCTCGCCGAGGTCGATCCGGTCGAGCACGCCGTCGCGCTCGAGCTGGCTGACCGCGCGGAACACCGATGAGTAGTCGGCCGCCCCCAGCGACGCGCGCACGGAGGCGAGCAGCTCGTCGAGCGACCAGGCGTGGCGCTCCTCGCCGTCGAGCAGGCGGCGGACTTCGTCGGTGACCGGGCTGGGACGGGGCAACTGGCTTCCAGCATAGCGCATAGACCTTGCGCAAGTAGCTTGTGCAATACTCTTGCGCATGCCTGCTGCGGCCGAGCTTCGCCACGCCGCGGTCCGCGCCGGCGGCCGCACGATCTGGAGCGGCGTCGACCTTGTCATCGAGCAAGGCGAGTTCGTCGCCATCCTCGGCCCCAACGGGGCGGGCAAGTCGACGCTGCTGAAGGTCCTGCTCGGCGTCGTGCCCCTGAGCGAGGGGTCGGCCACGGTCTTCGACCAGCCAGTCAGGCGTGGGGGCGACCTCATCGGCTACCTGCCGCAGCGGCGCCGCTTCGATCCCGACTTGCGCATCCGCGCGTGTGACCTCGTGCGCCTGGGCCTCGACGGCAACCGCTGGGGCCTGTCCCTGCCGTCGGCGGACGCGGACCGCCGCGTCCACGAGGTGATCGACCAGGTCGGCGCGACGCGGTACCGAGACCGCGCCGTCGGCGAGCTTTCGGGCGGGGAGCAGCAGCGCGTCCTGATCGCCCAGGCGCTGGTCGCGGGCGCGCGCATGCTCGCGCTCGACGAGCCGCTCGAAAGCCTCGACCTCAATAACCAGCAGGCGATCTCGGAGCTGGTGCGCGGCCTCTCCCGCGAGCGGGGCGTGACGGTGCTGCTTGTCGCCCACGACGTCAACCCGATCCTTCCCTTCATCGACCGCGTCGTCTACGTCGCCGGCGGCCACGTGCTCGCGGGCGCGCCGCGCCAGGTCAT
>CAYWTI010000038.1:0-26417 GCA_964461175.1 uncultured Actinomycetes bacterium | reverse complement strand
AGCGACCGCACGGCGATCGCGTACCGCAGGTGGCTCCGCAAGCTTGGCGTGCGAACCGGCACGGCTTAGGCCGCGCGGCGGCGAAACTCGATCACGCGGGCCATCGTCGCGTTCGCGCCGCTTGCGCGGTTGAGCACGCCGCCCAACCCGGGGAACAGGTCCAGCAGGGCTTTGAGCAGACGACCGGGACCCGGCATGACGACGATCTCCGCCCGGTCGCGGCGAATCGCCTGGAGCACGGCGCCGGCGACGGCTTCGGGAGTCGACGTGCCGGCGCGGCATCCTCTCGCCCATCTCGTCGCTCGTGCGCTGGCCCTGGCCGGCGCCGCGGATCGCGCCGAGGACGACGGCGGATGCGCTGACACCGCGCCCGCGGTAGTCGTTCCGGAGCACGCGGGAGAAGCCGATGAGGCCGTCTTTGGCCGCCGCGTAAGCCTCGGTGTACGGGAAGCCGACGCGCCCGGCTATCGACGAGATGTTCACCACGTGGCCGTGGCCGCGCGCGAGCATGCCCGGCAGCAGCCGGTGTGCCAGCTGGACCGGCGCGACCAGGTTCAGGCGCATGATCGCCTCCGCCTCCGGCCACGACATGACGTCGAACTCGCGCTGAGGATCGCCGCCCGCGTTGTTGACGAGGACGTCGACCGGACCGAGGTTCGCCTCGACCGCGGCGACGACCCGCTCGATTTCGGCTTCTGTGCCGAGATCCGCCGGGACGGCGACCGCTTTCGCCCCGGCCTCGCGCAGCTCGGCCTCGAGGACGCCGAGCTCGACGGCCGACCTGGCCGTGAGCGCGAGGGCGTAACCAGCGCCGGCCAGCCTGCGCGCGATGTAGGGCCCGATGCCTCGCGAAGCTCCAGTGACGAGGGCAACCTCCATCCGACTCACCTCCAGAGAACCCGGCGCTCCACACGCCGCCTGCACTACGATACTTGGCGCAACCAATGGTTTATTTCATCAATGATTGTCTCAAGATATGATCTCGCCAGCGGGAATGGCTGACGATGGGTTCCCCAAGGAGCTGGCGGGCCGGGCAGGCTTTCTGCTCGCCCAGGCGCACATGTCGGCGCGGCGCCGGGCCGACGCGGCGTTGGCGGCGGTCGGCCTGACGGCGAAGAGCTTCGCCGCGCTGGCCACGGTGATCGGTGACGGGCCGATCTCGCAGCGCCGCCTCAGCGAGCGCATCCGCATGGACCAGGGCAGCATGGTCGCCGTCATCGACGGGCTCGAGGCTGACGGGCACATCGTCCGGCGACGCAACCCCACCGACCGGCGCGAGTACGCGCTGCACGCGACCGCGAAAGGTCGCTCCCTCTACGCGCGTGCCGACCGAGCGCTGGTGGAAGCGGACAACGAAACGCTGCGCACGCTCGACGTCGCCGAAAGGCGAAAGCTCACAGATCTGCTGTCGCGGGTGACCGCCGGTTGACGGACCACGCGATGTGGCTCGCGGGCGACTCGGCGCTGCTGCCAAGCCGCATCCAGATGGCGTTCACGCTCGCGACGCACGTTCTCCTCGTCCCCCTTGGCGTCGCTTTCCCCGCGCTCACCCTGACGATGGAGGGGATCGGCATCTGGCGCAAGGACGAGACCGCGATGCGGATCGCCCGCCGCTGGTCGGTGGTGATGGCCATACAGTTCGCTGTCGGCGCCGTCACCGGGACCATCCTGTCGTTCGAGTTCGGGATCCTGTGGCCGAAGATGATGGGCGCCTACGGCGCCGCCCTCGGCCTCGGGTTCGCGATCGAAGGCATCGCTTTCTTTCTCGAGGCGATCTTCATCGGCATCTACCTCTACGGCTGGCGGCATCTTCGCCCGCGCACCCACTTCCTGCTCGGGCTCGTGCTCCCACCCAGCGGCGTGCTCGGGACGTTCGCGGTGCTCGCCGCGAACTCGTTCATGAACACACCCGGTGGCTTCACGTTCGCGCACGGCGCCATCAGCGACGTCGACGTGGCGACGGCGTTGTTCACCCGCGCGCTCGGCTACGAGTTCTGGCACTTCCTCATCGCCCTGTACATGACCGCGGGCTTCGCGGTCGCCTCGGTCTACGCCGTGGCCTGGCTGCGCGGCCGGCGCGATCGATACGTCCGGCTTGCCTTCGCGGTGCCTTTCACCATCGCGGCGGCGCTCACTCCCGTCCAGCTGCTGGTCGGCGACCTGTCGGCCCGCGCGCTGGTGGACGACCAGCCGACGAAGTTCGCGGCCATGGAGGTCACGTGGACCACGCGCGACCACAACCCCGAGGTGATCGGCGGCTTCATCGACGACCAGGGCGATGTCCACCTGGGCCTTTCGATCCCGTCGCTCGACTCGATCCTCGTCGGCTACAACCCCGGCGCCGTCATCAAGGGCCTGAGCAGCTTTTCGGCCTCGAACCGTCCGGATACCGTCGAGGCCAACCTCACCCACATCGCGTTCGACCTCATGGTCGGACTGGGCAGCGCCGGGTTCCTGCTCGCGGCCTGGTACTTCGTCGCCCTGTGGCGACGGCGCCGCCTCCCCGAGTCGCTGTGGTTCTGGCGCCTCGCCGCTGCCGCCGGCGCCGGCTGCTACCTCGCGGTCGAGGCAGGCTGGGTGACGACCGAAGTCGGCCGCCAACCCTGGATCGTGGTCGGCTTGATGAAGGTCCAGGACGCCGTCACCGATGCTCCCGCCGCGTACGTGTGGACGATGCTGTCCGTTCTCGTCGTCCTCTACAGCCTCATCGCCTACTTCTTCATCACGCTGCTCGTGCGCCTCGGCCGGCGGTGGCGCGACGAAGACGCGGCACCGGAGGAGGGCGCGCCGTACGGCCCGCGCACGGAGGCGTTTGGCGCCGGTGCCTGAGCTCATCGCGTTCGTCCTCCTGCTCGCGATCACGGCGTACAGCACCGCCGGCGGCGTCGACTTCGGCGCCGGCATATGGGACCTCCTCGCCGGCACGAGCGCACGCGGCAAAGAAGCGCGAGCTCTGATCGACCACGCGATGGCCCCCGTCTGGGAGGTCAACAACGTCTGGCTCGTGCTCGCGATCGTCGCGTGCTGGACCGCCTTTCCGCGGCTCTTCCAGGCCGTGTTCCTGAGCCTCTACCCGCTGTTCACACTGGCCCTCGTCGGCCTCGTCCTTCGCGGCTCGTTCTTCGCCTTCCGCCACGTCGCGGCCAACCCGCGCGAGCACCGTCTCGCCGACGTGATCTTCGGCGTCTCGTCCGTGCTGACGCCTTTCTTCTTCGCCGCGTCGCTCGGAGCGATTGCGTCGGGTCGCGTCGGGGTGGAAGGCACGCTGTAGGCGAACGTCAACCCGATGGCCCTGGCGTTCGGCGCGGTCTCGGTCGCGGCGACCGCGTTCAGCGGCGCCTCGTTCCTGGTCGGCGATGCCCGTCGCTACGGCGCCGCCGGTCTGACCGGGTACTTCCAGCGGCGCGTGCTGTGGTCGGGGGCGGCGCTCATCGCGACCGGGACCGTGGCGCTCGCGGTCATCGGCGCCGAGCACCCGCCGCTGCTCCGGGCGATGCTCGCCGGTCCGGGCCTTTTGTTCGCGCTCGTGACGATGGCGCTCACGCCCGTCGTCATGTTTCTTGCGTGGCGGGGCACCTTTCGCTGGTTCCGCGTCCTCACCGTCGCGGCGGTCGGCTCGATGGTGTTCGCGTGGGGCTTCGCGCAGTCGCCGTACCTCCTGCCAGGACGGCTGACTATCGCCCAGGCCATCGCGCCTCCCGGCACGCAGGCGGTGCTGCTCGCCGTCACGATCCTCCTGGTGGTGGTCATCGCGCCTTCGATGGCCCTGCTGTACTACCTCGACCAGAAGAACACGCTGGAGTCGCCCGAGACCGAGAGCTAGACCGTCGAGGCCGCCAGCACTTTCTCGTATAGGGCGACGGTCGACGCCGCGATCGCCGGCCAGCCAAACCTCTCGACCACGCGCTGCCTTCCGGCCTCCCCCATCCGTAGCGCCATCGCCGGGTCGTCGAGCAGCGCGCTCACACCCGCGGCGAGCGCGCTCGTGAACGCGCCGGCGTCGGCGGGGTCGTAGTCGACGAGCACGCCGGTCTCGCCCTCGACGACGATCTCCGGGATGCCGCCGACACGCGAGGCGACGACCGCCGTCTCGCACGCCATGGCCTCGAGGATGACGAGCCCGAAGGGTTCGTAGATGGACGGGCACACGAAGACCGTCGCGCCGGAATGAAGGTGGATCAGCTCGTCGCGCGAGATGTAGTGGTCGATCCAGACGAGGTCACGGCCCTCCGCGCGAACACGCGCGACGAGGCCATCGACCTCGGCCGCGATCTCCGGCGTGTCGGGGCTGCTGGCCGCGATCACGAGCTGGTGGGCCGGCTTGAGCTTCAGCGCCGCGGCAAGCAGCAGGGGCAGGCCCTTCTGACGCGTGATCCGGCCGTTGAAGAACGCGTACGGCCGGCGCGGGTCGACGCCGTAGCGCGCCAGCGTCTCGTCTGATTCGCGCCGGCTGTAGATGTTCGGATCGATGCCGTTGTGGATCACGTGGACGCGGTCGGGGCTGACAGCCGGGTAGCACTCGAGCACGTCGCGGCTCACGCCGGCGGACACCGCGATGACAGCATCCGCGGCCTCGATCGCGGTCCGCTCGCAGTAGAGCGAAAGCGCGTAACCGCCGCCGAGCTGCTCCGCCTTCCAGGGCCGGAGCGGCTCGAGGCTGTGGATCGTCATCACGTGCGGGATGGACCACATGAGCTTGGCCAGGTGTCCGGCGAGGTTCGCGTACCACGTGTGGCTGTGGGCGAGATGGCTGCCCTTGACGCCCGGCGCCATCGCGAGGTCGATGGACATCGCCTGCAGAGCGGTCGCCTCGGGCTTGGGCTGCGCGAGCTCGTCCCACGCCGTGTAGGTGCGTACGCCCGGCTCGTCGCGGGGCGCGCCCCAGCAGTGGACGGTCACGTCGACCAGCTTGCGCAGCTCGCGCACCAGGTACTCGACGTGCGTCCCGGCGCCGCCGTAGACCTCCGGCGGGTACTCACGCGTGAGGATGGAGACGGTGCGGCTGGCGCTCAAATCCTCCCCAGATTGTCGCGGGTAGGACGGCGGACACGGGGCGTTCTCTTGTTGTAGGCGAGCTGTCGCGGGATGGCGGCCGCCGATTCACAAAGCACGCAGAGGGGAGGTTTGTACATACATGTGCATGAACTGCGGTTGCGGTGAGCTCAACGAGCGTCACAAGCCGAGCGACATCACCCTGGACGACCTGAAGAAGGCGGCCGAGGGCCAGAACATGGACGTCGAGACCGCCGCGGACAACATCCACCAAGGCGCGCGCCAGGTCCGCGCTCAGCAGCAGAGCCGCTAGAGAACGGGGCTTCAGCCGGCGCCGTCGACCGGCGCCGGCTCCACCTCCACCGGGATGCCGTTCAGGACGGCGTTCCCCGAGAGGGGTTCGATCACCAGCTCGTCGGTCAAGGCGTTGCTGTTCACGCCTGCGTGCTCCATCGCCGTGGACAGGCGCAGCCCCGGACCGCGGTGGCCCCAGCCATGCGGCAGGCTCACGACGCCGGGCGCGATCGCGTCGGTCACCTCGACCGCCACCACCACCGACCCCACGCGTGACGTCACGCGCGCGTCCTGCCCCGAGCTGACGCCGACGCGCGCGGCGTCCGAGGGATGGACGTGCAACGTGCAGCGATCCGGACCGGCGACGAGCATGGGCAGGTTGTGCATCCAGCTGTTGTTGGAGCGCAGGTGCCGGCGGCCGATGAGCACCAGGCTGTCGCCGTTTCTGTGCTCGAGCGTCGCCCGCAGGCGCGCGACGTCGGCGGCGATGGGCTCGGGGCAGAGGTCGATCCTGCCGTCGGGCGTCTGCAGCACCTCGGGGACGCGGGGGCGAAGAGGTCCGAGGTCGATTCCGTGCGGACGCGCGAGCAGCTGCTCGACCGACAGGCCGTACGCGCCGACCCGGAGCGCCTGGTCGAGCCGCCGCTCGGGCTCGGACGAGTCGTACTCCCACGCCTGCTCCGAGGCGATCGCCGCGAGCCGGCTCAGGATCGCGCAGTCGTCGAGATCGTCCGGCCCCGGCGCGATGGCGGGCCGGGAATACACGGCGTGATTGCGCACGGCCAGCGCCGTGAACGCGAAGTCATAGTGCCCGGTGCGCGACGCATCCGTCGGCGGAAGGATCACGTGCGCGTGGCGAGTCGTCTCGTTGAGGTATGGGTCGACGCTCACCATCAGCTCGAGGTCCCCGAGAGCGCGCTCCAACCGCTCGCTGTTCGGCGCCGAGCGGGCCGGATTGCCGGCGACCGTGAACAGGGAGCGGATCTGCCCCTCGCCCGGCGTGTCGATCTCCTCGGCAAGCGCCGCGGTCGGCATTTCGCCCAGAACCTCGGGCAGACCGCGCACGCGTGTCCGCCAGCGACCGGTGACGAAACCGCGCCGCTTGGCGGGGACAGCCGGCATGTGCGCCGCGAGCGGCCACATTGCGCCGCCCTCCCGATCGAGGTTGCCGGTCAACGCGTTGAGGACGTCGACGAGCCACTGCGCGAGCGTGCCGAACTCGACCGTGCACGTGCCGATGCGGGCGTAGACGGCCGCCGCCTTCGCCGCAGCAAGCTCGCGGGCGAGCGCCACGATGTCCTCCGCGGCGATGCCCGTCGCGGCCGCGACGCGCGCCGGCGTGAAGTCCTGGGCGAGAGAGCGCACCGCCTCGACACCACGCACATGCTCCTCGACCCTGCCAAGGTTCACGAGGCCTTCCGCGAACAGGACGTGGGTAAGCGCGAACAGAAGCAGGGCGTCCGTGCCCGGCCGGATCGCCAGGTGACGGTCGGCGTGGGCGGCCGTCGCGGTGCGGCGTGGGTCGACGACCACGAAACGCCCGCCGCGCGCCTGGACGTCCTTCAGCCGTCCACGGAAGTCGGGCGCGGTGGCGAGGCTTCCATTCGACTCCCACGGGTTGGCGCCGAGCAGGAGCACGAACGACGTGCGGTCGAGGTCCGGTACCGGGATGGCAAGCGGGTCGCCGTACATGTATCCGCACGCGACGTGCTTAGGCATCTGGTCGACTGTCGCGGCGGAAAAGCGGTTGCGGGTGGCGAGGGCCTTGAGGAACGGGGAGATGTAGAAGCCATACGCGAGCGAGTGCACGGTCGGGTTGCCCAGGTAGACGGCGACCGCCTCGCGCCCGTGGCGCTCGACCACGCCGCGCAGCCCGTGCGCCACGGCGTCGAAAGCCTCGTCCCAGGAGACCGCGCGCCAGTCGGCGCCGCGCCGGACCATGGGCAGCCGAAGGCGGTCCGGATCGTTGACCAGCTGCGGAAACGCGGCGCCCTTGGGGCAGATGAAGCCGTGGCTGAGGACGTGCGCTCCGTCGCCGCGCGCCTTGACGACGCGGCCGGCCTCGAGCGTCAGCTCGAGGCCGCACACCGCCTCGCACAGCGGACAGACGCGATACGCCGTGCCGGTCGACACCGCGCCGAGCTTATCCCTCTTTGATCCAGGCCCCGGGCGCGTTCGTCGTATAGCCGAGGCTGCGGTAGACGGCGTCGACCAGGCTCTGGCCGCGCGAGTTGAAGCCCGCACCGGCGCCCATCTTGTTCATGGCGTAGCCGATGGACGTGCGCGCCCTGGGGTCGGCGATGCCGTACGAGCCGCCGGCCCCGGGGTGGCAGAACGCCTCCTCCGAGATGAGCACGCTGTCGTCGGGGTGCGGTGAGACGCGCCGGTTGTCGATCGCTTTCGCGTAGCCGAGCGTGAATCGGGTCGGGAGCAGGAGCGTCGCGTCGACGCTGGACGCGGAGCTCACTGCCGCCATCCGGGCAAGCTGCCGCTCGCTCACGACACCGTTGTCGCTGTTCGCGAGCAGCGCGTAAAGACCAGCCAGGCCGCGGCCGTTCGTGATCCCGCCGGCCGCTGGAATCTCGGCGGCGTGTGCGGCGCGGCAGTCGAACTGCAGCGGGTCGGGAAAGTAGCCGCCGGTGTTGCCGATCGCGAACGCCGGCAGCGAGGTCGGCTGCGTCATCGCGACGACGAAAACCGGCGAGACGGGGTCGCCCGGCGCCGGCGGCGCCGGCGGGATGCAGACAGCGACCTCCGGCTCGAGCTGGTCGGCCAGGCCGATGTGAAAGTCGATACCTCGTGGCTTTGCGACCTCGTCGCGGAAGAAGGCGCCCACGGACTTGCCGCTGACACGCCGCACGACCTCGCCGACGAGCCAGCCGAACGTGAACGCGTGGTAGCCGTGCTGCGTGCCTGGCTCCCACCATGGACTCTCGCGGGCGAGCAGCGAGGTCATCTTCTCCCAGTCGGCGAACGAGCCGGGCGTGAGCGGCTCGCGCACCGCGGCCAGGCCGGCCTGGTGGTTGAGCAGCATGCGGACGGGGATCGTCGCCTTGCCGTTCTGGGCGAACTCGGGCCAGTACCTGGCGACCGGCGACTCGAGGTCGAGCTCGCCGCGGTCGGCCAGGATGTGCGCGCACAACGCCGTCGCGCCCTTGGTCGAAGACCACACGACGACCTTGGTGTCCTTCTCCCACGGCCTGCCGGTCTGCGGGTCGGCGACGCCGCCCCACAGGTCGACGACCGTCTTGCCTTCCACGGTGACCGCAACCGATGCGCCCACCTCGCCGCGCTCTCTGAAGTTGCGCTCGAACTCTTCGGGCACCAGCTCGAAGCGCGCATCGCACGTTCCCTGGATCGCCGTCTCCACCTGAGCCATGGCCTGAGCCCTCCCTATGCCGCGTGTCGTTTTGAGACACATTAGCACTTTGTCGCACAATGAGACAAGCGCTAGAATCGTCGCATGGCCGAGCAGACCGCGCTCCAGAGGCATCTCGCGGGCGATGTACGACCCCAGGTCGGCCCCCTTGACGCCCTGCGCGAGGCGCGGCGCCGGTTCCTCAAGGGCGAGCGGATCGACATGGGCGAGCTCGCCACCTCGCTCGGCATCTCGCGCGCTACTCTCTACCGCTGGGTGGGCGACCGGGAGCAGCTGCTGGGCGAGATCCTGTGGTCCTTCGCGGAGGCCGGGCTCAAGGCCGCCCGCGCGCACGCGGACCGGACCGCAAGGGACAAGGGCGCGGACTGGATCGTGCGCTTCAACGCCCACTTCGTCCGCGCGACGGCCCGGTTCGAGCCGATCCGCAAGTTCATCGAGTCCGAGCCGGACGTCGGTCTACGCGTCATGACCACGAACCGTGGCGTCGCCGAGGGCCGGCTCATCGAAGCGCTGCGCCAGGCGCTGGAGGAACGCGCGAATGCGGGGCACCTCAAGCTGCGCCTCCAAGCCGCGGACCTCGCCTACGTGATCGTGCGCATCTCCGAGTCGTTCATCTGGCGTGAGTTCATCACCGGCGACGAGCCCGACCTGGAAAAAGCCTCCGACGTCGTGCGCGTCCTCCTTATGTGAGGTCGAACTCCACGCCCTGCGCCAGTGGCAGGTCGCGACCGTAGTTGACGACGTTCGTCTGCCGGCGCATGTAGGCCTTCCAGGCATCAGAGCCTGCCTGCCGGCCGCCGCCCGTCGCCTTCTCGCCCCCGAACGCGCCACCGATCTCGGCGCCAGAGGTGCCGGCGTTGACGTTGGCGATGCCGCAGTCGGACCCCGCGGCGGAGAGCCACGTCTCGGCAGCACTCAGGCTGCACGTGAAGAGGCCGCTCGACAGCCCTTGGGGCACGGCGTTGTTCAGCGCGATGGCCTCATCGAGCGAGTCGACTGTGAAGACGTGGAGGATCGGCGCGAAGACCTCCTCGTGCGTGATCGGCATATCGGCCCGGGAGCGGAAGATCGTCGGCTCGACGTAGTAACCGGCCCGGTCGTCCAGCACCTTGCCTCCATACACGAGCTCCCCACCCTGCTCCCTGATCGCGCTCACGCCGTCGGCGAATGCCTCGACGGCGTCGGCGGAGATGAGCGGACCCATCAGCGTCCGGTCCTCTAGCGGATCGCCGATCCGCACCGTGGAGTACGCGCGGACCAGCCGGTCCACCAACGCGTCGGCGATCCCGCGCTGCAGGATCAGGCGGCGCGTGCTGGTGCAGCGCTGGCCGGCGGTGCCGACCGCGCCGAACGCCACGGCCGTCAGCGCGAGGTCGAGGTCCGCGTCGTCGAGGACCACGACCGCGTTGTTGCCGCCAAGCTCGAGGATCGCCCGCGCGCCGCGCTTGCCGGTCGCGGCGGTTACGCGCTCGCCGAGCGAGCACGAGCCGGTGGCCTGGATCAACGGCACGAGCGGGTCGGCGAGCAGCGCCTCACCGACGACCGATCCACCGCCGATGGCGAGACCGAAGATGCCCTCGGCGTCCGTGCCGTTCGTGACCTCGTGGAAGATCTTCTGGGCCGCGATCGAGATGAGCGGCGTGAGGCTCGAGGGCTTCCACACGATGCTGTCGCCGCAGACGACGGCCAGCGCCCAACCCCATCCCGGGACGGCGAGAGGGAAGTTGAAGGCGGAGATGATGCCGACGACGCCGAGCGGGTGGTACTGCTCCGTCAGGCGGTGAGAGGCGCGCTCGGAGTGCATCTGGTTGCCGAACAGCTGGCGCGACTGGCCCACCGCGAGGTCGCAGATGTCGATGACCTCCTGGACCTCGCCCCTGCCCTCGGTCAGGATCTTGCCGTTCTCGAGGCTGACCAGGCGGGCGAGATCCTCCTTGCGCTCGCGGAACGCGTTGCCGAGGCGGCGCACGATCTCGCCCCGCTTGGGGGCGGGCACCATGCGCCAGCGGAGGAACGCGCGCTGGGCCGCCGCCGTCGCCTCGGCGACGCGGCCAGGCCCGGCGGTCTCGACCTGGGCGAGCACCGTGCCCGTCGACGGGTTGTGCGCCGCGAGCTTCGGGCCACCCGGGTGCTCGACGAACCTGCCGCCCGCGGCGACGCCGGAGTACGTTCCGCCGACCTTCATGCCGAACGCGCCGAGGATCTCCTCCGCGCGCCTGTCTGTTGCCTTCTCTTCCTCGACCTTCAATTTCGGACCTCCTTGCCCTGCCTCAAGTATCGGGTTCGCTTGCCACCAGGGGGGCCACCGGATGCGAACGCGCCACGGCCCGGCTTAACTTCATCTCGCGATGAGAGCCAGGCTGCCGGACCGCGAAGGGTTCACCACGCGCGACGGCGTGCGGCTGCACTGGGAGGTGCACGGAGAAGGTGAGTCGACGGTCTTCCTCCTCCCCACTTGGTCGATCGTTCACTCCCGGCACTGGAAGATGCAGGTGCCGCATCTTGCAAGGCACTCCCGCGTCCTGGTCATGGATGGGCGCGGCAACGGCCGCTCCGACCGGCCGGTGGATCCCGCCGCGTACGCGCCGGCCGAGTTCGCGGCGGATGCGCTGGCAGTCCTGGACGCCACGGGCACGGAGAGGGCCACGGTCGTCGGGTTCTCGCAGGGCGCCCGGACCGCGGCTCTGCTCGCGAGCGGCAGCCCCGATCGGGTCGCTTCGGCCGTCTTCATCGCCCCCGCGCTCCCGCTCGCCCCGTGGCTCGCCATCCAGCACGCGATCGACGTGCTCTTCGACGAGGAGTTCGAGGAGTACGACGGCTGGCAGCGGTACAACGCCAACTACTGGCGCTCGAACTACGGCGATTTCCTGCAGTTCTTCTTCTCGCGCTGCCTGCCTGAGCCGCACTCGACCAAGCAGATCGAGGACGCCGTGGGCTGGGGACTCGAGACGACGCCCGAGGTGCTCATCGCCACGGTGAAGGCGCCGCAGCTCGACCCCGTCACGCTCCCCGATCTCCTCGCCGGCATCCGTTGCCCCGTCCTCGTCATCAGCGGCGACGAGGACGAGACGGTGTCGCACGCCAATGGCGCCGAGCTGGCGGGCTTGACGGGAGGGCGGCTGCTGACGATGGAGGGCTCGGGACACATGGTCCACACGCGCGACCCGGTGGCGGTGAACCTGGCACTGCAGGATTTCGTGGCGCCGCCCTCACCGCCCACGCTCCACCGGCGCGCGATGCACCGTCCTCGCCGCGCGCTGGTGGTCTCTTCGCCGATCGGGCTCGGCCACGTCCGGCGTGACGTCGCCATCGTGCGCGAGCTGCGCCGATTGGTGCCGAGGCTCGAGGTCGACTGGCTCGCCCAGGATCCGGTGACACGAGTGCTGGAAGCGAGCGGCGAGCGCATCCATCCCGCGAGCAGGCAGCTGGCGAGCGAGTCGGCCCACATCGAGCACGAGGCGGGCGCGCACCGCCTCCACGTCTTCGAGGCATGGCGGCGGATGGACGAGATCTTCGTCCACAACTTCATGCTGTTCCTCGAGGCCGCGCGTGCGGGCGACTACGACCTGTGGATCGGCGACGAGGCGTGGGAGGTCGACTACTACCTGCACGAGAACCCGGAGTTGAAGCAGGCGCCCTACGCGTGGTTGACCGACATCGTCGGCTGGCTGCCGATGCCCGCCCTCGGCGAGAGGGACGCCTTCCTCTGCGCCGACTACAACGCCGAGATGATCGAGCACATCGCGCGGTTCCCGAGCGTGCGCGACCGCGCCGTGTTCATCGGCAGGCCTGAGGATGTCGTTCCCGGTACGTTCGGGCCCGGCCTTCCCGAGATCCGCGCGTGGACCGAGGAGCACTACCGCTTCACCGGCGGCTACGTGCTCGGCGTCGAACAGGGCTCGCTCGGCGATCGCGCGGCCCTCCGCGAGGAATTCGGCTACGCGGCCGACGAGGTGGTCTGCATCGCGTCGGTCGGCGGTTCGGGCGTCGGCGTCGACCTCCTGAACAAGGTGATCTCCGCTTACCCGGCGACACGGCGACTCGTGCCGAACCTGCGCATGATCGCCGTCGCGGGACCACGCGTGGACCTGGAGACGTTGTCGCGGGTCGACGGCGTCGAGGTGCACGGCTTCGTGCCCGACCTGAACCGACGCCTCGCCGCCTGCGACGTCGCGCTCACGCAGGGCGGCCTCAGCACGACGATGGAGCTGACCGCGGCGCGGACGCCTTTCGTGTACTTCCCGCTCCGCGACCACTGCGAGCAGAACTTCCACGTCCGGCATCGCCTGGACCGGTACGGAGCCGGCGTGTGCATGGACTACGACGATGCGACGCCGGACAAAGTGGCCGCGGCGGTGAAGCAGCTCGTCTCCCGGCCGGTCGAGTTTCGCGACGTCGAGCAAGGGACGGCGCGTCGTGCTGCCGAGGTGCTTGCCGAGCTGCTCGTCTAGCTCCTCGTCTGGCGCCGTGACCGGTCAGCTGCGGTGCAGCTTCACAGCCTGGCCGTCCATCGCGATCGTCAGCTGGTCGCCGCTGATCCACGCGTCCACGGCCGCCTCCTGGCCCATCACATCGCTGACGAGCCGTCCCGAAGAGTCGACCGACCAGTGGCCCGCGCGCTTGATGCCGCCGCGCGCCTCCGCCGCGACGGTCCCGTCGGCGGCGAAGGTCAGCGTGAGGATCGGGTTGCTCCACGTACCGGGCAGGGCGCCCTGCAGCGGCACGGTCTCGGCCGCGGGCGGTCGCGCCGGAGAGCCCTGCACCTCGCCCTGCACCACGTGCGCCATCGCCGCGACCTCGGCGCGCGCGTCGGCGTCGCCGAGCACGCTGCCGACCATGTCCCTGAGCAAGCGGCCACGGTCCGTCAGCGCGCCATCCGGCAGCGGCCGGTCGGCGAGGCGCTCGAAGTTCACGAGCCGGCGCGAGTGCGGCAGATAGAAAAGACGCACGATGCCGGCCTCGGGCAAGGCGTGATACGAGGCGCCCCCGGTCTCGACCATGACATTGCCGGCCTCGGCGTAGTACGACGTGGTGCTCGAGCCGCGGCCGTGCGTGGTCTGTGACCACTTGCGGATAGCGCCCTCCGTCGCCTTGACGCGCCCGTCACGCAGATCGCGCGTGACCGGATCGGCGCCGAGGAACGAGACGACGAGGAGCGTCCCCGCGAGGATCAAGAACCCGATTCCAAGCAGCGGCTTGATCAGCCCGTATTTCGCCGGGCCATCACCGAACCAGACAAGGAGGCCGATGACGGTGAAGATCCCCGCGAACTGCAGCTCGGCCTTGCGCCAGCCCCGCGACGTTGCGCGCAGGTTGGCGCGCTGGCCCTGCGTCAGCCGGCCGGCTCGGTTCTCCGCCACCGCGTCGGTCGTTGGCGGCGAGCTCATCAGACGCGCGAGAGCGAGGTCTGCGCCTGCGCCTCCATCTGGGCGATGCTCGGGGCCCCGGTGCCGAGCACGAGGTCGGAGAACGTGAAGAACGTATTGCCCTTGAGCACATAGATGGCGCTGATGCTGATCGCCTGGCCGTTGAGGGTCTCGTTCGCCCTGCCGGTCACCGTCTTGTCCGCGCCCGGCAGCGTGGTCTGGTCGAGCGTGATGTTGACTCCTTCCTGCTGAAGCTGCGACTGCGCCTGGGTCTGGGCCTCGTTCCAGCCGGCCTGCGCCGTGGCGGCGTCGGGCGCGATCACGAGCGCGATGGTGAACACGTTGACCGTCTGCGCGCCGTAGACGCAGGTCCGGCCACCGCCGGAGGTCGTCTCCTCCTTGCCCACGCCGAACGTGGTGCCCGCGAGCTGCGACGCCTCTTGCTGCGTGACGAGCTGGCACGGGTCGATGACGCGCTCTGTCGCCGCGCTTGGGCTCAGCTTCGCAGGGGCCGATCCGCTCGCGGACGGCGTCTCGTTGCTCGCCGTCTGCGACGTGCCGCCGCATGCGGCCAGGGACAGGAACGCCAACAGCATCATCACTTTCTTCGGCATCGCAGAACTCCTCATCGTTCTTTGACCGCCCAGGGCGAGCTGGCGGTCTCCAGGATTCGGTCGAAAGGGATCGCGGCGTCTTCCGCAGCCCGCCGCACGCCTTCGGCGGTGCCCTCGAAGAAGCACAGGACGACCTCGTCGGCGCGCATCAGCACCGAGCCGAGGTAGCGGACGGTCTCTCCGTCGACCCCGATCCGCTCGATCGCGCTCGCGGCGCGCTCGTCGAGGCCGCGAAGGTCGTCGTCGGTGACGCCGATCCAGAAGCATTCGGCGACGAAGCTCGTCATCGTGGCGCCACGCTATGGCGCCGGCGGCAAGCCCCGAATCGGGTGTTTCCCTACGTTTTGACCACGCGCTCCGCCATGACACGTCCCAGCTCGGCCCGCGAGCGCACGCCGAGCTTGTCGTAGACACGAGCCAGGTTCGCCTCCACCGTTTTCGCGCTGACGAAGGCGCGCTCGGCAACCTCGCGGTTGGTGAGGCCGTCGGCCGCCAGGCGCGCGATCTTCTCCTCGGTCGGTGTCAGGTCCGCCGGCGCCTTGCGCACGGGCACGCGCGCGATCTCGCCGCGTGCTTTCTCTGCCCACAGGGGCGCCCCCAGGCGCTCGAACTCGGCCAGCGCGCGGGCCAGCGCCTCGCGCGCCGAGCGCCGCTCGTTGCGGCGTCGGAGGATGCGGCCCAAGACGAGCAACGAGCGCGCCCGCTCGAAGGGCATCTCGAGGTGCTCGTGGTGGCGCATCGCGAGCTCGGCGCGCTCGAGCGCGGCGTCGAGGTCGCCGCGGGCGGCTAGCAGCAGCGCCCTGTTGCGGGCAGTCGTGGCGAGGATCCACGGCCGCGGAAACATTCGCGCCCGCTCGTCGAGCCGGTCGAGCATATCGGCGGCACGCTCCAGGTCGCCGAGCGAGATGACGGCCTCCGCGAGGTCGGGATGTATGCGGTAGCGGGCCGGCTCGACCTCGCCTCGTCTCTCGAGCATCGCCGCGAGCAGGGCCAGATGCCTTTCTGCTTCGACCATATCGTCGAGCGACAGGGCGAGGAAGCCAAGCACGATGTGCGCGCGCATCTTGTAGTCGGCGGACGCGTACGCCTCGAGCCCGAGGATGCGCTGACCGGCGGCCCTCGCCTCGGCGACGCGGCCGAGGTGCGCGTCGACGATGCCGCGAGCGTAGAGCGCGGTGTTCACAAAGGCCGCGCTGCCCGATCGCTCGACAAGCTCGACCGCCTCGGTGGCGAGGTGGTCGGCTCGCGCCCAGTGGCCCGACCACAGCTCGAGCTCGGCGAGATGACTGAGCAATGAGACACCCGACCACTCGTCACCGAGGGCGCGCGAGTCGGCGAGCGAGCGCTCATAGCGCCTTCTGCCCTCGTCGAAGTCGTCGTGCATGACCGGCCACGCGAGCGGAACCGGGCTCGTGTCCCGAGCACGGCCCGACTGCATCAACCTGCCGCGCTCGACCGCCGCGTCGTCCGCGCCGCGACCGCTGATGAGGCGGAGGTAGGCATGCAGCATCAAGGTCGTCGAGTACAGGGTCGGGTTGTCCTCCGCGCGTAAGAGCGAGAGCGCGGCGTCGCAGTGCTCGAGGGCGCGCCGCACGTCTGTTATGAGCTGCCACGCGATCTCCCCGTGGATCCGACCCCTGAGCGCACGGCCGGTCGCGAGAGCGAGGGCTTCCTCGAGCCCCGTCAGGCCGGCGTGCGGACGTGCTTCGCCGATCGTGATCCGGGCCAGGGTGTAGAGAAGCTCGGCTCGGAGCTCCGGGTCTTCGCAAGCCTCGATGCCCTTGTCGAGCAGCGCCGCGGCGTCGGCTGTGCTCTCCGCCGCGTCGTTCATGTAGTCGGCGGCCGCCATCATCCGCCTTGGGTCGACGCCCGGGGTGAGCTCGACGGCGCGGCGGGCCAGCTTGGCCGCGGTCGCGGTCGCCCCCCGCGCGGCGGCGCGCGCGGCCGCGGCGTCGAGGCGCGCGGCGATCGCCTCGTCCGGACCAGTCGCGCCGCTGGCGAGGTGGAGCGCCTGCTCCTCGGGGTCGTTAACCTTCTCGGCCAGCAGCCGGTGGGCGGCGAGACGGCGCGCCGCCGGCGCCGACTCGTATACCGCGGTCGCGAGCAAGGGGTGATCGAATCGGATACGCCCGTCCGGTTCGACGTGAACGATGCCGGCCTCTTCGGCCGGCTCAAGCGCGGCGAGGTCGACGAGCTCCGCCGTCGGCTGGCTCAGGCACGCGGCGAGCAAGAGTGCCTCGCGCGTGTGCGCGGGAAGCGCGTTGACGCGGAGGCTGACGAGCATCCTGAGCGTGCCCGGGACGGGCAGCTTCGCCCCCGGGGCGGGAAGACCCTTGCGCACCAGCTCACGGACGATCTCCACCGCGTAGAAGGGGTTCCCGCCGCTCGCGACCACGATCTGGACCAGCGTCGGCCGCGGCACCGCGATGGAGAGGTGCTCCTTGACGACCTCGTGCATGGCGGCGACGCCGAGCGGCCCGACCGTCACCTGCTGAGACGGCAGCACGGTCTCGAACGTCGGTGGGCGCGTGCCGTCCACGCGTACCGACGCCAGCACGGCGACGGGCACACGCTCGAGGCGTCGCAGGGCGAAAGCCAGCGCTTCCGCGCTGGCCGTGTCGAGCCACTGGGCGTCATCGACGGCGACCAGCAGCGGACGCTGGTCCGCGAGCTCGCGAAAAACGGTGAGCACGGCGGTGGCGACTGCCCGCGGCTGGGTCGCGTCGAGGTCGACGTCGGTCCGGAGCATCGCGATGTCCAGCGCCCGCCGCTGCACCCCGGGCAGCTCGTCGAGGTCCACGCCGGCGAGCAGGTCGGCCAGGCCCGCGAAGGCAAGACCCGCCTCGCCCTGCACCGGCCGCGACGTCAGCACGCGCCATCCACGCGCCGCCGCGCGCTCCACGGCCTCGCGCCATACGGTGGTCTTGCCGATGCCCGCCGGACCGGTCAGGGCCAGCGCCTTTGGACCTTCCTCCACGGCGTCGAAGAACCGCCCGACCTCGGCCAGCTCCCTGTCCCGTCCGCGCGGCGGCGTCCCCGACACGGGCCGAAACATAGGGTTTCCACCGATGCGGGTGAGCGGTTAACGCCGACAGACTCCCGCCCATGGCGATGACCCGACGCGAGTTCCTGGCCGCGGCGAACGCCGGCGCGCTACTCCTGCTCCTCGAGAGCTGCAGCCTCGGCCCGATCGGCCGCTCCGCCGCGACGCCGCTGGCGGGGACGGGCAGGCCGTACGACGTGGCGCTCAGGTTGCTGCGCGACTCGCTGAAGGCAAGCCCGGACCATCTCGCGCAGCGCGCCGCCGACGCCGTGGCGTCGAAGGATGCGGCCAGGATCGTCGAGTTCGTCCGTTCATCCATCGCGGTGCTGCCGCCGCTCCTCCCCAGCGACGACGCGTCGACGTCACGGCGATGGGGCTCGAGGGCGACGCTGCGCGGCGGGTTCGGAACGCTGCGCGACCGCGCCGAGCTGCTTGCGGAGCTGCTCGGGCAGGCGGGATTCAAGGCGCACGTCGAGATCGCCGCCCGGCCGGCGTCGCTCACGGCCGCCGCCCTGTACCGGGTCCCCGCGCGGGCGTTCGCGCCGGACGCGTCGCGCGTCTCCCAGGCCGCAGCGACGCTGAAGAACGGCCCCTTCCCCACTCCGTCCCCGGCATCGAAGTTCGATCCCGGCCCTGACCCCGTCGCCGCCATCCTCGCGGCGCTTCCCGCGTCCGCCCAGACGGCGACGCCGCGGACCGACCTGCTGCCGGCGAACGTGCCGGTCGTGGTCTTCCAAGACGGCGGCAAGCAGCGCTACGCGTTCGCCGCCGGCGACGCGGGCGCCGTCGACGCCGCGCCGGCCCGGCTGACGCCGCGAGACGCGGACGCGATGCGCGACGTCACGGTGAGCGTGTCTGCGGTCGCAAATCCCGCGCTCGGCGGGACGACGCCTCGCGGCAAGCTCATCGACCTGGTGTCGGCGTCGTGGCCGGCCGATCAGGTGACCGGCCGCCAGGTGCTGCTGACGTTCGAACCGCCCCAGGGCCCGAAGGCGATCCTCGAGTCGGGCCTGGCGACGCTGCCGGTGCGCGCGCCGATCCTGCGCGTGCAGGGCGCCTCCGGCCTCGTGGCGATCGGCTCACCGCTCACCGTTCACGGCGACGTCATCGGCCCCGCGGGCGCGACGACGACCGACGGACCGTTCGGTGCGCTGAAGGTCCTGTCGGGCGCCGACCGCACAGCCGCGCTCGCCAGGGTGAGGTCGATCACCGCGCGCGTCGACGCGACCGCGTTTCCCGAGATCGCGCTGTCTGTATCGGTCAACGACTCCGGCGGCGCGCCGGTCGACGGGCTGGACGCATCGGCGTTCACCGTCAAGGAGCAGGGCTCCGCGGTCGGCGGGTTTGCCCTGTACTCGAACACCGCCGTGGTCCCCAGGCCGCGGGTGCTGATCGTCTATGACGCCTACGTCGCCTTCGCGCCCAAACTCTTTGCCAGCGCGGCCGCGAAGTCGGCATTCGAGTCGGCGCTCGCGAAGACGATCACGGACCAGGCCGCGAAGACCCCGTTGGACGTCCAGGTCGTACCGATCGGCGGCAACCCCAACGCCGGGTCCTGGGCGCCGCCTTCGTTGAGCGGGCTGACCTCCGCGTTCGCCGCGGCGTCCGAGCTGGCCGACGATCCGTGGGCGGCGGCCGGAGGCCCGGCGCTCGAGCAGAACCTATCCGCCATCGTCATGGTCAGCGACTTCGACTCGATCGACACCGACCCCGCGCGGCTGGCGACATGGAAGCGGCGCCTGGTGAGCTCCGGCGTTCCGGTGTTCGCGATCCCGGCCGGCAACATCGATTCCGCGACTGTGGACGCGATCGTCGCCGCGAGCGGAGGCGCGCGTCTCAGCGCCACCGACCTCTCGCCCCTGGCCGGCCTTCTGTCGTCGGTCGCGAGCAGGTGGATCAACCCCGCCTACCGCGTCCGCTACCGCACGAAGACCGGCGACCCGGCGCAGCGGAGCGTCACGGTGGCGGTCGGCACGGCCAACGGCGCGGCGCAGTACACCGTCCCGGCCAGCCCGCTGCCGGCCCCCTCGTTCACTGGCCTCTACGTGACGGTGCGGTACGGCACGCTGAACGCGACGCGTCGCATCGCGGGCCTCGAGCTGAGCACGTCAGGCGCCCCGCTTGGGGCCGTGGACGACCCGGCGGCCGCGGCCGAGACGGCGGCCGCCTTGAACGGCACCACGACGATCGCGATCGAGGGTGGCACGCCGACGATCTCGGCGATCTTCGACGACGTATTCGCCTCCCTGCAGTCGATGGCGCCGCTCAACGCGCTCGGCGCGAAGGCCTCGAGCGACGACTTCGTGAAGGCTTTCCGCAACGTCAGCCGCACCCCGCTCGCGCTGCCCTCGCTCCTGCGCCCGGCCCCCGTGGACGCCGCCTCGATGATCGGCTTGCGCGTCGCGATCCTCCAGGACCGAGCCGCAGGCTCGGGCGCGTTCGAAGAACACGCCGACATCGCGGTCGGGCTCAACGAGGTGATCCCGCTGGCGGCGGACCGGCAGTCAGCCTTCCGACCCGCGCTGAAGACGTCGGTGGCGATGAGCGCGGCCGAGGCCGCGACGTACTCCGACACCGCCTACAGCCGTCTTGCCGGGAAGCCTCTCATCGGGATCGCCGAGGGTGACGGCGCCGGGTTCGCCGCCTTCTTGAAGACCGTGCCGGCGGCGCGGCAGGCCGCCTGGTCGGCGGTGGCTCACGTCTACGACGACTATCACCTCGTCGTCCCGGTCGCGGGTGCGGCCGATGCACTCTGGGTCGTCGACCGCTCGACGGGCGCGGCCACGGCGGTCCTGCTGGACGCGACGGGCGGAGGCATCGGCCGAGAGGGAGGCGGCGAGGGCGGCGGCGGCAAGTGCCACCTCAGCGGCGAGGACAGCGAGGCGCTCGCGCTCGCGGCGATGTCGCTCGAGTGCGCCGCGGCGGGCGAGGAGTGGCCTCTCTTCTGCACCAGCGTGAACACGATGGCGTCGGGCATGTGCGTCATCCAGCTGTTCGAGGGCAAGGGCGATATCGGCACGCCGGTCGGCGCGATCCAGCCGTGGCTCGGGCTCGGAGAGGCGGGGCTGGGCTGGCTCGACGCCGCGATCGGCATGTGCCTCATCGCCATCACGCTTTCGGCGTCCAACTGCATCTGACGTCAAACGCGCCGGTTGACGCAGCGCCCGGATGGTGGCACAGTCAACTCCCCATCGCAGCCGGAGGGTCACACATGCCACATGTATCCATTCGCCGCGCCCGTGTCCGCCACGCGCGTGTTTTGGCGTCGGGCTTCACCGTCGCGAGCCTCGGCCTCGCGCTCGTCATACCGGTCACGCACGCAATGCCCGCGGCCGCCGTCGCCCCGGGCGGACCTGGCGCCGATTCGCACTTCGACCTCGCGCGGAAAGACTGCCTCGGCACGGCCTTCGGCACGAGCTCCAAGGTCTGGTACACCGTCGCCGGCGGCGTGCTGAGCGACGTCTACTACCCGACGATCGACAACACCAACGTCGAGACGCTGCAGTACGTCGTGACCGATGGCGCGTCGTTCACGGACCTGCAGGCCCGCGACATGACCTACACCGTGCGCGCGCTCGACCAGGGCGGCATGGAATGCGAGGTCACCTCCACCGCGAAGAGCGGGGCGTACACGATCACGACCGACTACTTCACCGACCCGAGCCGCAACACGCTTCTGATGGGCGTGCACGTGCACAACTCGTCGAAGTCCTCGCTCACGGTCTACGTGCGCTACGACCCGACGGTGAACGGCAACGGGGGCGGCGGAACCGGCAACGGCGGCGCCGACACGGCGACGACTGACGCCTCGACCGGCCACCCGATCATGGTGTCGTACGACACGAACACCGTCACCAACGCAGGCAACCGCGACTACGCGCAACCGGTGTTCACGGCGCTGGACGGACCGTTCGACCAGGTCTCGAGCGGCTTTGCCGGCACGCCAAGCGACGGTCTCGTGCAGCTCGACGCCTCGCATGCGCTCACCCAGCTGTACAGCGATGCGGCGTCTGGCAACGTCGTCCAGACCGGCCGGCTCGCCCTCGGTCCCCGCGCCAACGGCGGGTTCACGCTCGCGCTGGGCTTCGGGCCCACGCAGGCGGCCGCGGTCGCGAGCGCCGAAGGTTCGCTCAACGCGCAGCTCGCCGGCGTCCGCGATGCCTACCGCAGCGGATGGGTCGGGTACGACGGCTCACTGCGCCAGCCGCCCGGCGCGCTCCCGGGGATGACGAAAGCGCAGGTGCGGGCGCTCGACGCCGAGTACCTCCTGAGCGCCAACGTCGTCAAGGCGTCCGAAGACAAGACCTTCCCGGGGGCGATCGTCGCGAGCCTCGCGTCGCCGTGGGGACAGGCGGTGCAGGCGGACGACCCGTCCAACACGTTCTTTGGCTCCTACCGCGAGGTGTTCGCGCGCGACCTCTACGAGGCGTGGACAGGGCTCGTCGCCGACGGCGACCTCGTGACAGCCCGCAACGCCGTCACCTTCCTCTTCGACCGCCAGCAGCTCGCCGACGGATCCATGCCTCGCAACAGCCTGCTCAACGGCAAGACGGCGCCCGACTCGTTCAACACCCAGCTCGACGAGTGCTCGTACCCGATCCTCATGGCCTGGACGCTGGGCATGAACGACGCCGCCCTGTACCGGGATCACATCCGCCCGGCCGCCTACTTCGTCGCCTCGCACGGTCCGAGCTTCGGGCCGGAGCGATGGGAGGAGCAGGGCGGCTACTCGCCGTCGACGATCGCCGCGGAGATCGCTGGGCTTATCGCCGCGGGCGACATCGCGCAGGCCAACGGGGATATGGCGTCGGCGCGGCTGTTCCGGGGCACAGCCGACGACTGGCAGCGCTCCATCAAGGGCTGGACGGTGACCACGAACGGGCCGCTCGGCTCGCGCTACTTCATCCGCCTGTCCAAGACCGGCGATCCGAACGCCGCCATCTCTTACGGGCTCGGCAACGGCGGCCCGACGCTGGACCAGCGCCAGGTCATCGACGCCGGATTTCTCGAGCTGGCACGGCTCGGCGAGCTCCCGGCGAGTGATGCCGACATTCAGCGTTCGCTGCCGATCGTCGACAGCACGATCGAGGCGTCGACGCCGAGCGGGCCGGGCTGGCATCGCTACAACGGCGACGGCTACGGGGATGGGTCGGCCGACGGCCACCCGTGGCCCACCACCGGGCAGGGCACCGGCCACCTGTGGCCGGTCCTGTCGGCCGAGCGCGCCGAGAACGGCCTGGCGACGGGTCTGACCTCTCAGGCAACAGCCCTCCTCGTCTCGATGAGCAACTTCGCCTCCGGCGCCGGCCTGATCCCGGAGCAGGACTGGGAGTCGCCCGACCTCGGTGCATCGCCGTACGGAAGCGACCCGGCGACGGCTTCGATCGGCTTCCGCGACGGCGGCCCGGCCGGGTCGGCCGCGCCGCTGACCTGGTCGGCCGGAGCGTTCGTGCGCCTGTTCGCGGACATCGCCGCCGGCAGCCTTCTCGACCAGCCGGCGAACACAACCGCCCGCTATGTAACCAACCACCAGGGCGCGACGACGCTCACCGTCTCCTCGCCGAGCGACCTCTCTGCGATCAACGGATCGCCCGTGACCGTCACCGGCTCGACGCAGCCGGGGAACACGGTCTCGGTCGCGGCGACGAACGTCGACACAAGCTTCACGACCGCAACGGCGGAGACGACGGCCGCCGGCGACGGATCGTTCAGCCTTGCGGTCGCGGCCGCGCCCGGCACCACCGTCATCTCGGTGGTGGCGACGGCGTCCGACGGTGGCACGGCGCACACATCGCGCACGGTCGTTTGGGACTTCGTACCTGGAACCAAGATCCTCGACGTCACCGACCCGAGCGGTGACGACAACGGCCCCGGGAACTACGCGTACCCGACGTACGGCGGCTTCCACCCCGGTGCGTACGACATCACCGACTTTCAGGTCTACGACGACAGCGCGGGCAGCGGGCTCATCATCTTCCGCGTCCAGGTCCGCGACCTGTCTCCGACCTTCGGCAGCCCCCTCGGCGCGCAGCTGGTCGACGTCTACGTGCACGACCCCGCCGCCGCCCCGACGGACACGTCGACGGCCGCCTCTTTCCCCCAGCGCAACTATGAGATCGCGCCCGGTGCGGCGTGGAAGCAGCTGATCGAGGTGCAGGGATTCGGCCAGCGCTACATCGACGCGCAAGGCCGCACGGTGGGCAACGTGTCGATCCGCGCCAACCAGGTCTCGCGCTACATCACGTTCAGCGTCCCGGCCTCCGAGCTCGGCCACCCCGCGAGCGGCTGGGGCTTCACCGTGGTGCTCACGGGCCAGGACGGGTTCAGCCCCGACCAGGCGCGAAGCTTCGCTTCCACGCCGCAGGACTTCCAGTTCGGAGTGTGCGCGACCGCGAGCTCTGACCCTCACTGCACCGTCGACCCGGGAACCGTGCCCAAGGCGATGGACGTGGTGACGCCGCCCGCGGTCACCCAGAGCGACGAGCTCGACTACACGGTGCACAACCCGGTCGTGCTGACGGACGTGACGATTCCCTAGACGCCGGCGCTCGCCGCTATGGCCGGCCGGCGTCCTCGCGCGTGAGCTTGCGGACGGCGTCGCCGGCGCGAACGGTGCCACCGCGAACGACGCGCGTGTTGATGCCGCGCAGGCCGAGCGCTATGCCCTCCGCCGAGTTGAAGAAGACGCGTGCTTCCATGCCAAACCGGGCGGCGAACTTCTCGCACCCGAGGTGCGGTTGCTCGCTGACCTGCACCATCGCGGAGCCGATCTCCAGCCTCGTGCCGGGCGGGATGTTCTCCGGGCTGAGATCGAAATCGACGTAGAGCTGATCACCCGCTAGCGCCCAGCGCGATCGGTCGCCCGCGGCGAGCCGGGTGGCGCGCACGTTCATCACCGTGACCTGGGAGCTCGGGTTGGGCTTGCTGCCGCGGCTCCAGCGGTCGGCGACCAATCCGCGGTCGACGTCCAGCTCGGCGATCGCAAGCTCGACGCGCTCGTCGACCGCCGGCCTGGCCACGATGAGCTCGAGCCTGCCGCCGTCCTTCGGCGCGGAACGCACGTCGTCGAGCCCGGCGCGGAGCTCGTCCAGCGTGCGGTGCTCGGTGTGGGTTTCTACGGAATCGGCCATGGAGGTCGGATTATCTCGCACGGCGGGTTCGCCGGAATAGGCCACGACCTTGCCGGGGTTCGACTTCCTGTGACGACAGCGCACGCGCGCTCGATCCACGAGATCGAGCTGCCGAGACTGAACGGCAAGCCCGAGAGCCTGTCGACGTACGGCGGCAAGGTCGTGCTGGCAGTCAACGTCGCCTCGAAGTGCGGGTTCACACCGCAGTACGCGGGGCTGCAGGCGCTGTACGAGCGCTACTCCGACCGCGGCTTTACGGTGCTGGGCTTTCCCTGCAACCAGTTCTTCCGCCAGGAGCCCGGGACGGCCGAGGACATCCAGCAGTTCTGCAGCGTCAACTACGGCGTCACGTTTCCGCTGTTCGCCAAGCTCGACGTCAAGGGCGCGAACCAGCATCCGCTGTACGCGATCCTCTCCGAGCTGCCCGACGACGCCGGCAAGGCCGGCAACGTCGCGTGGAACTTCGAGAAATTCCTCATCGACCGCGACGGCCACGCCGTGCGGCGGTTCAGGTCGAAGGTCGAACCGGACGACCCTCGCCTCGTCGGCGCGATCGAGAGCCTCCTCTAGCGCACCGCCGGGGCGAGGGCTTCGCTTACCGTCCCATCACGGGTAGCTGACGACCGTCACCGGCGTGTCGGGGTTGGCAATCGTCGACGAGCCGCCGGCGCCGTTGATCACGTGCAGGATCCCTCCCTTGCCGTGTGAGGCGTCGAGGAAAATCGTGAGCAGGTCGCGGAGGCTGCCGGGCGCCAGCGACGCGGGCGCCTCGAATGCGTTGGCCGCGAAGATGTCGACCCCCTGGTTGAAGAAGCTGTAGCTGCCCATGCCGTATCCGTGGAAGCTGCCCACGCTGTCGGCGACCTTGAACGCCGGGTAGCCGTCGACGCCGGGCGCCTCCATCCACGCCGCCTGGCTTGGCACGTCGTAGGGCATCTCGTTCTGGAAGAACACGTCGGTGCCGTTGTCGCCGTTCCACACGACCTCGTACTTCTGGAAGTGCTCGACGAACAGGCCGTACGCGCTGACGTTGTCGCCGTTGACGACGAGGCCGGTGTCGGCCGTGTTGACCGTCCACCCGACGCCGTTGCCATGGTCCGCGCGCCAGACCCAGACGTCGTCGAGGATGGCGTCGTTGCTGTTGACGACCAGCGCGGTGCCGACCTTTCCGGCCGCTGCGCCGCCGATGCGGAAGAACACGTCGTAGAGCCCTGACGGGTCGGCGGCGGTACCGGCGGAAGGCGGTTTGTGCCCGCTACCGACGTCGAGGAGCGACTCGCCGCCCTGCGGGCCCGCGTCGAAGATCACGCCCGACACGAGCACACCCTGGTCCGGGTGGATGTTCATTGCGGGGGCGCCGTGCTGCGGAACGAGCGTCGGCATGCCGACGCCGACGATCACGGTGTCGGGCTGGGTGACCTCGAGCGGCCCGCCGAGGTTGTAGACGCCCGGCGTCAGGATGAGGCTCTGGCCGCGATGCAGCGCTGCGTTGATGGTGGAGAAGGAGTCGGACGGGCTGGCGACGAAGAACCGGTCGATCGGCATCGACGTGCCGGCCGTCGGGCCGTTCGCCCACGACGGGCCGGCCGTGTCGTGCTG
>CAYWTI010000037.1:0-2819 GCA_964461175.1 uncultured Actinomycetes bacterium | reverse complement strand
TTCGGCTCGTCGAGGTGGAAGTACCGCCGCGCGACGTCGAGCACGTCGGGATCGATCTCCACGCCCGTGATCTGCACGCTCGACCCGTACGCGGCCGTGTACTGGCGGGCCGCCGTCCCGCCGGCGAGACCGAGGATCGCGACGTCGCGAGGCTTGACCTCGGTCTCGCTCGCCGGCCGGAACGCGGAGGCGACGACCATGTAGTCCCACGGGCCCCCGGTCAGAAGCGTCGAGGTGTCGTAGATGGAGTGGATCGCCTCACCCTCGTTGAGAATGAGCTCGGTCCTGGTCCCGTCCTGGACGACCTGGATGTAGCTGTACGGCGACTCCTTCTCGTAGATCAGCTGTCCCACCTGCGGCGGCTTGATGCCGGATGGCAGGAAGATCCACGCGATGATCACCACCGCCGCGAAAGCGGCGTAGAACCGCCGCCGCGGCCACGGCCACAGGCCGATGGCGGAGATGCCGACCAACACCAGGCCGAAGCCCTCCAGCGTCGGCCGCGTGCCGAAGGTCGGGATGAACCAGAAAACCGGAAGAAAGGTGCCGAGGATGCTGCCGGCGGTGGACAGCGCGTACACGCGACCCGCGGTATTGCCGCCGGTCTCGACGTCACGAAGCAGGAGCCTGATCGCGAACGGGCTCACGCAGCCGAGCAGGATCACCGGCGCGGCGAACAGGATGACGACGGCGAAGAGCGCGCCGGCGACGAGGCCGACGCTGAGCTCCTTGAACCCCTGCTGGGAGGCGAGCAGGATCGGGTAGCTGACGAGCGGGATGACGCCGATCCACAACCCCGCCCAGGCGGTGACCTGGTACAGCACCTCCTCGCGCGGGTGGCGGTCGGCCATGCGGCCGCCGATGACGTAGCCGGCGGAGAGGTAGATGAGGATCAGCCCGATCAGCACGCCCCAGACGTAGAGGCTCGTCCCGAAGTAGGGCGCCAGCAGGCGCGAGGCGCCGAACTCGACGCCAAGCGACGCCATCCCCGATATGAAGACGAGCGGAAGAAGCAGCCTGCGGGCTACGGCGGCCCTGTCGGTCAGCTGGGTTGCTCTGCCGCCCACTTGCGCGTCGGCTCGTCCATGGGGACGGGCAGCTGGACGCGCACTTCGGCGTACATATCGCCGGTGGGGCCGCCCTTCGGGTCGGGAAGCCCGAGCCCGCGGAGCCGGATCTTGGTCCCGTTCTGCGTCTCCGCCGGGATGTTGAACTTCACCTGTCCGCCCTTGAGAGTGGGCGCCGCCACCTCGCCGCCGCTCAGCGCGACTCGCAGCGGCACCGGCACCGCGACGCGGACGTCCTTGGCGTCGGCACCCTCGCGGGTGAACACCGGGTCGGGCGCGACCTGCACCGTGGCGCGCAGGCCGGGCACGCGCAGCACGGTGCCCTCCTTCACGCCGGCCGGGACCTTGACCTCGACGCGCCGGCCGCCGGGGAGCTCGACGGTGCGGCTCGTGCCGCGGTAGACCTCGCCGAGGCTGACGGTGATCGGCGCCTCGACGTCGAGCTGCTGCTGCTGGCGCGCGCCCCGGCCGGCGCGCGCGGCGCCGCCGAAGATCGAGCCGAAGATATCGCCGAAGTTGCCGCCACCCTCGCCGAACAGGTCCTCCATGTCCTCGGGCGTGACGGTGCGGTACTCGACGCGCCCAGGCCCGGTCCCGCCGCCCGGTACCGATGCACCGCGCGGCCCGCGCGCCTGGCCGGGCTGCACGCCCGCCGCCTGGTAGGCCGCCCAGTCTGGGCCGAACTCGTCGTAGAGCTTTCGCTTCTTCGCGTCGGAGAGGACCTCGTGCGCCTCCGAGATCTCCTTGAAACGGGCCTCGGCCGACTTGTCGTCCTTGTTCAGGTCGGGGTGGTACTTGCGCGCGAGCTTGCGGAACGCGGCGGAGATGTCCTTCTGCGTCGCCCCGCGCGAGACGCCCAGCACGTCGTAGTAGTCCTTGGTCCTAGCCACCTCGACTTTCTACCCGCTTGTGGTGCTCGACCCAACCTGGGCGGCGCTCGTAGCCCAGCGTCTCGTTGATGTGCAGCATCGGCGCGTTCTCGGAGTCGTTATCGGTCTGGACCTCGGGCACTCCGAGAACCACCGCCTGGGCGAGCGACTGCAGCTTGACCGCGCGCGCGACGCCCCGGCCGCGGTATTCGCGGTCCGCGCACGTGAACCCCGTCCATACCGTCCCCCGCACCGGCGGGTACTTCAGGTAGCTCATCGCGATCACGCGGTCGCCGTCGCACGCGATCCACCAGCGGTCGTCCCGGCGGTCCGGGGCGCGCACGCGCCGCTCGAAGTCCTCGAACGCCTCGGTGACGATGGGCAGCGTGTGCGGCACATCCTGGATCGTCTCTTCGTTCAGGCGATAGAGCTTGCGGAACTTCTCCGCGTCGTCCCACTCGGCGACGGTCAGCAGGCGGATGCCGCTGCCCTCCGTCGTCTTGCGCGCGGCCGCGGCCTCGTCGACCAGACGGGCGCCATGCCGCTTCAGGTCGAGAATCCACACCTTCTCGGCGCGCTCGCGGGTGTAGCCCAGCGACTCAAGCGCTTCCAGCATCTCCGGCTCGTCCTCGCCCGCGAACGCCAGCAAGAGCCGCGAATCCTGGGCCATCGCCTCGGCCTCGATCCACGACCACAGCTCGATCAGCAGCTGAACGTCGAGGCGCGAGCGCTCGAGCCACACCTCGATCTCGCAGTGACGCTCGGGCAGCTTCGCCCACGGGCCGTGCAGCCACGCGAGGAACGCGATCGGGACGCCACCGTCCTCGGCGATGAAACGTCCGGCCTCGTAGCCCTTGCGCGGGTTCTCCCAGCGAAAGCGCGT
>CAYWTI010000036.1:0-1923 GCA_964461175.1 uncultured Actinomycetes bacterium | reverse complement strand
ACGACCGGCCGGCGCACAGGCAAGCCGCGCCGGATCGAGATCGTCTTCCACAACATCGGCGGCCGGATCTACATCAGCGGCCAGCCGCGGCCGGAGAAACGAGACTGGCTTCTCAACCTCGAGGCTGATCCGCACCTGACCCTCCACTTGAAGGGCAGGACGCGGGCCGACCTCCCGGCGCGCGCTCGCGTCATCGACGGGTTGAATGAACGGCGCCAGGTCCTCCCGCACGTGGCCCGGGCCTGGAACCGCACCGACGTCGACCGGATGGTGAGCGAAAGCCCGCTGATCGAGGTCACCTTTCCCCAGGCCGGGTGAAACGAAAAGGCGCCGCCTGAAGTCCAGGCGACGCCTTTCAGTTGGGGAGGGGCGTTAGCTGCAGCCTGTGGTCGCTCCGCAGTTCAGGCACTTGTAGCAAGAGCCTGAGCGGACCGTGATCGCCCCGCAGTCGGGGCACGCGGGCGCGTCGCTCGTGTTGAGGAACGTCAGCTTCGGCGAGGCAATGCCGTTGATCGTCTTGCCCGGGGTGGCGATGACCTTGAACTCCGTGTCGGCTTTTGGAGGATCGGCGATCGGAGCCGGTTCGTCGCGGCGGATGATGCCGACCTCGTCCTGCTCCTCGACCGGGAGGAAGTGGCTCGCCATCCAGCGGAAGATGTAGTCGACGATCGACTTGGCGATCGGGATCTCCTTGTTCTTGGTGAAACCCGACGGCTCGAAGCGCATGTGGCTGAACTTGTCGACCATGAACTTGAGCGGAACGCCGAACTGCAGCGCGTACGAGGTCTGCGTGGCGAATGCGTCCATCAACCCGGAGATCGTCGAGCCCTCCTTGGCCATGGTCACGAACAGCTCTCCTGGCGTCCCGTCCTCGTAGAGGCCGACCGTCAGGTAACCCTCGTGGCCGCCGATGTCGAACTTGTGGGTGACCGCCTTGCGCTCGTCGGGGAGCTTGCGCCGGACGGCGCGGTATTCAGCTTCGGCGGTGGCCGAGACGGCTTCCTTCGACTTCTCCTTGTCGCGCGAGGTCGACAGAGGCTGCGACCGCTTGCAGCCGTCGCGGTAGATGGCGATGCACTTGAGCCCGAGCTTCCAGGACTCGAGGTAGGTCTGCTGGATGTCCTGGACGGTGGCGTCGCTCGGCAGGTTGACCGTCTTGGACATCGAGCCCGAGATGAATGGCTGCACGGCGGCCATCATCCGGACGTGGCCCATCGGGGCGATCGAGCGCGTTCCCTTGACCGGCTTGAACGCGCAGTCGAAGACCTTCAGGTGCTCGTCCGCCAGGTGGGGGGCGCCCTCGATGGTGTCGTTCTCGTCGATGTACTCGACGATCTCCTTGACCTTGATCTCGTCGTAGCCCAGCTTGCGCAGGGCGGCGGGCACAGTCGTGTTGACGATCTTGAGCAGGCCGCCTCCGACCAGCTTCTTGTACTTGACGAGCGCGAGGTCCGGCTCGATGCCGGTCGTGTCGCAGTCCATCATCAGGCCGATCGTGCCGGTGGGCGCGAGCACCGTCGCCTGCGCGTTCCGGTAACCGTGGGCGCGGCCGAGCTTGACCGCCTCGTCCCACGTCACCCGGGCCGCGTTCACCACCTGGGCCGACTCGGGCGAGCTGGGCATCTGATGAGCAGCCGCGCGGTGCTTCTCCATCACGCGGAGCATCGGTTCGCGGTTCTTGGCGTACTCGCTGAATGGACCCTTCACCTGGGCCATACGGGCCGACTGCGCGAACGCGCGGCCGGTCATGATCGCCGTGATCGCCCCCGCGAAGCGCCGGCCTTCATCTGAGTCGTATGCGAGGCCCATCGACATCAGCAGGGCGCCGATGTTGGCGTAGCCGAGACCCAGCGGCCGAAGAGCCTCTGAGTTCTTGCCGATCTGGGGAGTGGGGTAGGAGGCGTTGGAGACGAGGATCTCCTG
>CAYWTI010000035.1:0-5124 GCA_964461175.1 uncultured Actinomycetes bacterium | reverse complement strand
GTGGCGATCATCTGGACCAACCTACCTCAGTCGAGGCGAAACAGTGTCAGGCGCTTGGCGTCACCACTGTCGGATCAGAATGCGAGCGGTATGGTGCATCCGTTCTTTCTCGCCGTCACCCTGGTCGTCCTGCTCCTGGTCTTTGGGCCGGTCATCGCGATTGTTGCGGTCGTGGTGCTTGGCCGCAGCAAGACGGCCCAACCCGGTTTTCAGCTGTCCGGGGATGGTCTGTGGTGGTGGAACGGACAGCAATGGATATCGACGCTCTCCGAGGATGGCAGGTGGCGGTGGGACGGCCGCACGTGGCAACCAGTCCAAACCCATAGTTCCTGAGCAACTCTGGTGCCGACGGCTCGCACCGAAAAGACACCCATCCAAGATTGCGCTGGAAATCCGTCGTCAAGATGCCGGTTCGCGCTGCCATCACGGCGAGATCGGTCCCGGCGCAGCCGCCCACAACTGCTGAAAGCCGCTACATCCGGTGATCGTCCGAACGGGGATCTGGCCGCCGCCGATGCGGACCCGATCCCCCGCACGTCCGAGCCGATGTCCTGAGGCGTCAAAGACTGAGACCGGCCAGCCGCCGGCTGTGTAGCCGAATGGCCAGTACAGCGCGGTGCGGTCGCTGTCGTGCTGCAGCCATAGACATGCACTTCCGTCGAGGTTCACCGACGCCTCCAGCACTCCAAAGCTCACCGCGAGGAAGTAGCCAGCGCCAGGTTTCACCTCCGAGGCGATTCGCCATCGTGGCAACCCGGCGTTCAGGATCACAACGATCAACCCGACCAGGAGGATCAGTGTTGCCAGCGCCACCAAACGCGGACGAAGATTTCGATCATCGACCCGCATCAGCGACTCCGATACCGCATTGTGGGGTTGAGAATTCGGTTTGGTGGTGCGCCTGGCAGGAATCGAACCTGCTGCCTTTCGGTCCGGAGCCGAACGCTCTGTCCGGTGAGCTACAGGCGCGATAGGACTAACCCAGTCTAAACTCCGCGCCTCGTGGGTCGGTTCCTCATCGCCGTCGCGTGTCTCGCTCTCGTGGCGTGCCAGAACGAGACGCACGCGGTCTTCAGCCCCGTGCCCAGCGCCACGCCACACCTGCCCGCGACGGCCGCGATGTTGCAGGCGGGTGAGGTGCCGCCGGGCCTCGTCGCCTGTCCGGGGTCGGGGCCGATCGAGGTGTACCTCGCTGTGCTCGCGACTGAGGACGCGACCGTCGGCTCGCGCGCCAACGATGGGTGGGTGCAGCTCCTGAGGAACGGCGCGCGGGACGGCGCCATCGCCGTCTACGCGGCGAACCGATCGGCATGCGCGGCCGACCTCGGCGCGACGACGAACGTGCGCGCCCTCACGAGCTTCGTCGCGCGCTTTGCCGACGCGACGCAGGCGAGCATCGCCTACCAGGCGGGCGTCTTCGGCTTCGTGCCTCCGCCGCCGGGGCAGCTGAACGCGGGCCTGACCGTCGGCACCAGCACGGGACTCGGGCTCGACTCGTTCACGTACGAACGGCCGTCGGTGCGCCTGGCGAGCTGGCACCACGGCGCCTACGTCGCCATGATCGTCGCCGCCGGCCTCGACCTCCCCACCTTCCGCGCAGCGACAGCCGCCGTCGATGCTCGCCTAAACTGAACCGTCCGGCCCAAACTGCGCCTGTAGCTCACCGGATAGAGCGCTTGCCTGCGGAGCAAGAGGCAGCAAGTTCGATTCTTGCCAGGCGCACCATCGTGCCCAGTCGTACCGAGGACTTCCGCCTGCTCGTGCGTTCCCCAAACCTTCCGAGCGGTCGGTAATCCGTGCGCCCCACCGGTTTCTACAGGTAGATGGGTATGCGCCTCCCGGCGCGTATCCAAATTCATAAGAAGGGGGTTTGCACGCCGATATGTTGGTTGCCCTCATTGTCCTGGTGCTGCTTCTGCTGATCTTCGGCGGAGGCGGATTCCTGAGCTCGGGGCTCACGATCCTGTGGTGGATCCTGATCATCGGCCTCGTCCTCTGGGTCCTCGGGTTCTTCTTCCGAGGCTCGAGCGGCGGACGCTGGTACCGCTGGTAGTCACGACCACCCCTCGCTAGCTGCGATACGGGCGCTCGGCGCAAGCCGGGCGCTCGTCGCTTTTCTACGCGTTCGTCAGGTAGGTCTCGAGGCCCGCGCGCAGCGCCGACGCGACCCGCTCCTGGCCTGACGCAGAGGCGGCGTATGCGGCCTCGGCCGGGTTGCTCAGGAACAGCGGCTCGACAAGCGCGCCCGGCATCTGGCTCGGCCTGTCCACCCAGCCCGGCGCGGCAGGGCCCAGCTCGATGAAATGCCCGTACACGCTGCCAGCCGGTGTGAGCGCCGGGGCAACCAGCTGATCGTCCGTCCAGACGCCGCGGTCCGCCGTGCGGAGCGCGGCGACGAGCGCGGATTGAAGGCTTGTCGCGAGCGCCTTGCTCTCGGAGGCGAACTGCCGGTCCGGGTCGTAGAACGTCTCGGTGCCGCCGATCGAAGGATCGTCGAAGGCGTTGAAGTGAACCGACAGCAAGACCGACGCTCGGGACGCGTTTGCGCACGCCGCGCGCGCGAGCAGGTCACGGTGAACAGCGTCTGCGGTGAGCGCGCCAGAGACCGTGTCCGCCGCCGCCAGCCTCGTCACGGACGAGTCGCCGACACGCGAAACCACGACCCGGTAGCCGTCCGCGGTCAGCATCGTCGCGAGCCGCGTGGTCACGGCCAGCGTGACGTCCTTCTCCAAGACCTGCCCGCCGGCGAGCGCGCCGACGACCCCGGGGTCGAGACCACCGTGGCCGGCGTCGACGAACACCGTCGCGCGGGCGGAGCGGCCGCCCGGGGCGTAGCTCATGCACGCGCCGGTCGCGATGCCGTCGACCGGGACCTGCGCCGCGACCGGGGCGGAGCCGTGCGCCCCGCCCAGGAGGACCAGGCGCCCGCCGACGATCGCCAGGCCCGCGATGAGGACGAGCGCGACCAGCAGAACCGCGCGGAAAGCGGGCGAGGGCCCGTCGCGCCGAGGGCGGGGTGGGACGTGGCGGGCGTTTGCGATCGGCCGCGACATCTTAGCTTCGTAACTGGAACCGCCAGCCACGGCAGCGTTACTTGATCCGGCTGTTCTCCGAGGTAGACACTTTCTTCGCCGCCGCGCCGTCGAGGTTGAGCACCGCGAGGATGACCATGAACGTCTTGTTCTGCCACACCGCGATGTAGTAGACCTGGGCGCCGATCGGCTCGGTCAGGGTGATCGAGTTCGCCGTCAGCCCGGTGTTCGTGCCCTCGATCACCGGCGCGCCTCCGGACTTGAGGCTCGACGCGCTGAACCCGAACACCGAGTCGCTCGTGTAGCTCGACGCCGCCGTCTTCTCGTCCTTGAACTGGATGACGAAGTTGATGACCAGCTTGTAGGTCGCGGCGCCGATGTCAGAACCGCCTGCTTTGATCGCGCCGCAGTGCGCCGCGGTGTCGCTGTAGACCGCGACGTAGCCGGACGTCGCGCCTTTGCTCTTGGCCGTCGTCCACTCGCTCGTCATCGTCTTGGCGGTCGTCGGGTCGGGCGACGACTCGGCCTTGATGAAGCTGTCGATGTCACCGGTGAGGTCGCAGCGGACCATGCCGCTCGGTAGGTCCGACTGCTGCACCGCGACGGTGGCGGGCGAAGCCGCTTGCACCGCCGGCGACGACCCGCCGCACGCCGACATCGCGAATGCCAGCGCAAAGGCGGCGGCGACCGGTCGGAGCATCGGCTCAGGCTAGCAGCGCGATCCGCAATCGACTCCCGGTTAGAAGAAGATCGTGCGCCGGCGCGGACGGAGCTGGTTCACCGTCTTCTGGATCCATTCGCGCACGTGCTCGCTGAGCTCGAGAACGAGCCTTGGGTCGTTGGCCGCGTCCGGGCCGTGATGCGCTACTTCGATCGGCCGGCCGAACGCGATGAACCACTTGGACGGCAACGGGATGGCGCCCGCGAGGCCGAGCCACGGGAACGTCGGCGTGATCGGCATCATCGGCAGGCCGAGCAGCCGCGCGAGCGGTTTGACGTCGGCGATCACCGGGTGCACCTCCTCCGAGCCGACCACCGCGACCGGCACGATGGGCGCGCCTGTGCGCAGCGCGACCTGGACGAAGCCACCGCGGCCGAGGCGGCGAATCCTGTAGCGGTTGCCGTAGCCCTTGGAGGCGCCCTTCTCGCCCTCGGGAAAGACGCCGACCAGCTCGTCGCGCTCCAGCAGCGCGGTGGCGTTGTCCGGATGCGCGAGCACGTTGCCGGTCTTGACCAGCAGCGTGTTCGTGAACGGGACCGCGAACGCCCAGTCGACGACCAGCATGCGCGCGTGGCGCGGCTGAGGATGCTCGGCGACGATCGCCGTCCGGATCATCGCCCCGTCGTAGGGCACGATGCCGGCGTGGTTGGCGACGAGCAGCGCCCGGCCACGACCAGGGACGTTGGTCACGCCGTCGACCTCGACCCTCCAGTAGTTCCTGTAGAACCACAGCGCGGCCTTGAACACGCGCTCGGTGAACTGACGGTCGAAGCCGAACTCGTCGCTTGGGAGTTCCAGCGGGTCGCTGGGACTCACTACGCGGAGAGCCCCCACCTCGAAACCAGAGTGTAGGATGGGCCCGGCCTCGACCATGCCACTCGCCCTGCAGGCCGCCGCGCACGAATACATCGGCTGGCTTCAGCTCGAGGCCAACCGCAGCCCGAACACCGTCCGCGCTTACGACGGCGAGATCCGCAAGCTGCTCGGGTTTCTCGCCGCGAACGGCCACTCCCTCGACACCGCGGGGCTGCGCCACGAGGACCTGCGCGCCTACCAGCGCCACCTTGCCGGCCGGCTCAAGAGCCCCGCCTCCCGCGCTCGCGCCCTCGTGGCCATCCGTTCGTGGCTGCGGTGGATCGCGCGCGAAGGGCTCATCGACCGCGACCTGTCCAACGGGATCACGCTGCCGAAGCTCGAGCAGCGGCTGCCCAAGCCCATCGATCCCGACGAGCTCGCGCGTCTTCTGAATGCGCTGCCTCGCGAGACGCTGCCCGAGAAGCGCGACCGCGCGCTCGTCCATTTTCTCGTCAGCACGGGGTGCCGCATATCCGAGGCGCTCGTCCTCGACCGCTCCGACTTCCCCCGCTCGGG
>CAYWTI010000034.1:0-23984 GCA_964461175.1 uncultured Actinomycetes bacterium | reverse complement strand
TGGCTCGAGCCGATCCCTCTGCACCTCGTCGCGACGGAGCCCGACCCCGCCGAGGTCGCCGTCGCCAACGAGTCGATCCGCCTCGCCTTCGTGGCCGCGCTGCAGCGGCTTCCCGCGCGCCAGCGCGCCGTGCTGATCCTGCGCGAGGTCCTCGACTGGCAGGCGTCCGAGGTCGCCGAGCTGCTCGACACTACCGTGGCCTCGGTCAACAGCGCGCTCCAGCGCGCCCGCGCCACGCTCGCCCGCACCGACGCGGGCGAGCCGTCGAACGACGCGCGCGCGCTGTCGGATGCCGACCGCGCCCTGCTCGAGCGTTACATCGGCGCCTTCGAGCGCTACAACCTGAAGGAGCTGACGGCTCTGATCCAGGAGGACGCCCGCCAGTCGATGCCGCCGTTCGACCTCTGGCTCAACGGCCGCGACGACATGATGCGCTGGTGGTTCGGCCCGGGCATCCTGTGCAAGGGCTCGCGCGTCGTCCGCGCGCCGAGCGCGAACGGGATGCCGACGTTCGGCCAGTACAAGCCGAGCCCGACAGGCGGCTACGACCCCTGGGCGCTCCAGGTCCTCGAGGTCTCAGGCGGGAAGATCGCCGAGATCACGTTCTTCCTCGACACCGCGCACCTCTTCCCGCTCTTCGGGCTGCCGCTTCACCTCGACGCGTAGCACGCAGTCGAGGCCGGCGAAACGGACCAGGTCGAGCAGCGCTTCGCTCGCGCCGCGAAGCACCATCTCGCGGCCGCGCCGGCGCGCCGCGAGGCGCAGCCGGGCCAGGCGGTCGACCACGGCCATATCGGGTTCGCCCACGCGGGCGCAATCCACGATGACCGGAATGGTCGCCATACCAGTACAGACCGCCGGCGCGCCGCCAACTCATCGGAGAATCGACAGATGAGGCACCACAACCCAGACACGATCCATGCTCCGGTCGGCGCCTACGCCCACCAGGTCGAGGTCCCCGCCGGCGCGCGCTGGCTGGTGATGGCCGGCCAGATCGGCAAGAGGCAGGACGGAAGCGTGCCCGAGGACCAGGTCGAGCAGCTCGAGGTCGCACTGGAGAACGTGCGCCGCAACCTCGAGGCGGGCGGTATGGGCGTCGAGGACGTCGTCAAGATCACGTGGTACCTAGTCGGCGAGGCGGATGCGGCGCGCCGGCGCGAGGTGATCGCGCGCTGGCTGGGGCACCACCGTGCGGCCTCGACCCTGATCTTCGTCGCGGCCCTCGCCACGCCCGAGTACAAGGTCGAGGTCGACGCCTGGGCGGCTCGTTAGAACAGGAAGTCCCGCGCCGTCCGGGTCTATCGGCCCGCAATGAACCCGCGTTTGGGGTGTCATATACGTACAGCCAGATGTCTGTCTACTTCTCCGTGCCCGGCGTGGCGGTCGTGCGGTGGGACGAGCCCACGGCGACCGTGTGCATCGACTGGGACGGCTGGGCGAACACGGCGGAGTTCGACGCCCTCCTCGACGCCGAGGTGAAGGCCCTACGCGATCACACCGCGTCGCTCATGCTCGCCGACTGCCGGCGGCAGCGGGCGCTGAACACGACTGACCAGGAGCGTGCCGAGCGGGACTGGACGCCGCGCGCGATCGAAGCGGGCCTGCGGAAGTTCGCCGTCGTCCTGCCCGAGAGCGACATCGCGGCGGCGCAGCTCAAGGAACGGCTCAAGAGCGCCTCGGCCGGCGGGATGCGCGTGCGCTACTTTGTCACGGTCGATGAGGCCAGGGAGTGGCTCGCGCGGTAGCGGCCCGGCGCGGTCGCGAAGAGGCGCTGTTCGACCTCAACGTCGAGAAGATCCTCGACCACTGGGGCCTGGCCGAAGCGGTGCGCGAGGTCATCGCGAACGCGCTCGACGAGCAGGCGCTGAGCCACACGGCCGAGCCGGAGATAGGCAAGCGGCGTGACGGCTGGCACGTCACCGACTTCGGCCGTGGCCTTCGCTACCAGCACCTCACCCAGAACGAGAACCCCGAGAAAAGGCGCAAGCCCGACGCCGTCGTCGGCAAGTTCGGCGTCGGCCTGAAGGACGCGCTGGCGACGTTCAACCGCCGCGGGGTCGAGGTGACCGTGCGCAGCCCGCACGCCGACATCTCCCTGCGGCGGGCCGCCAAGAGCAACTTCGCCGACGTCAAGACGCTCCACGCCGCGATCTCGCCACCGTCCGAGCCTCACCGGCGCGGCACCGATTTCGCCCTACGCGGCCTGTCCGACGCCGACATGGCCGCCGCGCGCGACTACTTCCTGCGTTTCGCGGGCGACAAGGAGCTCGAGCGCACGGAGCTCGGCAGCATCCTCCAGCGGCGGGGCGACGAGCCCGCGCGCATCTACGTGAAGGGTGTGCGCGTCGCGCTCGAGGAAGAGTTTCTCTTCTCTTACAACATCACCTCGACCACGGCGCAGCTGCAGCGCGCGTTGAACCGCGAGCGCACGAACGTCGGGCGCACCGCATACCAGGATCGCGTGAAGGCCATCCTGCTCAAGAGCACGTCGGCGACGGTGGCGGAGCTGCTGGTGCAGGACCTGACGCGCATCCCGGCCGGCACGAACCACGACGAGATCACGTGGCTCGATGTCCAGGAGCAGGCCGTGCGAATCCTCGCGGCAAAGGCGAAGACCGTCTTCGTCAGCGCCCAGCAGATGTTCACGCACGGGGCGACGATCATGGAGGCTCGCGGCGACGGCTACAAGGTCGTCGTCGTCCCGGACCGGCTGCTCGCGCGACTGCCGAAGCTGCGAGATCTCAACGGCGATCCCATCCTCGACATCGCCGGCTTCGTCCAGGCCTGGAACGCGTCGTTCGTCTACGACTTCATCGATCCGGAAAAGCTCAACAAACGCGAACGCGCGGTATGGAGCCTGCTGCCTCGGCTCCTCGAGCTGGCGGGAGATCACGCCAGGCGCGTGCAGGAGGTCCGCGTGTCGCGGACGATGCGCCTCGACGAGGGCGCCTACGAGACCGAGGGCGTGTGGGACGCGCCGCGCATCGTCGTCAAGCGTTCGGTCCTCGATTCACCGCGCCATTTCGCGAGCGTCGTCCTGCACGAGATCGCGCACGCGAGCTCGGGCGCGAACCACGGCAGCCTGCCCTTCATGGCCGCGATCGACGACCTTGCCGGTCGCGCCGCTGTCGCCGCTACTGCTGCGAGCGCCGCCCCTCCCGCTCGGCGCGGCGCTGTTGGCAGAAAGCGAGGCGGTGCCGGAACCGCTCGAGCGTAGTCACTCGTCGGACTCGCGGCGCTCGTCGGGGTGGCCGGTGTTGCCGAACGCGATCCGGTCGCGGACGACCCGCGCACGACCCAGCAGCCGCGACCTCTGCACCGCGTCCTCGCCGAAGCGGTCGCGGATCTTGTCCATCGCCGCTTCCAGGCGCATGACGCGCGGCTGCGCCGGTTCGAGGAACAGGTCCAGTTGCCCGGCACCGGCGTCGCTCAAACCCGACAGGCCGACGCCCAGCGTGCCGATGGTGATGCGAGCGTCGCGCGCGGCCAGGAGCTTGAGCGCCGCCTGGTAGATCTCGTCGCCGGTGGAAACGGGTCGCGGCTGTTTGGCCTGCCGCGAGAAGCCGCCCGGCTCCGGACGATAGACCGCGCCGACGGAGACGATTGACGCGCGCCTGCCCGCGGCTCGCAGCCGCCGGCCGACCATGTCCGACAGGCGCATCAGCAGCTCCTCGAGCTCCTTCTGTGACGCGGTCGCGTGCGCCATCACGTGCGAGTGGCTGTAGCTCCTGCGCCCCGCGTGCTCGAAGCCGCCGACCTCGAAGCCGCGCAGGCGCATGCTCCAACCCTTCGCGTGCTCGGGATGCATGCCGGCGAGGCGCAGCCGCGGCGTGGTCGCGCGCAGAAACTGGACGGGCGTGTGGATGCCCGCGCGCGCGAGTCTTCGCGCGGACGCGTCGGCGATGCCGGACAGATCGGTCAGCTGGAGCTGCTCGAAGGTCGCGACCAGGTTCGTGTGGTCTATGCGCTGCAGGCCGTCGCGCTTGTCGAGGTTCGACGCCTGCTTGGCCATCCAGATCGAGGTCGAGATGCCGATCGACGCGGTGACGCACTCGCCGATCTCGTCCTTGATCGCGCGCTTGATCGCCCTGGCGACGCCCTCCGGACCGAGCTTGCGGAGGTCGGGAGTGCCCGCGAGGTCGAGCGACGCCTCGTCGATCGACATGCGCAGGACGTCGGGGCTGTGCCGGCGCATGATCTCGATGAGCTTGTCCGAGACGGCGCGGTAGCGAGGCGGGTTCGGCTCGCGCACGATGACGGCGGGGTAGAGGGCTTTGGCTTCGAAGACCTTCATGCCGGTCTTGATCCCCCTGTCGCGCGCCTCGCGCGAAGACGACACGATGGTGGCCGCGTCGGTGGCGTAGGCGGCGATCGCCAGGACCTTGCCCCGAAGCGCCGGGTCGTGCTGCTGCTCGATCGAGGCGAAGGCGCAGTTGAGGTCGACGACCAGGGTGGTGGGGGCGGCGGTGTTGAGGCCCAGGTCCTCGTCCACGTACAGATGTTCGCACCGCCGCCGCGCCGTGGCAAGCGGCGGTGCGAGAAATGGCTCAGACGGCGGCCGGCACCTCCACCGACGCCAGGAACTCGAAGAAGAGCTTCGCCCAGCGGTCGGCGGCGTCGAACAGCGGGCCGTGCCCCGATCCGTCGAACATCTCCATGCGCACGCGGCCGCCGCGGCGGGCGTAGTCGTCGAGCACGTTGCGGATCTGCGTCACCATCGGCTGCGGCGGGAACGCCTCCTCGCCAGGCCATCCGGGAATTACGCCCATCTTGCCCAGCGTGCCCATCTCCCAGGCCGATCCGTCGGCGACGACGATGTCGGCCGTTCCGTGCGTCCACAGCACCGGCGGCTTCGGCGACACGCCGACGATGTCGGCCCAGTGGCAGTACTTGCCCGACAGCGCGTTGATGATCCCGCGCGTGCCGGGTGCCATCCCCGGCCAGTTGGGCGATGGCGTCGAGTCGCCGGGATACCCGTCGTCACCGGTCACCGACTTGAGGATCTCGTCGAGCAGCATGTCCTCGCGCTCCTTCGGCTCGTGGTGCGAGGCGGCCCAGTACGAGGAGTTCATGACGTTGCGCGGCGAGAACGGCGACTCCGATGAGGTGTCGTGGTCGGCGATGCGCTGCATGAAGTCGAGGTTGCCGGTGCCGCCGCCCGTGCCGGCCCAGTCGGGGAAGCAAGGCGTGCCGTCGAGGCGCGTGCCGCCGAAGCCGTAGGGCGACACCGGGTCGATGAACGTCAGCGATGCCACAGGCCGGTCGACCGCGTAGTTCGCGATCGCCGCGCCACCCGTCGACCAGCCGACGAGGTGGGGTGCGCGGGTCACTCCCAGTGCCTCGAGCAGCGAGAACGTATCGTCAGCCCAGTCGCGCACGCCCCGCCTGGCGTCGATGGGCTTCCGCTCCGTGTCGCCGAACCCGCGCATATCGGGCGCGATGATCCGGTACTGCTTCGGCGCACCGGGCATGAGGTGCTCGTAGAACCGCCCAGTCGAGAGGTTGCCGTGGATCATGACCACAGGCACGCCGTCCCTGGGTCCGGACTCGATGTACTTCATGCGCAGCCGCTTGGTGTCGGCGGTGTGCGATGTCACGCCTGCGGGCAGGTTCATGGCGGGCCTCCTCGAGGAACTACCTGACGTAATCGCTGATCAACACGAAATGGTATCCCCGCGCCTGGACCGCGCTGATGACGGCCGGCAGGGCCGAGGCGTCGAGCGTGCTGCCGTCGGTCGCCGCACCGACGTGCATGAGCACGATCTCGCCCGGTCGCAGGGACCCTATCACTCGGTTCAGCACGGTCGTCTCGGACTGGCCGAGGCCGCCGCCCTCCCAGCCCAGCGTGTCGACGGTCCACCTGATGCCGCCGTACCCCTGCGCGTGTGCGTCGGCGAGCACGCGCGCGTCGACGCTGCCGTACGGAAACCGAAACAGCGGGTGCGGGTCGCGCCCGGTCGTGTTGCGGATCACGCTCGCCGCGTGCGTGATCTCGTCGATCACGGCCGCGTCGGTGAGCTGCGTCAGGTGCGGGTGGCTGTAAGTGTGGTTGCCGACCGGATATGAAGCGGCGATGCGTTTCGCATCCGCGGGATAGACCTCAGTCCACCTCCCGGTGAGGAAGAACGTCGCCGGCACGCCGGCGTCGGCGAGCGCCTTGAGGATCGGCGCCACGCCGGCGTTGTTGCCGCCGGCGTCGAACGTGAGTGCGACCACCTTGTCGCTCGTCGGCAGCGCGGTCCACTCGGCGCCCGCGAGCGATGCGGGGAGGCCGTTCGCCGGCGACGGTGAAGGCGAGGGCGTCGCCGGGGCGGCGACAACGCGCCGGGCGCCCGAGTAATCGCCGGCGTAGGGCAGCGACGAGAGCGCGACCTCGCGGACGCGGCCGCCGGGCTCCGGCGACTCGATCACGTTGCCCGAGCCCGAGTAGATGGCGACGTGGTAGGCGACCCCGCCGCTGGAGAAGAAGACGAGGTCACCCGGCAGCAGGTTCGCCCGCAAGACCGCGCTCCCGGTCCGCGACTGAGGATCGGAGTCGCGGGGCAGGATGACGCCGTTCGCCTTGTAGACGAGGTGGACGAGCCCCGAGCAGTCGAACCCGAAACCGGACGTGCCGCCCCACAGGTAGGGCACGGAGACAAGCGACCGCGCGGCCGCGACGATGGCTGCCGCTCCCGGCGCCTGCGGCGCCGTCGAGACCGCGGTCTTGTCGATGCTCCCGACGAGGCCCCCGGCGACCCCCACCGTGTAGGTGCTGCCGTTGTCGGCGAGGACGGGCAGCGCCGTCCCGTAGCTCGCTTCGATCGACCAGCTTGACGTGCCGACTCGCGCCACCGGCTTCGTCACCACGACCGCCGAGCTGGCGTCGGGGGGGGCCACGGTGGTCAGCTGGCGGATCGGGATCCACACGGGGTACCCGTGCGCGTCGAGCGGCGTCGCCTGGTCTGGGACCGTGACCCGCGCCCAGGACCCGCTGACCGCGGTGACATCGACCTCATCCCCCAGCAGCAGCTGCGTGTCGAGACGGTCGATCAGGCCGAGCTGGTCGGACACCGACATCGCGGCGACCCAGTCGCGCACGCGCGGCGGATTCTCGAGCGCGGGGGCGTCGATGGAACGTGGCGACGATGCCGCGCGCCATCCCGACGCCACACCGACCGCGACCCACGCCGGTGCGCCGGCGGTGACCGGTCGCGCGGTCGGCGATGGGGATGGCGGCGCCGAGGGCGACATTGACGGCGAGGTTGACGCCGAATATGTCGGCGACTGTCCTGGCGACGGCGAAGGGCGCACCGCGGCGCCCTGCCCGCACGCGGCCAGGGCGAAGACGGCGATGAATCCGAGCGCGCAGGTGCGCCTCACGTCCATCACCTCCGACGGTGGCGCCGGCCAGGCGTTGGCGCCAGTGCCGTAGGACCCGCCCGCGGGCGCCGTCAGGCCGCCGAGCTTTCTCGCAGCGGGAGCGTCAGCGTGAACTCGCTCCCGACCCCGGGCCTGGATTGCACCGTGATGTCGCCGCCGTGGCGCCCGGCGATCTCCTTGCACAGGAAGAGCCCGAGGCCCGTGCCCCGGATGCTGATGTTCTCCTGCGTCGGCAGCCGGCCGAACCGGGTGAACAGCATCTGCAAGTGCTCGGGCGCGATGCCGATGCCCTCGTCGCGGACGCTGAGGAAGGCGTCGTCGCGGCGCCGGCCGGCGGTGACGCAGATCTCCCCGCCGCCTGGTGAGTACTTGACCGCGTTGTCGAAAAAGTTCGTGACGATGGTGGCGATGCGCGCCCGGTCGCCGGTGACGACGAGCGGCTCGGGTTCTGAGTCGATGACGAACCGGTGGTCGAGGTTGAGCGCGCGGAACACTTCCATCTGCTCCTGCGCCACCTCGACCAGGTCGAATGGCTTGCGGAACAGCTCGAAGTCCTCGTGCTCGAGCCGCGCGGTCTCGAGCATCTGCTCGATCAGCATGTCCATCTGAGCGAGCTTCGACTCCAGGAGCCTGGCGACCGCGGGGATCTGGTCCGGCGGGATCGCGCCCTCGCCGAGCATCGAGTTGTAACCGCGCAGCACGGTCATGGGTCCGCGCAGCTCATGCGAGGCGAGGTTGAGGAACTGGGCCTTGGTGCGTTCGAGCTCGGCCATGCGGTCCGCGTGCTCGCGCAGCCGCGTCGCCTCGGAGTCGCGCGCTGCGTTACGTCGCTCCTCCGCCATGCGCTTCTCGGTGAGGTCGCGTGTCACCTTGCCGAAGCCGCGCAGGCGGCCGGTCTCGTCGCGCAGCGCGGTGATGACGACGCTCGCCCAGAAACGCGTGCCGTCGTTGCGGATGCGCCAGCCCTCTTCCTCGTATCGCCCCTCGCGCTTGGCAACCTCCAGCTCCCAGTCAGGCTTGCGGTTGCGCGCGTCGTCCTCGGGATAGAACACGGAGAAGTGGCGGCCGATGATCTCGTCCGCCCTGTATCCCTTGATCCGCTGCGCGCCCTCGTTCCACGTGACGATGTAGCCCGCCGGGTCGAGCATGAAGATGGCGTAGTCGACCACGCACGAAACGAGCAGCGCGAACTGATCGCCGAGCACGCGAGGCTCGGCGCCGCCCCCTGGTCTCCGCAGCACCGCTATCGATGTTATCGAGGCGCGGGCCGGTGCCGCAATCACCCCCAGACCGAACGAGCCACCCTGCCCACGAGCTCGAGCTTCCGGCGCTGGTCGTCGGGCGTGATCCGGTTGCCCTCCATCGTCGAGGCAAAACCGCACTGCGGGCTCAGCGCCAGGCGATCGAGCGGCACGTACCGCGACGCCTCCTCGATGCGGCGCTTCAGCTCGTCCTCCGGCTCGAGGGCCGGCTTCTTGCTCGTCACGAGACCGAGCACGACGACCCTGTCCTCGGGCACGTGGCGCAGCGGCTCGAAGCCGCCCGAGCGCTCGTCGTCGTACTCGAGCAGGAACCGCGCGAACTTCGTCCGCTCGAAGATGCGCGCGATGGGGCCGTAGTCGCCGGCCGCGTAGAACTTGCTCTGGTTGTTGCCGCGGCAGATGTGCATCGCGAACGTCACGCCGGGGTGGCCCTCGATGATCGCGTTGTCCATCTCGATACAAGTGTCGATGAGCTTCTCCGGGTCGCTGCCGCGCTTGCGGTAGCCCTCGCGCAGCTCCGGGTCGAGCAGCGCCGCGTACTGCGGTGCGTCGATCTGCACGGAAGTGCACCCCAGCCGCGCGAGCTCGTCGACCTCGCGCCGGCTGTACATGACGATGTCCGCGAGGTACGCGTCGCGCGACGGGTACGCGCCTTTCGATTTCTCGGGGTCGTAGTAGGCGGCGGCCTGCTGGGCGCTGATCATCGTCACCTTGACGGGATGTTTGGTCCGCGCGCGCAGGTACGTGAAGTCCTCGGCGGCCATGCTGCGCAGCGGCTCGAGCTTGTCGACGACGACGGGACGCTTGAGCACCAGCTGCTCGCCCTTCTCGTCGCGGAACGGGATCGCCCAGCCGCCGAGCTTGTCGAAGCCCGCCATCGAGTCGACGAGGTGGCCGTAGAAGGCGTAACGCCGCTGCTCGCCGTCGGTGATGACATCGATGCCCGCCGCGACCTGCAGCTCGATAGCCTCATCGACGGCACGGTCTTCGACCTGCTTGAAGTCGGCGGCGCCGATCTCGCCCGCCTCGAGGCGCTTGCGCGCGGCAACGAGGTAATCCGGCCGCAGAAGGCTGCCCACGACTTCCGCGCGCGTGTCCTGACCCACCGTCCCACCCACCGAGCAAGGATGATGACACCGGCCGGGCGCAACGCGTAGGCGTGGGGCCGCAGGCGTGCGGTTTACGTGGAAGCACGCCGGGGCTAGCATTGGCATGTGGCGTCAGGGCCGGTTGGGCCGGCACAGAACCGACGAGACACAGTGACGGGATTTCTCGAGCGCCTCAAAGATCCGGGCTACAGGCTGCACGGTGAGAACCCCGCCAACGCCACGCTCGACGACGCGCAGCGGTGGGAGGCGACGTACGAGCGCCTGTTCGCCTTCAAGCGCGAGCTGCTCGAGCTCTGCCAGCGGTATGCCGAGCGCTCAGACCCCGAGGTGGCGCGCGCCATCCGCGAGACGGACATCATCATGCTCGAGGTGCAGCTTTCGCGCTTCCAGCTGAAGCGTGATTTCTGGCGCATCCGCGCCACCGAGCTGGCCGGCAACGGGCGGCGCGGTGGCAACCACGCCTGAACGCCGCCAGCACCGCCCTGGCCGCGAGCCTGCGTTCGACATCGTCGCCCTCGCGTCCTCGGCCGGCGGGGTCCACGCGCTGACCCAGGTCCTCGGCGGGCTGCCCGCCGGCTTCCCGGCCATCGTGGTCGTGGTCCAGCACCTCGATCCGAGGCATCGGAGCCTGATGCCGGAGATCTTCGGCCGGCGCGCCAAGCTGCCGGTCTTCCAGGCCGCCGACGGCATGGACGTGGCGCCGGGGAACGTGTACCTCGCGCCGCCGGACCGCCACCTGCTCGTCAACGGCGACGGCACGTTGAGCCTGACCCAGACGGAGCTCGTCAACTTCGTCCGGCCGTCGGCCGATCTGCTGTTCGAGTCGGTCGCCGCGGCCTACGGCGGGCGGGCGATCGCGGTGGTGCTGACCGGCGCCGGCAAGGACGGCTCGCTGGGCGTGACCGCGATCAAGAAGCGCGGCGGCACCGTCATCGTCCAGGACGAGGCGACGTCCGAGTTCTTCGGCATGCCGGGCGCGGCCATCCGCACCGGATCCGCCGACTTCGTCCTGTCGATCGACGAGATCCCGGGCGCGCTGGTAACCCTGGTCGGGGGCGAGGTGCCGGATTGACGCTCGAGGCCGGGCCGCAGTTCGAGACGCTGGTCGAGTTCCTCCGCGAAGAACGGGGCGCCGACTTCACTGGCTACAAGCGCCCGAGCCTCGTGCGCCGCGTCGCCAAGCGCTGCCAGGAGCTTTCGATCGACTCGTTCCCCGCGTACATGGACTACCTCCAGGTCCACGCCGACGAGTTCCCGATCCTCTTCGACAAGATCCTGATCAACGTCACCGAGTTCTTCCGCGACCGGCCGACGTGGGATTACCTCTCCGAGAACATCGTCCCTCGGCTCGTCGCCAAGACCGGCCCGATCCGCCTCTGGAGCGCCGGCAGCGCGTCGGGCGAGGAGGCGTACACGGCGGCGATCACGCTCTGCGAGGCGCTCGGGCCCGACGAGTTCCTGCGCCGCGTGAAGATCTACGCGACCGACATCGACGAGCAGGCGCTCGAAAACGCGCGTGGCGGGTACGTCGCCAGGCAGCTCGAGACCCTCGACGAGGCGTACAGGACGAAGTACTTCGAGCCGCAGGGCAACCGCTTCGTCTTCCGCTCTGCGCTGCGCAGGGTGCTGGTCTTCGGCCGCCACGACCTCATGCAGGACGCGCCCATCTCGCGGCTCGACCTCCTCATATGCCGCAACACGCTGATGTACTTCACGGCCGAGGCCCAGGGGCGGATCCTCGCGCGTTTCCACTACGCGCTCAACGACGACGGCTACCTCTTCCTCGGCCGCGCGGAGATGTTGCTCACGCACGGCGCGCTGTTCGCGCCGGTCGAGCTGAAGCAGCGGATATTCTCCAGGGTCGCGCGCGCTCAGATACGCGACCGGCTGTTGCTGCTCGCGCAGTCAGGCAGCTCGGAGGCGTCGAACCCCGTTGCCCGGCAGCTCCGCGTCCGCGAGCTGGCCACCGAGGGCGTCCCGTACGCGCATCTCGTCGTCGACGCGTTCGGCGTGCTCATCTCCGCCAACCAGCCGGCGCGGCAGCTGTTCGGGATCTCGCCCGGCGACCTCGGCAGGCCGCTGAAGGACCTGGAGCTTTCTTACAACCCGGTCGACATGCGTACGCCCATCGACCGTGTCCGTCGCGAGCGGACGGCCATCTCCAGCGCAGGGATCGAGATTCCCACGGGCCAGGGCGCGAGCAGGCGCTTCGACATGTTCGTGAGCCCGCTCATCGACGACGACGGTTCGCTCGTCGGCACGACCGTCAGCTTTGTCGACGTGACCCAGCTCGCGCAGCTGCGAGCCGAGGTCGAGCGCTCCAGGCAGGAGCTCGAGACCGCCTACGAGGAGCTGCAGTCGAGCAACGAGGCGCTGGAGGCGACGAACGAGGAGCTGCAGTCGACTGTCGAGGAGCTCGAGACCACCAACGAGGAGCTGCAGTCGAGCAACGAGGAGCTCGAGACCATGAACGAGGAGCTCGAGTCCACCAACGCGGAGCTGCAGAGCATCAACAACGACCTTCGCGTGCGCACCGACGAGGTGAACAAGCTCAACACCTTCCTGCAGGCGATCACAGGCAACGTCGAGGTCGGGGCGGCGGTGCTCGACGCCGAATCGAGCGTCCAGGTGTGGAACGAGCACGCCGCCGAGCTGTGGGGATTGCGCTCGGACGAGGTCGTCGGCCAGCACTTCTTCGAGCTCGACATCGGCCTGCCCACCCATGACCTGCGCGCCATGGTGCGGGCCGTGCTGAAGGGCAAGCCGGCGCACGACGAAGCGACGCTGCCGGCGATGAATCGCCGCGGCAGGGCGATCCGCGTCAAGGTCTCGGCCTACGCGCTGGCCGACGGAGAGAAACCTGCGGGCGTCGTCCTTGTGATGCAAGAGCTCAAGGCCGACCGGAAGGCGCCTGCGCGACCGGGCTAGGCGACCGCCTCGACCATCGACTTCTTCATCGAGGCGTTCCAGCGTTCGAGGATGAGCTGGAGTGCTTCGATGTCGGTCGAGACCTCAAACCGGGCGCCTGGCGGCAGCTCGACCGCCGCGCTCCGCATCTTCTCGGTCAGGTCTTCGCCCACCTCGAGCAGCCTGGCATAGACGATGATCCAGTAGTCCGCGCTTTCGGGCGACGCATGCTCCAGCACCGCCATGCGGTACCGGCGGTCGGCGCGCTCAAGCTCACTCTCCAGCCGTTCGATCACGGCCCGCGGCGTCGATTCGTTATCGAGGTGAACGCGGCGCCGGTAGGCGGAGGAAAGCAGCAGCCGCTTCGCTTGCACGATCAGCAAGCGCGACGCGATGATCTCCTGGGCCGCGCGTTCCATGATCACGTGTGCCGCCCCCTCCCCGTCGTGGGTCAGGTAGTTCAACGTCCCGGAGTCTCCATCACGCCGTAGCCCTGGTTGCGGGCGACGCTGATGACCTCCTCGAGGCCAACCTCGCGAAGGCGGTTGCGCAGACGCATGATGTAGGTCCGCACCTGCGCATCCGAAAGGCGCGAATTCTGCCATGCGAGGGTGGCCAGCTGCCGGCTCGTGAACGGCCGTCGCGGGTGGCGGAGGAGGAAATCGAGCAGGTCGGCCTCGCGCCGAGTCAGCTTGAGCGTCCTGCCGGCGAAGGTCAGGCTGTGCGTCGAGCGGTCGATCACGACGCCCGCGAGCTGCGCGTGGCGATCGCGCCACGAGGCGAGTCGCTCCTCGACCCAGAGCAGGTTCCGGCGGAGCTCCTCGGTGTCTGCGTGGTCGCCGGCGCGGGCGATGACCGAGCGCAGAACCCCCGCCATCTCCTCGTAGATCGAGATCCAGCTGGCGACCTCGGGTAGAGCCGACGTCGTCAGATCTTCGCCGGGGAGATCGGTCCAGTCGTGCCGAAGCTGCCGTGCCACTTCTACCGCACCACCTCGATGTTTACAGTACCGCCAAATCTGCTCGTTTCAGTGGGCGATTTTTGCCCCCAATTATACGTTCGCTGATATAGCTTTCTCGCGGCATGGCTGCGGGGGGCAGCAGGTTTTCCGGGACGCAACGCGGGGCAACGACCGGGCAAGGGGCCGTGGTCCGGAGGGAGGGCCAGGCCCCTTTCCCCGCCATCGCCACTGAGGTCTACGTGCCCGCGATCGACAGCCTCGAGGAGATCTGTGGCTGGCTCGGCACGTTTCGCGAGCGCCTGCGTCTCGCGCGTGGTGACGAGCGGCCGCTGGTCGCGGCGACGGTGCACCAGCTGGAGGTTCGCTACCAGCAGAGGCGCGCCGAGCTCTCCTGAGGCTCGCCTCGGCGAGCCGGCCGCGACCTTACTCCCGAACGCGGAGCACGCCGGCCGCGAGCACCGCCACGATCACGATCCTCGCCCAACCGAGCACGGCGCCGGCGGCTGAGAGCACCGCCCCGACCGCGTTGGGGAGCTGAGCGCCCGCGGCCGCGGCGACCGCTCCGGCCGCGGTGAGCGCGACCACCGCGGCGATCAACGTCAGCACCCCGCCGATCGCTATCCGCCTCGTGTTGTCCATGCCGTCCAACCTGCGCGCGCCCGGCGTCGGCGCGCGCGCGACGCGGCGTCAAACCGCCGTCGCCTGACGCTCGATTCGGCGCCATCGCGCGGCGGTCTATCCGCTGCGCGCGACGATCCCTACCGAACGACAGACGACGGCGCGTAAGCGGCTGCTTAACGTGCGGTCTCAATGGGGTCGCGGGTTGCCGTGTGGTGGAAGGCCAACCGCGCGTACGCGGTGCTTGCGGTCGCCGTGGGCGTCGCGTGCGTCGCGTTCGCGGTCGTCGTCGCGTTCGGGCTTCCGAACCAGGACGCCGCGACCGCGATCGATGACATCGGCGAGGCCGTCGCGGCGTACGCGGCGATGGCCGCGGCCATTTACGCCACGACGCAGACGCGCGACAGGATCCGCGTCGCGTGGATACTGCTGGCCATCTCCGCCGGTTGCTGGGCGGCCGGCGAGACGGTGTGGTCGGTGTACGAAGTCGGCCTCGGGCAGGACGTGCCGTTCCCAGGCTGGCCGGACGTCGGGTTCGTGGCGTCGATCCCGTTTGCCTTCGCAGGCATCCGCGCGTTCTGGCGCGAGCCGCGCGGGACCGCGACGCAAGCCCGGGTCTGGCTCGACGGTGCCATCGTCGCCATCGCGCTCACCTTCACGGCGTGGGCGCTTGGGCTTCACGCCGTGGCCTTACAGGAAACATCGCTGCTGGAGCACATTCTCAACGTCGTCTACCCGATCGGCGACATCCTCGTCGGCACGGTCCTCGTCCTCGCGCTGCGCCGGGCCACCCGCCGCCGGGCGGCGCGCATGTTCGTGCTGCTGGCGGGCGTGGGCGCGTACACGTTGGCGGACAGCGCGTTCACCTACCTCAACGCCAACGGCGTGTACGGCGTCGCGGGACATGTGCTCGACACCGGCTGGTTTGCGGGCTACCTGCTCATCGCGCTCGCCGCCATGTGGCCGCGCAACGCGGTCGCGGTCGCGGCCGACACTTCCCCGGTGGATCTCTGGCAGCTCGCCCTGCCCTGGCTGGCCGTGCTCGCGACCGGCATCAGCGCCCTCGGCTTCGTCCTATCCGGCCACGAGCTCGACGGTGTCCTGACGTTCCTCGTCGGCGCCGAGATCGTGCTCCTCACGGCGTCGATGATCCTCACCAACCGTGACTTCCTCGGCATGTTGCTGCAGACCCGCGCCTCCGAGGCGACGCTCGCCGACGTGATCAAGCAGGCGCCGGTCGGCATCGCCCGTGCCGACGTGCACCGCCGCGTGATCGGCGCGAACCCGGCCCTCGCCGCGCTGCTCGGTCGCGCGCCCGACTCGATCCTGGGTACGACCCTCGACGACTACATCGCCCCGGAGGCAAGAACCGAGATGGCCGGCCTGCTTGGGGTCGCCGCCGACAGCGCCCGCGCCGCCAGCGGCGAGGTGCCGCTCGTCCGCGCCGACGGCAGCAAGGTGTGGGCGAGGTTCACCACGACCGCGGTCAAGAACGCTGAGGGCCAGACCGACTACCTCCTGACGACGGTCGAGGACGTGGACGCTCGCCACCAGGCCGAGGAGGCCGCGAAGGCCAGCCTCGCCACCCTCGAACGGCTGAGCAGCCTGAAGAGCGAGTTCCTGCAGAGCGTCAGCCACGAGTTCAAGACCGCGCTGATCGGCATCCAGGGCTTCAGCGAGTTCATGCGCGACGCCGACCAGCTCGACGTGACCGACGTGCGGGCGTTCGCCGCCGACATCCACCGCGACGCCGAGCGGCTCGACCGCATGGTCACGGAGATGCTCGCGCTCGACGACGTCGAGAGCAATCGCGCCAATCTCCGGCTCGGCGATGTTGACATCAACTCCTTGATCGAGCACGAGGTCGCGGGCGCGCAGGTGGGGACGAGCGCGACGATCGTCACCGCGCTCGACGCCGCCTCCCCGCGCGTCCAGGGCGACGAGGAGAAGCTGTCCGAGGTGGTCCGCACGCTGCTCGCCAACGCGTCGCGCTACTCGCCCGAGCGCGGCCGCATCTGCGTCAGCACGAACCTCTCCGGCCACACTTTGACCATCACCGTCGCGGACGAGGGCGTCGCCGCGCGCGCCGACTTCGACAACCGCCTGTTCGGCCAGGACGACCTCTACGCGAACAACCCGATCCGCAAGGTCGTCGGCACAGGCCTCGGCCTCGGCATCGTCCGCCAGGTCGTGGAGATGCACGGCGGGCGCGTGTGGACTGACAGCATCGAGGGCAAGGGATTCGAGTTTCACTTCACGCTGCCTGTGGCCGAAGCGGCCGCAGCGAGCGACAAGAACGGAGGGATGGTCGCGTGATCGCGAGCTTCACACCACGCCGCCGGTTCGTCCTGATCGCGGGAGCCGGCGCGGTCCTCGTCGCCGCCACGGTGCTCGTGACAAACCTGAACGTCTTCGGCGACTCGGCGACGGTGGCGATCGAGGACTTCGGCGAGGCAGTGGCCGCCTTCGCGGCGGCGACCGCCTGCATGTACACCGCGAGTCGGGCAAAGGGCAGGCTGCGCACCGCGTGGCGCCTGCTCGCCCTGGCCGCCACCAGCTGGGGCCTGGGCGAGGTCGCGTGGACCTACTACGAGGTCGGCCTGGGCGTCGACGTGCCGTTCCCCTCCGCGGCCGACCTCGGCTTCCTGGGTGCGGTCCCGCTGGCGGCCGCCGGCATCCTGAGCTTCCCGTCGTCAGGGCGCTCGATCACGAACCGCTCGCGGGCCGTGATGGACGGCACGCTGATCGCGCTGTCGCTCGTCTTCATGGCCTGGGCGTTCGGGCTGAGCACGCTCTACACCCACGCCCCGCTCGACGACCTGGGCCGGCTGCTCGCGGTCGCCTACCCGGCCGCGGACATCGCCCTCGTCACGCTGCTCGGCCTCGCGGTGCGCAAAGCCTCCGGCCAGCTCCGCGTGGCCATCCTGCTCCTGGCCGCCGCGTACGTGTCCCTGTTCCTCGCCGACACCGCCTTCGCCTTCCTGACCCTGACGGGCGACTATGGCGTCCTCGGCAGCGCCTGGGACTCGGCGTGGATCGTGGGCTTCTTCCTGTTCGGCCTGGCCGCGGTCTGGGCCTCAGGCACAGCGGCCGCCGGCGTGGAAGAGGAGGACAGGGTCGAGCTGTGGCAGCTCGCGCTCCCGTGGCTCGGCGTGCTGGCGGTGATCTCGGCCGTCGCGTGGTACACCGCCCATGGCTCCGCCGGCGACGTGATCCTTGGCGGCCTCGGCAGCGTGATCGGGGTGCTCTTCGTCGTCAGCCAGGCCATGGCGCTCAACGACTCGCTGCAGCTGCTGAACACGAGCCGCGCCACCGAGGCGAAGCTCGCGGAGCGGACCGAGCTGCTGGGCGAGATCTTCACCCGCGCGCCCCTCGGCATCGCCCGCCTGTCGCCAGACCTGCGCTTCATCGAAGCCAACCCGACGCTGTGCGAGCTGCTCGCGACGCCGATGCAGGCGCTCGTCGGCGCGTCGATCATGAACATGCTGCCGCCCGAGGACGCCCGCGGCGTCTCCCTGCGCGTCGAGCAGCTGCGCACGGGTCGCCTCGACCGCGTGGACATCGAGAGCAAGATGCGACGCGGCGACGGGAGGGAGCTGTGGGTCCACCGCGTCGTGTCGACGGTGCGCCGCGCCGATGGCGAGGTCGAGTACTTCCTCGTCATGTTCGAGGACATCACCGCCAAGCACGAGACGGCCGAGGCGGCGCTCGCCAACCTCGCGTCGCTCGAGCGCCTGAGCCGCCTGAAGAGCGAGTTCATGTCCATGGTCAGCCACGAATTCAGAACGGCGTTGACGGGTATCCAGGGCTACAGCGAGGTGATGACCAACGAGGAGGTGTCGGCGGACGAGGTGAAGGAGTTCGCCGGCGACATCAACGCCGACGCGCTTCGGCTCAACCGCATGATCACCGAGATGCTCGACCTCGACCGCATCGAGTCGGGCCGGATCCAGATGCACATGGAGGCCGTCGACCTCAACAAGCTCATCTGCGACGCCGTCGACCGCGCGCGCATGTCGACCGACAAGCACGAGATCGCGGTCGACCTCGAGACCCGTGTCGGGCTCATCCAGGGCGACCGCGATCGCCTGACGCAGGTCATCGCGAACCTGCTCAGCAACGCCGTGAAGTACTCGCCGAACGGCGGGATGATCGTCGTCACCTCGCGCATCCACGGCGGCACGGTCGAGGTCGCCGTCCAGGACCACGGCCAGGGCATCCCGCCCGAGTTCGCGCAGCGGATCTTCGGCCGCTACGAGAGGTACGAGGACGGCGCCAACAAGCAGGTCGGCACCGGGCTGGGCCTCGCCATCGCGCAGCAGATCATCCAGCTGCACAAGGGCCGCATCTGGGTCGAGAGCAAGCTCGGCGAAGGCTCGACGTTTCGGTTCGCGATCCCTGTGGCTTCAGTGAGCCAGGTCGCGGGGGCATGACCGAGGACCGCCGGCCGCAGCGCGTGCTGGTCGTCGACGACGTGGTCGAGAACTGCATGCTCATCGCGGACTACCTCGAGAGCGCCGGCTGCGAGATAGTGATGGCGACGTCGGGCCCGGACGCGCTGGCGCAGGTCAAGGCGGCCCCCCCGGACCTGCTCCTGCTCGACGTCGAGATGCCCGGGATGAGCGGCCTCGAGGTGTGCCGCCAGGTCAAGGCGGCGACGGCGACGGCGATGGTCCCTGTCGTCATCGTGACCGCGTACAGCGCGGTCGACGACCGCGTGGCCGCTCTCGAGGCCGGCGCCGACGACTTCCTCGCCAAGCCCGTGGAGCAGAACGAGCTCGTCGCCCGCGTGCGCTCGATGCTGCGGCTGAAGACCCTGTACGACTCGCTCGTCCAGACCGAGCAGGTGGTCTTCGCGCTCGCGCGCGCGGTGGAGGCGAAGGACGGGTTCACCGAGGCGCACTCCGAGCGCGTCGCCGAGCACGCGCGCCGGCTCGCGATCGCGGCGGGCCTCGACGCCGAGACCGTGGCGGCTACGTACTTCGCCGCGCGTGTGCACGACATCGGCAAGATCGGCGTCCCCGACCGCATCCTCAACAAGAAGGAAGCTCTCGACCCGGACGAGGTCGCCGTGATGCGCAACGTGCCGGTGGTGGGCGCCGAGATCTGCAGGCCCCTGCGCTCCTCGCACGGGATCACGGACATCATCCGGCACCAGAAGGAGCGCGTCGACGGGACCGGGTTCCCCGACGGCCTCGAGGGTGAGCGCATCCCCGCCGCCGCCCGCGTCCTGGCCATCTGCGACGCCTACGACTCGCTGGTGTCGGGAGAGCGAGCCGAGCGCCCGCAGATGGCCGACGAGCGCGCGCGGGCGGTGCTTCTCCGCCAGGCCGGTCGGGCCTACGACGAGAAGCTGATCTGGCTCTTCTTCAACAAGGTGCTGACCGAACCGGCGCGGGCGGCCGCGCCGCCGGAAGCGACCCCCTCGGCCGATCGGTAGCGAACATCACATCCGTTCGTATCGGTTAACACTGTTAAATCGCCGCCCCGCGAGGCTAGGGTTGGGTCATGCCGGCGCCGATCACCGTTCTCATCGTCGAGGACCACAGGTTGATGGTGGAGGGCCTGTCTTCCTTGCTCTCCGAGGTGGCCGAGCTCAAGGTCGTGGGCACGGCCGGCACCGTCCGTGAGGCCGTCGACGCCGCGCGGTTGCTCGAGCCGCAGGTCATCCTCATGGACTTCCGGCTCCCCGACGGCACCGGCGCCGAGGCGGCGGAACGCATCCGCCAGGATCACCCCGAGGTGGCGGTGCTGTTCCTGAGCGCCGACGTCAGCGACGACGCAATGATGCGGGCGGTCGACGCGGGCGCGTGCGGCTACGTCTCCAAGGCGGCGAGCGCCGAGGAGCTGACCCACGCGATCCGGCGCGCGGGGGAAGGTGAGTTCCTGCTTCCCGCGGCCACCATGTCGCGGCTGCTAGCCCGGCAGAGGGAGACGCGGCGGACGCAGGCGCAGCACGACAGGCTCGCCGAGGAGCTCACCGGTCGGGAGCGCGAGGTGCTGCGGATGATGGCCGCCGGCCTGGACAACTACGACATCGCCGACAAGCTGGGCATCGGTTACGGGACGGTCCGGAGCCACGTGCGAGGCGTGCTGGAGAAGCTCGGCGCCCGCTCCCGGCTGCACGCGGTCGCGCTCGCCCGGGAATCGGGGCTGATCGGCTCCTAGGAGCGGGCGCCGGCGGCGCAAACGATAGAGGCGTCGCCCCTACGCGCGAGGGGCGATTCCGGCCACGTGGCCGCCTACTTTGAGTCCATGACCTGGGGTGGTCTGCAGCGGTCGTTCGGCCGGCGGTGGGTGGCTTTCGTCGACGCGTGGCTGATGTTCGCCGGCCGGCGGATGTCGCTCGCGTTCAAGCTCGTCGTTCCCATCATGGTCGCGACGTCTGTGATCGCGGCCGTTGCCGGCACAGGCGTCAACGGGCTGATTCGCGGCCAGATAGAGGGCGCGTATGCGCAGGAGGGGCGTTCGGTCGCGGCGGGGGTGGAGGCCATCTACGTCGTCCACCCGAACGACCTGACCGAGATCGACACCTACCTCACCAGGCTTGTCGCCGAGCGGCCGGACATCCTCTTCGTCCGCATCCACCGCCTCGACGCCGCCGCCACCGTGCTCGCGAGCAGCCGGCCCGCCGAGGTCGGCCGGGGTGGGCTCGCGGACGGCGCCGAGCTGCAGGCGATCCTGGCAGGGCGGTTCTTGCAGGACGAGGACGACGGCAACGTGCTCAACACCGTGGCGCCGCTCGAAGACGGCGGCCGCATCCTGGCCGCGGTCATGATCTCGACGTCGAAGTCGGCACAGGTCGCCGCCACGAACGCCGTCGCGATCGGAATCATCATCGCCGCCGTCGGCTCCGTGCTCATGGAGCCCGTGTTCGTTCTCTCCGTCCTCTACTTCGGCATCATCCGGCGCACACGGCGGATGCAGCGCGCCGTGGAGGCGCTCGCGGCGGGGGACACGTCCGTGCGCCTCGCCGAAGGCGCCGAACCGCCCGGCCGCGACGAGATCTTCAACCTCAGCCGCAGCGTCGACCACATGATCCGCCGGCTCGACGAGCGCCACCGCGGTGAGATGCTCGTCCGACGCCTGTCGCAGCTGGCGATGAGCGGGACGCCGCCGAGCGAGTTGATCGCCAATGGCATGAGCGCCGCGCGGGATGCCCTCAACCTCGAGACGTGCATCTTCGCCACGGTCGGGGAGGACGGTCGCATGGACAGGTGGCGCGACGGCTCGGCGGAAGACGGTCCAGCGACGGCGCTGCCGGTGTGGGTCTTCGCCCTGACACGCGTGGCGATAGAGGCACGACGCGCCGTGGTCTCGGACCGGCTGGGAAGGGGCAGCCGCTTTGCCGAGGACCCAGGCGTCGCTTCGAACGCGCAGGTCGCGATCGTGCCGCTGCCGCGAACCTCCAAGGCCGGCCACGCAATCGTCGCCATCGCCGCCGCCGGCCAGACCGTCCCGGAAGGCGGGCTCGCGGTGCTCGACTCGGTGGCGGCGACGATCGCGGACAGCCTGCACATGCAGGCCGCGGAGAACGCACGCGCAGAGAGCGCCGTCAAGTCCAGGGTCATGGCCTCGGTCAGCCACGAGATGCGCAACCCGCTCAACTCCATCCTGGGGTTCACGGGCCTCGTCCTCCGCTCACCGGACGGGCAGCTTACGGACAAGCAGCGCCGGCAGCTCGGCTACGTCCAGTCCAGCGCCAACAACATGCTCACGCTCGTCAACAACTACCTCGACCTCGCGCGCGTGCGCTCGGGCTCGCTCGCCCTTCAGTACGAGACCGTGAAGATCGCCGTGGTCGTCGACGAGGTCGCCGGCGCGACCCGCGCCGCGGCCGTGGAGAAGAACGTGATCCTGCTCACGTCGGTGACCGACGGCCTCGAGGCACGCACGGATCCGACGCGGCTGCGCCAGGTCCTGGCCAACCTCGTGTCCAACGCGGTCAAGTTCACCGGCCCGGGCGGCCGGGTGGTCTTGCGCGCGCGCGCTCTGCGCGGCGAGCTTCACATCGCGGTCAGCGACGACGGGGTCGGCGTTCCACGGGACCAGGTCGGGATGATCTTCAGCGAGTTCGCCAAGATCGATGCGGGGCGGCTGGCGTCGGCGAAAGGCTCGGGCCTGGGCCTGGCGCTGACCCAGGCGTTCGTCGTCGCGATGGGCGGCACGATCACCGTGTACACCCGCCCCGGCAGCGGCAGCACGTTCGTGGTCAGGCTGCCGCTCGAGGCCGGCGCGGCGAAGGCGGCGGCGTGAGCGGCGTCCAGTGCGTGGTCGTCGCCGCAGGCTCCGCGGAGGGCCGCCAGCTGGTGGTGTCGATGCTTCGCGACGAGCCTTTCCACATCGTCAGCGCGCCTGACGGCGCGAGCGTCGTCGAGCTCGTGCACAGCAAGACGGCGGACCTCGTCCTCATGGACTCACGCCTCAGCGACCAGAGCGGCCTCGCCGTCTGCCGCCGCCTGCGGCACGAAGGCAACGCTCCGCTTCTGCCGATCGTCCTGATCTCCGCCATGGACGACATCACCAACCGCATCGCCGCCATCGACGCCGGCGCCGACGACTTCCTCTCCAAGCCGATCGAGCGCAACGAGCTGGTCGCGCGCGTGCGCTCGCTTCTGCGGCTCAAGTCGATGCGCGACCGGCTCGAGGACGCGCGCCAGGTCATCTTCGCGCTCGCCAAGGCCGCCGAGGCAAAGGACCTGTTCACGCAGGAGCACACCGAGCGCGTCGCGGACGCCGCAAGCGAGCTGGCCCGGCGGCTGGGGCTCGATCCGGCCACCATCGAGCAGATCCGGGCCGGCGCGTTGATCCACGACGTCGGCAAGCTCGCGATCCCCGACGACGTCCTCAACAAGCCCGGTCCGCTGAGCGATGACGAGACGATCCTCATGCGCTCGCACACGACTGTTGGCGCCGAGATCGTGGCGCCGCTCGCCACGCAGCGCGAGGTCGTCGGCATCGTGCGCAGCCACCATGAGCGCTACGACGGCCGTGGCTATCCCGACGGCCTGGCCGGCGCCGCGATCCCGCTCGGCGCGCGCATCGTCGCCGTCTGCGACGCCTTCGACGCGATGACCAACGCGCGTCCCTACCGGCCCGCGATGCCAGAAGCTCGCGCACTCTCGATCCTCAACGGAGGCCGCAACCGGCAGTGGGACGGCGAGCTCGTCGGCGTATTCGTCTCGATGGTGCAGGGCCGATGAGCAATCCGGTCCGGATCCTCATCGCCGACGACCACAACGAGGTGCTGATGGCCGTGGCCGACCTGGTCGACGCGCAGGACGGTGTCGATATCGTCTGCCTGACCACGACCGTGGAGGAGACGGTGCGGTCGGTGGCGTGGCACAAGCCGGACCTCGCGTTCGTGGACGCGTGGTTGCGTGGCGGGGGCGCCGAAGAGGTCGCGAGGCAGGTCGCGGACCTCTCACCCGCGACCTGCGTCATCGCGCTTGCATCCGCGAAGGAGCTGGCGACCGTGCTCAAGCTGCGCGCGGTCGGCGCCGCCTGCTACGACAAGGAGGCGCTCAGCTCGGTGTTGCCTGGGATCCTGGAGTCGGTCGGCCGGCGCTGACCTCGCCGTTCACGTGCTCGTCGGGGAGCCAGAACTCGATCGTCGTCGGCCTCCCGGCCTCGCTCTCGATCTTCCACCAGCCTCCGGCGATGGTCGAGCGCTCGCGCATGGCGATGAGGCCGAGGTGGCCGGGCTGAGCCGTCCACGACGCGGCGTCGAACCCGTTGCCGTTGTCGGCGATGCGGACCAGGCAG
>CAYWTI010000033.1:0-3829 GCA_964461175.1 uncultured Actinomycetes bacterium | reverse complement strand
GCGCTCATCTGGGGCGTGTCGTTCCTGCTCATCAAGGTCGCGGTCCAGGACATGAGCCCGGCCGCGCTGCTGCTCTTCCGCTCGGCCTCCGGGTTCGTCGCCCTGGCCGCGATCCTCCTGGTCTGGCGCCGGCGCGTCTTCGAGCCCGGATGGCGCTCCCTCCTCTTCTCGTTCGTCTTCATGGCGGTCACGAATGCCGTCATCCCGTGGATCTCGATCGCATGGGGCGAGGAGCGGATCTCGAGCGGCCTCGCCAGCATCCTCAACTCGACGACGACGCTCTGGACCGCGGTGCTGATCTACTGGGTGATGCCGAGCGAGCGTCCGACCTGGCTCAACTACGCCGGCGTCGTCCTTGGCTTCGCCGGCGTGGTCATCCTCGTCTACCCCGACATCGCGTCCCACGGCATCACGGGCGACGTCCTCGGCGCGCTCGCGGTCGTGCTGGCGTCGCTGTCCTACTCGGTGAACGCGCTCTACCAGCGGCGGCGCATGCGCAAGGTCAGCGTCTTCCAGGTCTCGATCGGCCAGCTCGCCGCCGGATCGCTGCTGGCGCTGCCGATCGCGGCGACGTCGCTGCCGCACGTTCATGTGCAGCTCGTTTCGATGGCGGCGGTCATCGCGCTCGGCGCATTCGGGACCGGGGTCGCGTACCTCCTCTACTACTACGTGATGAACAGCCTCGGCGCCGTCCGCGCCGCGGGCGTGACCTTCCTCGTCCCCGTGACCGCGGTCTTCTGGGGCGTGGTCCTGCTGCACGAGACCCTGACCGCCACCGTCGTCGCCGGCATGGTCGTGATCATGGTCGGGATCGTGCTCACCAACTTCCGCCGGTCGCCACGACGAGCGCTCCAGGTGGAGCGGGACGCGACCGCGGCGTGACCGGCTACGTCGAACAGCACGCGGAGCAGGTCAGCAGGGCGGCGGCTCGCATCCACGGCCATGTGCGGCGCACGCCCATGCTCACATCTGATCTCGACCGCGTCTTGCGTCTCAAGCCGGAGTGCTTCCAGGTCACCGGCTCGTTCAAGCCGCGCGGTGCGTTCAACGCCATCCTGTCGTTGCTGGCACGCGGCGAGAAGCCCCGCGGCGTCATCGCCGTTAGCTCCGGCAACCACGCCCAGGCCGTTGCGCTTGCGGCGGCGAAGTCCAGCATCCCGGCTCTGATCCTCATCCCCGAGGACGCCAACCCGGGCAAGGTCGCGGCGACTCGCGCGCTCGGCGCGGAGGTGATCCAGGACGGCATCACGTTCGCCAACCGCGAGCAGCGGCTGCACGAGACGATGGCCGAGCGCGGCTACACGCTCGTCCATCCCTTCGACGACTGGGACGTGATCCACGGCCAGGGCACGGCCGCGCGCGAGCTGCTCCAGGACGCACCCGACCTCGAGGTTGTCGTCGCGCCGCTGGGTGGCGGCGGACTGCTCTCCGGGACCGCGATCTCGACCAAGAACGCCGGCGCGCACATCCGCGTCGTGGGCGTCGAGCCGGTCGCCGCCGACGACGGCTACCGCTCGTGGCGCTCGCACAGCATCCAGGCGCTGGCGTCGTCGCCGACCACGCTCGCCGACGGCGTGCGCACGACAGCGATCGGGAAGCGGAACTTCGAGGTCATGTTCGAGAACGGCCTGGTGGACGAGGTCGTGACCGTGACCGAGGACGAGATCGCGGCCGCCGTCGATATCGCGTGGACGCGACTTCACCTCGCGATCGAGCCGACCGGAGCGCTCACGCTCGCGGCTTTCCTCGCGGGCAAGCTGCCGCGCGCGGCGGGCATCGGCCTGATCTTGTCCGGCGGCAACGCCAACCTGGAGACCGTGGCTAGACTCCTTCAGAGTGGCCCGCGCTGACAGTCCGCACGCGCTAGAGCAACCTCGGCGGCCGGGCGCCATCCCACCCCACGAAATCTTCGATTTCGCGGGGACCCCGGGTGGCGCTGAAGCCGGCGTCGGGGGGCCCGGCGCTTCGTCGCTGCCCCCGCGATCCACGACGCGGGGACCCCATGAGGTTTGCGCTCCTCCTCACGCCACCCCCTCCTTGGCTCCGGCCGCCGATGCCGCTCGATCGCGGCGTCCCGCCAGCGCGGGCCACTCCAAGTGATACCCGTCAAGGACGTGATGACGCGGAACGTGATCACGTTTCGCGAGGACACTCCGGTCGAGGAGATCGCGAGCACGCTCAGCTCCAAGCACATCACCGGCGCGCCGGTCGTCGCGAACGAGGGCCACGTCGTCGGCATAGTGTCCGAGACCGACGTGTTCTCCAAGCGCGGCAAGACGGCGCGCGACATCATGAGCCCGCGCGTCATCTCGGTCACCGAGGAGACGGGCATCGACGAGGCGGCGCGGCTGCTCATCGGCGAGCGCATCCGTCGCGTGCCGGTCATCCGTGGCGGCAAGATGGTGGGCCTGCTCAGCCGCTCGGACGTCCTCGACTTCTTCGCCAAGACGCGGTGGACCTGCAACGTTTGCGGCTGGTGGGAGCGCAGCCTCGAGCGTCCGGTGCGGTGCTACTCGTGCTCGAGCACGGACCTGCACCTGGAGCGAGCCGATCCCGGACACTAGGCGCGGCGGGATGCGCCAGTCGCTGAAGGCGCAGAGCTTCACCGAGTCTGTCATCCGGGAGATGACACGGCTCAACCTGGCGCTCCACGGGCCCGACAAGGCCGTCAACTTCGCCCAGGGCTTTCCCGACTTCGATCCCGACCCGCGCATAGTCGAGGCCGCCGCCCAGGCTCTGCGCGATGGGCACAACCAGTACGCGACGACGTGGGGCGCCGCGCCGCTGCGCGAGGCGATCGCACGCAAGCAGTCGACGGCGTGGGGCCGCGAGGTCGACGCGGACACCGAGGTCACGGTCTCCTGCGGCGCGACCGAGGCGATGATCGCCGCCATGCTCGCCGCGGTCGACCCAGACGACGAGGTGATCGTCTTCGAGCCGTTCTACGAGAACTACGGTCCCGACTGCGTGCTCAGCGGCGCCGTGCCGCGCTTCGTCACTCTGCGCGCGCCGGACTGGTCCTTCGATCCCGACGAGCTGGAGGCGGCCTTCAGCGCTCGGACGCGCGCCATCGTCGTCAACACGCCGCACAACCCGACCGGCAAGGTCTTCTCCCGGGCTGAGCTCGAGCACATCGCGCGGCTGTGCACTGAGCACGACGCTGTTGCCATCACCGACGAGATCTACGAGCACCTCGTCTACACCGGCAAGCACATCAGCATGGCGACGCTGCCGGGCATGGCCGAGCGCACGATCACGATCAGCGGCGCCAGCAAGACGTACTCCGTGACCGGCTGGCGGATCGGATGGCTGATCGCCCCGCCGGCGCTGACCGCCGGCATCCGCAAGGTCCACGACTTCCTGACCGTCGGCGCCGCGCACCCGCTCCAGATCGCGATCGCCCACGCCCTCGAGCTGCCTCCTTCCTTCTATGTCGCGCTGCTCGGCGACTACCGCGAGCGATGCGACGCCATGGTCGCCGGCCTGCGCGAGTGCGGTTTCGAGGTCCGCGAGCCCGAGGGCGCCTACTACGTGATGGCGGGCTTCGAACGACTCGGAGATGGGGACGATGTGGCGTTCGCGCGCCGGCTCATCGAGGAGGTCGCCGTCGCTACCGTGCCGGGGTCGAGCTTCTACCACGACCCCGGGCTCGGACGCGGCTATGTGCGCTTCAGCTTTCCGAAGAAGATCGCGACAATCGACCGCGGCGTGGCGGCGCTGCGGCGGCTGCGCGCCTCTTAACAGGCAGGGTTCTCTTTCTCGCGGTGCGCCCCTAGCTTGGGCGCATGCGCAACGCGATTCGTTCGCCCCTGACGTGGATGGTCCTGGC